>JBLHHN010000412.1:0-5578 GCA_047616785.1 Verrucomicrobiales bacterium
ATTGAATCGGAGATTGACGCGGTGCGAGAACGTCATCGGCAACGATTTCGAGATATTGAACGAAGACAGAAGATATTCATTCGAGAGCACGGTCCTCCTAAATCACTATTTTAACAAAGTAGAACTAAAGAAACGTTCGAGATCGATGTGAAGGGCTGACCGGAGATTCCAGATGAGAATCAGGCAGAGGCGATGAAAAGGAAGCTTGCGACTTGCGATCTCTAGTGAAAGCCGACGCTGCGGTGGGATGACGTTGAACGAAAGCCGGGTCTTGGAGTGATTTCGAGAGAGAAGAAAAGATGCCCGAGCCAACTTTAGACGTGTGTGAGGGCATCTCGCGCCATAGCCACTATAATTCGAGTTGTGATTGTTAGGAAGAGCGTGATGTTACAAGACATTAACACTATCATCGAAGTGCGTTACTTCAAGCAATTGTGCTCATTTTCCTTAACTCATCGACATTGAGTATGAACTGACGTTTCAAGGCGATTGGACAGACACCAATCATCCCACGGATTTCCCTGTCGATATTGACCATTTCTCTAAGCTCATTGGTGGAACGCACAATGACCAAGTTGCCTTCTGGGCGCCCGGCGCCGTGGCCACGCAAGGCATCAAGATCATGGCGGAAACAGGAAACCCGTCGCCACTTGATGATGAAGTCGAGGCCGCCATTGATGCGATGAATGCAGGCGAAGTGATTTTATCTGGGGAGGGTGTTGGGACCGGGAATGGGCAGAGGACAGTCACATTCACCGCGACTCGGGCGCATCCACTGGTTTCTGTGGTCATCATGATTGCTCCGAGTCCGGATTGGTTTGTCGGCGTGCATAGGGTGATCCTCTTTGAGAACGACGAATGGAAAGACGAGGTCGTCGTCAACCTTCCTCCTTACGATGCGGGCACAGACAGTGGCAGCACGTACGGTTCCGGCAATAGCGCGACCAATCCACAACAGCCCATCTCGCAGATCACGGGGTTTCCGTTGGACGTCGCAGGAGTGGTGGCTCCGCTGGGAACCTTCACGTTCCGTCGGACGAACTGAGATTACAGGTGCTTGACCTCAGAGGTATCACTTCATAGAACGAGAGTCTATGAAACGCCCATGGCTCCTCGCTGTCATCCTCTTGTGCTTGTGTGTTAGTCTTCAGGCTGAAGAAGCTCTCAAGCGTTACCTCTACATGGCCACGCCTGACGGGGCTCAGAAAGAGGGTGTCTCTGGAACCGGTATCATGGTCTTCGATATCGATGATGGGCACAAGTTCGTCAGACGCATCGAGATCCCAATCTTCAAGGAAGGGCTTCGAGGTTTCACCGGCAGCGAGAAGACGGGTTGTGTTTATTATTCGACCACCAGCAAACGGTTAGGCTGCTTTAACTTGGAGACTGAGAAAGTGGTCTGGGAAAAGACCTACAATCTTGGCTGCGACCGCTCTTGCATCACCATGGACGGAAAGCGCATTTATGTGCCGACAGGTTGGTGGTGGAGTGGGACCGGCTCAGGATTCCTCGTCATCGACGCCGAGACGGGCGAGAAGATCGATGAGATTGCCGTGGGAAAGAAAGCGCACAACAGCATCGCCACTCTGGATGGAAAATACGTTTTCCTCGGGACTGAAACGACCCTGACCATGTTCCAAGCCGACTCAGGCAAACTTCTGAAAACCTTTCAGCCAGTCGGAGAGTCGGGCGTCTTCCCGTTTACCGTTGATAGCTGCAATCGCTTCGCTTATGTGTGCCTGGGTAATCATGTCGGATTCGATGTGGTGAATTTGGAAACGGGCGAAGTGCCGCATCGTATCTTTGCCGGCAAGGAACCGATCAAGCATCGCACTCACGGAGCGGGACTCACGCCGGACGAAAAGGAGCTTTGGGTCAGCGATCAAGATGGGAAGAAGCTCTTCATCTTCGATGTCACCTCACATCCTCCCAAAGCCAAAGGCCAGGTCGAGCTGAGCATGGGCGGTCACGGCTGGGTCTGTTTCAGCCTGGATGGAAAGTACGCCTGGAGTCACACCCCCGATGTCTTCGACGCCGCGACGAAGAAGCAAGTGGCCACCTTGAAAGATGAGAATGGCAAACCATTCGGCAGCTCAAAGTTCATCGAGGTTCACTTTAAAGACGGGAAAGTAGCCGCCATGAGCAACGAATTTGGCCTAGGCCGAGCCCACCTAAAGTAGCCGATGGGCACGCCGCCGTCCCCATCGGCTAACTCTCGTTCCAATAGATCACCACGTTCTTGGTCGTTCTGCCAGAGGCGATGATGTCCAACTTGCCGTCACCATTGAGATCGGCCGCTTTCAAGTCTTCGCAGGCCATCGTATCATCATCGATGGTATGGGTGATCCATTGACCTTCTACCGAAAGATACATCCGGATGCCGACTTTCCCTTCAGCATTCTTGTCTCGCCATCCGGCGACGATTTGCTGGCGATCTCCCGGCAGGAAAGAGCCGCAGGCCAATGCGTGTCCTTGTGCGAGGGTTTCGTCCAAGACAGTGCGCTTCTTGTCTGGACCGTAGACCACCACCGTATTCCCGTGCAGTGGCTCGATGGCGACGAAGGTGCGATGATCCTCGCTGCCATGGTGATTCGGATAGGGGCCCCAACGGACTTCACCGATGCCACCAGATTCAAGGGTTTTGCCAGGCTCGCCGATCCAGTGCTCATTTTTGGCGGGATGCGCGGCATTGATGATCTTGAGGCCTTCCGCGCCGCCGATGGCGAGTTCTGTTCCGAAGGGATCGAAGTTGTGGCTCTTGTGAAGGGCTTCGTCGAGTAGTGTGAGTCTCCAGTTCGGTGGAGTCGTGATGTTATCCTTCGGCATATGATAGGAAAAAATGCGCGCACCGTTGTCGCCTTCTCCATTCTTGTTTCCGCTTCCATGCAGTGGAAGCACCACGAGTTGAGGTTGTTTCCCTTTGGCGGCCACCCAGTGCATGCGGTGCACAGTGGGTTCGTTAGGAAGTTGCACGGGAGTCCAACGTTTGGTTCGGTCCTCCGGAGGAACAAGGTAGTGAACAGACCCTGATTCACGTCGAGACAGCGTGTTGCCAGGATTCCAATTGGCCCCAACGGCGACCTCCACCATGCCGTCGCCATCGATATCCGCGGCGGCGATGCAGACATTGTCTTTCAGCGTGAGCTTGCTCGCCATGACATGCTTTTCCCATGTCGGGTTCTGGTACCAGACGATGTCGAACTTGTCGGCCAAGAGAATGTCCACTTTGCCGTCCCCATCCACGTCGCCAATGGCCAGCCCGTAGCCAATGAAGATCTCTGGATCGATGGTCTCAGCGCGGAATCGCGGTTCTGCGGCGTTCAGCGTTGCTGAAAGAGAGGTGGAGAGGATCAGGGCGAATAATCGGGTCATGGTTCGAGGTTACCTTGCCAAGGGCTCTTCTCGCAAGATATTCGCTCGATCCATGCCGAAACTTTTTACATGTTGGCGGCGTTGAACCTAGGAACGCATCTATTATGAAAAAGACCTTGTTACTAATGACCTCACTCGTGCTCACAAGCATGATCCCGGCCCTGGCCGATCACCATGAAGAATACGTTTCTCTCTTCGACGGCAAGACCCTCGAAGGCTGGAAATCCAACAATGAGAAGCCTGACTGCTTCACGATCGTGGACGGCGCCATCCAGGTGAAAGGCGGCCGCGCGCATCTCTTCTATGATGGGAAAGTCAATGAAGGAAAGTTTAAGAACTTTGAGCTCAAGATGAAAGTGAAGACCACCAAGGGCGCCAACGGCGGCTTCTACTTTCACACCGAGTTCCAAGAGAAGGGCTGGCCTGAGAAAGGGTACGAATGTCAGATCAACTCCACACACTCCGATGATCGGAAGACAGGCAGTCTCTACGGCATCCAAGATGTCTTGAAGAATGCGCCTTCATTTGATGGCGAGTGGTTTGACTATCAGATCACAGTGAAAGGCAAGAATGTGAAGATCGCCATCAATGGCAAGCAAGTGGTGGATTACACTGAGCCCGAGAATCCAGAGCGTCCAGACAGTTTTAAAGGGCGTCTCATCAACGAAGGAACATTTGCCATCCAAGGGCATGATCCTAAAAGTGTGACCTTCTTGAAAGACATCAAGGTCAAGGTGCTGCCGTAGCTTCGATTAGGCTTCACTAAACGATTCTAACAAATCAACGGCGCGCTGGTGGCAGCTGTAGAGGTCTTCCGAGACCCCATACGCGCTGCCAGCGCGCCGCATCATTTCCCGGAGGGGGGCATCTTTTAAAAGTGCCTTGAGGACGTCATTGAACTTACTCTGAGAAAAGGGTTCCGCTAGGACCACGCCACATTCAGACGCTTGCAGGTGGGAGGCAAAGCCGCAAACGGCGGTGGCAACGACCGGTAAGCCAAGCACGAGCGCTTCGATGAGCACGGTGCCTGTGTTCTCACTGTAGGCGGGGTGAATCAAGAGATCGCTCGCCAACATCAAGCGATCCAGATCCGAGCGTCCGCCAAGGAAATGAACCCTCGCTCCGATGCCTAACTGATCCGCTTTCTTGCGGAAAGGGTCTGATTTGTCCTGCCCAGCGATAACGAGGTGAGCGTCCAGCAGCGTGGCGAGGGCAATCAAGGCACGGTCCAGCCCCTTCGTTCGGAATCCTGAGCCTGCTAACAAGAGCATGGGAGCGGAGGAGGGGATGCCGAGTTCGTTTCTGACGGAAAGACGCGCATCCTCACGGGTAGCTTCCGCATCAGGATCGGGACGTTTGATTCCTGGTGGAAGCACATGGAGACGACTCGTTTCCGTGCCGTAGTAATCTTGATAGTGGGGGGTCTCACCCGGATGGAGCAGAAGAATTTGTGTGTCAAGACCACTGTCATAGACCGCGCTCTCCGCATGCGCGAATCGGTGATAACGTGGCGTCAGACGAAACCACCAAGATCTGAGGCGACGCGCCTTGGCTTCAAAACACGGATCGGAAGCGAAGTAAGCATCGAGCCCTGGCATTCGTAGAAAGCCAAGAACAAGATCTTGGGGATTCTCGTCCACCCATGCCGTGGCCGCTCGAATGAATCTCTGGTCGCGCTGGAAATTCGTCAGGCCGAACTTCCCCATCAACACGATCTCGAGGCCTGGGATGTCCGGGCGATCGCCCTGCCAGCTACGGGTGACGATGGTCACGGAGTGTCCACGAGAAGCCGCTTCCCTGGCCAGATGAACGCAGTCCCTCGGCATGCCGCCAAAGGGACGATACTCGTTCAACAGAAACGCCATCTTCATCATATGATGAAGATGGCGCTTCGACGTTCAATCAAGCACTGAATTACAGCCCGAAAGAATCGTCGTCATGTTTCTCCTCTTCTTCAGCAGTGGCAGTGCCCCATGAATTGTTAGAAATTGGCTGGATGGTTTCTGGCTCCGCAGTTACGCAAAGTCGGACAAATACAAACCAGAAACCATCCATGAATCACATTGAAATCATCCAACCGCTAGGTCAAGACGATAGCAAAGAGGTCTCCACGATATTCGACGCCTTCATCCGAGGCACCATCCGTAACACGTTCATCGACATCATGGCCGATGAGGTCAGTGCACTCTGCGGGGCAGCGTATGAC
>JBLHHN010000413.1:0-5524 GCA_047616785.1 Verrucomicrobiales bacterium
TGCAGCGCAGCGTGCCTTGGCGCACGATCAGCCGGGGAATGCTGGCTTTTCTCGTCACCAGGCAGGTCTTCTGCGGTGCAGGCAAGTTTGGCTGGGAAGAGGAGGATCGCTATGGTGGGCCCGGCTTTCAGATCTCTCAACGCGCCGATTTCTTCTCCGAGTTGGAGAGTGTGGATACCATGCAACGGCGGCCGATCGTGAATACCCGCGATGAACCTCATGCCGACCGCGAGCATTGGCGACGCTTTCACGTCATCGTGGGGGATGCGAATCTCTCGCCCTACAGCACGTATCTTAAAGTCGGGACCACGGCGGCGGTCTTGGCAATGTTAGGTGAAATCGATCCTGAGCGTGTGCCGCAGTTGAAAGATCCAATCGGCGCGATCCGATCCATTTCACGAGATCCCAAGAGAGAATGGGTGTGCACTCTGGCCAATGGCAAACGTGCGACAGCGCTAGAGATCCAACAAACCTACCTCGAGCTTGCTTCGGAGTACTGCGCGGAACCGAGCGATGGATTTCAGTTAGGCGATTGGCGAGCCATTCTCGAGGATTTGTCAGGCCCTCCTGAGAATGTGGCGGATCGGTTGGACTGGGCCGCCAAGTATGAACTGATATCGAAGTTCCGTGAGGCCGAAGGTGTCGGTGAGGACGATCCATGGCTGATGAGTTTGGATCTGTCGTATCATCTGTTAGATGAAAGCGAGGGGCTTTTCCACGGCCTGCGTGAGGCGGAGTCATTTATGATGCCGTTAGGCTTGCCGACGAGAATGGCGTCTGAGTTCGTTGCTCCTGAGGACACTCGGGCACGCATTCGCGGCCTCTGCGTGCAACGTTTCGGGGCGCAAGTGGAAGCGGCGCAATGGGATCATGTGAAACTGAAGGAAGAAACGGGCAGGCTTGAGCTTGATCTGCGGGGGCTCTTTTCCCCGAGTGAAGTCGCGGCAGCCGCTGAAATTATCGAGAAAGCGAGCTCGGTGAAGGAACTTTCGCGGCTACCTTTTGCAAAAGCGGTGAAAACCGTTTAGGTTTCTCCCATGCCTGATCAAGCCAGAAGAACGCGTCCTCCGGCACCTGCTCCCGGCGGAGGAGGAGACGGCGGTGGTGATGGTCCTTCCACCCCGAAAGTCGAGAAACCGAATACGGAGGAACTCCTCAAGCGCATGCGTAAGGTGGACCCCGATCAGGCTCGACGGTATCGGCAGCGTACGGGAGAATGACGTCCACTCGCGATTCACATATGGACGGAGATTTCCTCAAACTTTTACCAGAACAGCCACTTTTACCTTCGATAGCGCATGATCCTTCAGCGTTTGAAAAGGATCGCTTAGAAGCCACCACGGTCTTCGCCTTTCATTATCGTCAAGGTGTGCTTATGGCAGGCGATCATCGCGCCACGGCTGGCAACATGATCTTCTCAGACGTGGTCGATAAGATCTTACCGCTTGATAGCGAATCGATCATGGCCATCGCGGGTTCCCCGGCCATGGCCTTGGAAATGGCGCGAACGTTAGAAACGAGTTTTGAGTTCTATCGTCGCAGTCAGTTGCAAACGATGAGCCTGCAGGCCAAGACCCGTGCGGTCTCACGTTTGCTCAAGGATAATCTGCCACTGACGCTCCAAGGCATCGGCACGGTGGTGCCTATCTTTGCCGGAGTCGATCGATCGCAAGGGAAGCCGAGACCGGCGATCTACTTCTACGATCCGTTAGGCGCGCAATTTGAAACCGCTTCTTACGCCGCTTCGGGTTCCGGTTCGCTCAATGTGAAGAGCATCTTAGCATACCAAGAGAAATGGGGTTCGCCCCGTCCACAGAAGCTTGATCTGAAACAGGCCACCGTCTTGGCGCTCCGCCTGTTGACCACGGCGGCGAAGTTTGATTCCGCAACTGGTGGCGTCGATCCTCATGTCGAGCGCTACGCCTCGATCTACAGTCTGCGACCAGGAGAGTTACGCAAAGTGACAGGGGCGGAGCAAGCAAGTTGGTGGGAGGCCGCAAACAAAGGCTCATGAGTGGTGAACTTTTCCAATGGCTCGAAGCCATCCGAGATCGCGGTGAATATGTGCGCGATCAGCTCTCGCATGCTACTCCAGTCTTCGCCGTTTCCAGGCCAGAAGGCATCTTGTTAGTCGGTGTTGGCTTGGGTCAGTCTAAGATCTTCGAGATCTATGATCGGCACGCTGTGGCTGCGCTAGGGAATCCTGTGGACATTGAGAAGATCCGGCAGACCGCCATTGAAGCCGCGCATTTGGAAGGCTTCAATCGTTCGCCACAGGATGTGACGTTGCGCCGACTCATGAGTTACTCTCTCAGTCCTGCGTTGAAGACGAGCTTTGAAAGTGTCTTCGAGCCGCCGCTTATTGTGAATGGCGTTTTCGCGGAAGTGGGTGCGACGCCAGAGCAAGATATGCTCATGGAGTTCAGTCACGATGGGAATTTCACTGCGGTGAATGACGGTCTCTCCGTAGTTTCGGCCAACGATGCTGCGGCGACTCAGGCGAAGATCTGGTTGAAAGAACGCCTCAAGCCACATGCCAATCGTAATCGAACGCTGGGGCTTTTGTTAGCGATGTGGCAAGCCATGAGTGAAGGGCGACGCATCGGGAGCGATATCAAGGCGTTGTCATTGGATAATCTGGATCTTCAAGGGAGGATCATTGAGATGGCTCTGTTAGATCGCCGAGCCAGCGGCAAAGTGAAGTACCAAGCTCTCAGCGTGGATGGCTGAGCAACGGCGGCGTCTGATAGGCTTGGAGACAGAATACGGCTGTCTCGTCGGTGAGGGTTTGCCCATACATCAAGTCATCGGCCAACTCCGTGACTGGTTCTTTGAGAATCAGCGTTATGGCTTGATCGATAAGCATCATCGGGACTGGGATGAACAGCCCGGGAATGGAGGGTTTCTTTTCAATGGCGGGCGCGTCTATGAAGACATGGGCCACCTCGAAATGTGCACCCCGGAATGCGCAAGTTTCCTGGAAGTGGTCCGCTATGATCGCGCCAATGATCGGATGCTAGCAGAAGCACTTCATGAATTGGGACTGGAGGATTCCGTTAGTTTGATTCGCAACAACGTCGATCATTACACGGGGGCGACCTTCGGGTGTCATGAGAACTACTCGATGAATCGGAATGTGCCGACGACGGATGAATCCATTTTCTCACTGCTCGCCTATCTCACATTGCGCAGTCTTTACACGGGATCAGGTCGTGTCGGGGGTTTGGAAATCCAGCGGCAGCTCATGCGCGAAGGGCCTAATGCTTTGCTAGAGAATTTCAAAGGCTTCCAAATGACGCAGCGTGCGGACTATGTGGAGAATGATTTCTTCCGATGGGTTCAAGGAAACCGCGCCATCATCAACACGCGTGACGAACCGCTGGCTGATCCTAGCATGTATCGGAGACTTCATTTGCTCCATGGCGATACCAATGTCTTACCCGCAGCGGCCTTCCTCAAGTTGGGGACCACATCGCTCGTGCTTGATCTGTTAGAGATAGGGGAAATGCCCGAAGTCCGGGTGCTGAATCCCGTCGGCACGCTGAAGCAGTTTTCTTACGATCCAGATGGGCCATGGGACGTGGTTCTCCATGACGGCGCTCACGTGCCGGCAGTGAATCTGCTAGAATTGTATCGCGAGCGTGCCGCGCAACATTTTCAAGGCCGAGATGACGAGACTGACGCGCTCTTGGCTCTTTGGAAACAAACCAATGACGCCCTTCAAGAGGGAGAAACCACGTCCCTCGTCGGGATCCTCGATTGGGTGACCAAGAAGTATCTCTTTGAGCATTTCTGTGAAGCCGAAGGCATCCTCATGACCGATGCCTGGCTAGAATCACAGGACCTTGAATTCCACCAAGTCATCCCCGAGCGTAATCTGGGTCTGCCATTGTCCAAAGAAGGCCCCTGGTCCGTGGATCTAGAGGCAGCCGTCACCGAATGTTTCACAGAACCCCCAAGCACGACACGCGCCGCCGCGCGATCGCGTCTGATGAAGCAGATTGATCCCGTCCATGACGACTACATTGTCGATTGGGACAGTGTGCGTTGGTCAAACCAAGTGGCTACCCTATCAGATCCCTACAACCTGGATCCGACCATCCGCGAGAATGAAGAAGACATCGCGGAACGCCTGTCAGGCTGGCCTTCCGCAGATCTCGATTAAGCCTCAAGGAGCGGCGGTTTCCAACCGCCGAAGATCTCCATAGATTCTGCCGAAGAGGCTTCTCATTCTTCTCGGACTACGATACAGACTGTAGATAAGTCTTTGTCGTGCAATGACTTATCATCCTTTCACCCCGACGCGTTGGACCCTGGTGCTTTCCACCAAGGACGACGAAGAGAGTGGTCCGTCCGAGGCGTTGCAACACTTGGCATTGGCCTATTGGAAGCCGGTTTATGCTTATCAGCGGGGCAACCGGCGATCACATGAGGAAGCTCAGGACGACACGCAGGGCTTCTTCGCTTATCTGTTAGCGCGTGAGTTTCTAAAGAAGGTGGGCGCTGTCGCAATTTCCTCCTCGTCTTGTTGCGTCGCTGGTTGAGAGACGAACGGAATCGCAGCATCAACGTGAAGCGCGATGCCGAGGTGGCCCTTCAGCCCTGGCATGAAATGGAGGCCGACGACACGGTTGGTTTGCATGCGAGCGCGGAAACGCCAGAGAACGCCTTCGATCGACTCTGGGTGGAGACGTTGGTCACGCGCTCAATGGCCGCGATCGCTCAGCGCTGGAAGAATCGCGCTGAGTTCTTTGCCGCTCTAAGAGAGACGGTCGAGAGCTCTGGTAATGTCGAAAATGCGGCGCGTCTCGGCATGACCTGCGCCTGCAATTTGCGCGACAGCTCCGTCAGGAAGTGGCAGACACCGTGGCGCGGGATGAGGATGTCGAGGGAGAACTACGCTACTTGGTGAAGTTGATGAGCCCATGAATCGAAGCCGAAAAGTAGACACGAGACTCTTGTCGTGTCTGGCAGTGAACTTGACCAGCACGGGATCACAACGGAGTCAAAGACCAGCCGCCTTCCAGCCCCAGCAAGGTCACTCCCAATGATGCGATAGGAGTCTCGCATCTACATTTGTCAGTATTCACTCATTCTCTCTCAATCCTTCGGTTTCTGGTAAGATTCGCCCTCGGAATCCCAGCTTGTTCTATGGGAAGTATTACCATGTCACTTTGAATCCTTCAACCACTCGCACCTGCTTGAATTGGGCAGTGCCCCATGCTCTTTGATCTTGCGGTAAGCTGAGGGCTCCCTGTTCAATTTCTGTTTCGCTCACCCCTTGAAAATTAGCGTAGAATTTGGGAAACCGCGACACCTTTCCAGTTAACGATACGGTCACTCGGCAACACCTTGAGGAGATCTCGGTCCGCATTCGCAAACGCTGAAAGCGCATTCGTGTCCAGGATCACGGGCGTTCCTCCAGCGGATCGATCGCGCCAAACTCCTGGATCCTCTGGGTCTCTTCACGATTCTCTGCTGACTCTCCAAAAGCGCCGAAATAGTGCATCCTTGCCGGTTCCGA
>JBLHHN010000414.1:0-5503 GCA_047616785.1 Verrucomicrobiales bacterium
GATGCCGCAGTTCGAACAACTAGGCCCACAGCGCCCGTCGAACTCAAGGTTAACTTGCGCTCCCATTATCTGGCAGCTAATCTTGTCGACGACATACCCGTCGAAATCATATAAGGCTTTGATATTTAGGACTTTCACAACCCTGAGCTTAAGCCGATTACGGCGGGTTTGTCACCGCCTCAGTTAGAATTTCATCCAGCCAATCTGACGGAGCACCTTATTTTATTCTGTAGCCTCTGCTTCCTCGATATTCGAAAGCGACTGCCGCAAGTCCGTCTCACAGACGCTCTTCATCAAGTCAAGCACCTTGCCAATCCGATGTAAAAGAAGTGGCGACGCTTCTTTCGGAGCGCTCGGAACTGTCACCAGTTCTATTGGAGGTCCGCTACTTAAAAGGTAGGCCTATCTTATTCCACAGGCGCAGGGAGAAGTGCCGTGTGCTCTTAGATTTGGCTCAGAAAGTTCGCATTTCAGAGTCACACGAGTGGTAGACAGGGTGGGATTCGAACCCACGGTGACATTGCTGCCACACACGCTTTCCAAGCGTGCTCATTCGACCACTCTGACACCTGTCCGTAGGAAAGTCGCTCGTGGGGGGGGGACACTGCCCCCACGCCTGATCCTTGGCAAGAATTTTTAGGCGGAGGTTTTTTTCGACGTTTGGACGATATTTTTATCATCGAATATTTCCGTGAAAAAATGGTGATTCTTTGTCACTAACCGTTATTAGTAGTGCTCTAAGCTTGTGAGATCAGGTCTTTACCTGGTTTCTCTGGTGACAGATTGGGGGTTGCCGCGACACAGCCCCTTCTCAGCCGCACCCGCGCCCCTCCTGCGGGTGCAGCATATTTATGATAAGGGAGTTACGCCGATTGTAGGCGATGCGTTTGTTCCTTTGCTAATGTCTTGAGATCGATATGGATTCACTCAATGTTTGGGAAGACTCGATATTGTATATATTCGATATACTGGCTGTTCGCGGTTGGTAGTATCGAGTGCAAGGTTTTTCACACCTATTTGGGCTGGACCTACTGACTTTGCTTGCAAAGGCTCTCGTTTATAGAAATTAGTTTCATTTGAGCAGATTGGCTTTACGATGGTCTGATTAGGAGATGGAACTGAATCTTCGGGAATTGCCTCATTTGGTCGTGGGCTCCCTGATGGAGGTGCACAAGGAACTTGGGCCCGGCCTCCTCTTGGAAGCGTACTGGACTAGCTTGGCTCATGAATTCCGGATGCGTGAGATCCTTTTCAAGGAGCGCCATCCTGTGGCGGTGAATTACAAGGGGCTGAACATTAAAATGGGATTCACGATCGACTTCGTGGTTGAGGATGTGATGGCGCTTCATCTGTATGCGGTCGACGAGCTGGAACAGATCCATAAGGAACGGCTTAAGAGTCACTTGCAACTTTCCGGCCTCGAAATGGGATTCATGGTGAACTTCGACTGTGTGGATTTCCGGAAGGGCGGTTTGAAGAGGGTCATTGTGTCTGAGAATGAGCCTGAAATGCCGTGGCGCGGTGTGGATGACGGTGAAGATAAGGTCCGTCGCGTGCAAGATTGGTAGACGGACGCCCTAGGATCCGCTTCAATGCAAACCGTTGTCTAAGCTTCTCAAGAAACTACGCCATCCAAGGCTGATCGCTGGTCTGGCTTACCTGATGATCCGTGTGCTGGGTGCGACCATCCGCTGTCGATTCGAGGATCAGAGTGGTTTGTCGGGTGACCAGGCGGATCAGCCGGTGATTTGGGTGTTCTGGCACAACCGGGTTCTCATGTTGCCCTTTGTGCAGACGAAGTTCCGTCCGGATCGGATTGGCAATGTGCTCACCAGCCAGAGCAATGATGGGGAGATCATCGCCGGTATCGCGCAGCGCTTTGGTCATGGTGCGGTGCGCGGTTCGTCCAACAAACGTCCTGCTGCGGCACTACGCGAGATGGTCCGGACGCTGGCGAACGGCACCGATATGGTGATCACACCCGATGGGCCGAGAGGGCCTCGATACGAACTGCAACCAGGGACGATCAAATTGGCTCAACTCTCGCAGTGTCCGATCATGATTGCGCATTTGCGCTTTGATCGTGCATGGAAACTGAAGACATGGGACGGCTTTCTCGTACCGAAGCCGTTCACACGAGTGACATTTGTCTTGTCTCCTTTGCGACACGTTCCCAGAGAGTTGGATCAAGACGCCTTCGAGAAAACGCGCGCAGATTTGGAAATGGAGATGGTGCGAGGGGCGGAAGAGGGCACTGCGTAGTTCTCGCAGCTCTTCTCAGGACGAGGTTTCGGTTTCTCCGAAATTTCCTAACTCTTCACCGGCTGATTGGATCTGTCCGCTGAGTTGGATCACGCGATCTTGGAAGACCTCGAAGTAACCCTCGTGACTGGAGCCCCGACGATTACGCATGCGGATGGTGGGCGGTGGGCCGTCTTGCTCGACCTCACAGTGCTCTGTATTCCAGGTGCCCCCTCGGAGCCGATAGGCTTGTGTGAGGAAGGTCTTGGAGTGATCCAGCTGGAGTGGGATGCCGTCGGGACGCCATAGGATGCCAATTTCCATGCGCGCGTTGTTGGTTTCTTCTGTGCCGATAAGGGCCAGCGGGCGTCGATTGCTGCCGATGAGGAAGAGAGATTTGAAGGTGCGTTTGAAGGTGATTGAGCCCTCCACTCCGCTCACGGGATAGAGCAGTTGGAGACGTTCGTCTGGGCCAAGACTCGCAAGCAGTGCTTGGGACGCGCGGCAGTCCAATGAAGGTCGTGGGGCCTCTGGATCTAGTTGTCCTAACAAGAGATCACGGCAGCGCTCGTCAATCCGGTCGGTCCAGGGGCCAGGCTTTTCTCGGAAATATGAGGCTGCTTCTTCAATGATGGTATTGTCAGCGTCTCTCGGGAAAACCTCAAGCTGGAGGTCGATCAGGTCTTGCAGGAACCAATCGGAGATTTCCTTCGTAAGCAAGCTCTCTGGGTAATCGAAGACCATGGGCGGGGCCTGGCGGACCTGCAGCAAGCTCTTGGTCAGGGCGGCACCTTCCATCCCCGCTGCGATCCGTGAGGCGCTGAGATGCTTCTCTGCCATGTCCAGTTCTAACATCTTGTGTCCTAACAGATAGCTGGCGAGCGAGTAGAAGCCCGCGAGCAGTTCGTCTGGTCTCTCGACGTTCGTCGTTGTGCCAGCGAGTTGGAGTTTCACCCCCAGACGGTTCTCTAAACCTCGACACCATTTCTGCGCTCGATCGGGATCCTCTCGGAGATAGTAAAGTTCGTAGAAATATTCTAACTGTTTGGCGACTTGAATGCCATTGGCCATGCCCATGACTTCGCGCGTGCGGACGTTGCGTGGCTTGGCACTGAAGCGATTGGCCATGCAACGGAAGAGATAGACTCGGTCATACTCGCTGTGAAGAGGGAGGTTGCCGATTTCTTTGAGGCCAGCTTCGAGAGATTCTCGACTGGGAGGAAACTGGTGGACCATCTCGATGAGCTCGGTGGCATAGACCCAATCAGGATCCTTCTCGCGGAAATTCGCACCATAGACAGCGGCCGTTTCACTACCGACGATGCGGATGGCTTCGTGGAACATGCGCAAGCCGTACTTCTTCGTGTAGCGTGTGGAGATTTTCTTGCCTCCAAGAGACGCGAGTTCGGTGATCGTCCAACTCAAGCCGAGCGTAATAGGATTGGCTCCAAGGGCAAATCGACCGAGGAAGATGGCTGGCTTGGCGTAGTTCCAATAAGGGTTCACCTTTTTATACATGCCGTAGTAGTCCATCGCCTTCTTCACGAAGCGATAGGTCTCGCGCAGGTTGTAACCCTTCACGTCGACGGGCAGCTGCTCTAACTGAACCAGGAGTTGAAGCGATACGTTGTGCAGGAATCTGAGCACCTGCTCCATGCTCGTCTCTAACAAGGGCTGATCTGAATCTGGCTGATAGACTTGGGCGACGCCTTCAAAGAGATGAATGACATCTTTGTAGATCTCATCGGGATCGAGGACGCCATCTTTCACATAGCCATTCTCGATGACCTTGTTAAAGAGGCGTTCGGACGCTTCTTTGCAGAATGCGAGAACGAGACGTTCGCGCTCATCGTTGGCTGGAAGATCTTGGACTTCGGCTTCTGGATTTTCAAGATCCCACCAACCCACGGTCTGCGCGAGCTGTAACGAAAGCTTGTGGCGCCGTTTCTCGAGGACGAGGGCCTCTTCTTCGACCTCCGATTTGTAGAGGTCGAGCGCGCGTTGTTCCCGATCGAGCTGCTCGCGGTTGATCAGAAGCTGAGATTTCTCTTCTTCCAGCTGCCGATCAGGCTCCAGGGTGCGCTGGCGGAACCACCAGGCTCCGGCACCCGCCACAAGCGCTCCAATGATGATGAACCAGGTGGCAACGTCTGTGAAATTGCTTTTGGCGAGAACCGCGATGAGCACGATGAGCCCGCCTGCTGCTGAGACGAGAGCAGGCCGTGCATCGAGAATCGGTTCCCCCATGAACCGATTCTAGCAGTGAATCTACGTGAAGCAGCTGATTTCTAGAAATGCAGAAGCCTCTGCACGCTAGAGGCTGTCCGAATCACCGACGCCCAGACATGGAATTGCGAATCAAACCAACCATGACGCCTTGAACGATGAGCTCGCGAGCGGGGATAAGATCGGGAAACATCGGGTTCTCGGCTTTCAAATAAGGCCTCCGATTCTTCACCAGGTAGCGTTTCAAGGTCGTCTCGCCATCAATGAGCGCGGCGACGATGTCTCGAGTGCGCGGCTCGCGGTATTCCAGAATCACGCAATCTCCGCTCAAGATATGCGCATCGATCATGGAATCTCCACGCACTTGCAGGGCAAAGGTCTTGGCCGAGCGAGAAATCCCAAGAGAATCAACATCCACAGAGACGCAACGTTCTTGAGATTGCTCGACGTCCTCAGCCATCCCAGCTGCGATGTGCCCATAGAGCGGGATATCGACAATGAGCCCGCGCTCCAGCTCATCGGTGAAACTTAATGCCCGTGCTTTACCAGCTTGCCGCTGAATGATCCCCTTACGCTCAAGCGCCCGGAGATGGCTGATAGCAGCCGTCTGACTGGAAAAGCCAAAGTACTCCTGAATCTCACGCGTGGAGGGCATGATGCCCGTGCTTCCATGTTCCTCCTTGAGGAAGTCCAGTAATTGTTGTTGTCGTTCTGTTAGCATCTGAACACTGTTCTATAGAACACTAGAGGTATTTCTTCGTCTGCCAAGAGGAAATTCCACTTTATTCTAATGACTGGCCACCGTACATCCTCTTTATGAAATCGGTTCTATGGCTTGGGATGGCTCTGATGGCTTTCATCGACCTCGGCGCAGAGGAAGCGAAGATAAAGTGAGGATTGGGCCGGTCGTCGTGAGGTGAGGTGAGGTGAGGTGAGGTGAGGTGAGGTGAGGTGAGGTGAGGTGAGGTGAGGTGAGGTGAGGTGAGGTGAGGTGAGGTGAGGAGACCAGTATCTAGTTGGGTAGGGCATCAACCAG
>JBLHHN010000415.1:0-5473 GCA_047616785.1 Verrucomicrobiales bacterium
CGGGCGCTAACATCGTGCAAATGGTCTTTTCGGGGCTTTCTCGTTGGGACATGTACATGGGTCTCCCGGCTTCAGCGTGTCCGTCGCTGATGGTAGACCCTCGAGCGCGTCTGTTGACCTAGCCATGCGAATAGCAGAGAGATTGCAGACGCGGTGACGGAGTTGGGATTGACTTACAGTCTCCTAACGGAGCACACCTCTTTCGTCGCTGTGCAAGAAGAGGTGCGTTCATTCGCAGGACAAGCGACGCCTGTAAAGCATTTACTGCCATTGCCACAAGGAGTCGGTAATAGCGCTGTGGGTGGGCAGGCTCCTGCAGGCAAGCACTCTGTGGTGGTAGGAAACGTGATACCCGCAGGTGGCGGAAGCACCTCGGTCCCTGAACCGAGCAGTGTTTTTCTGATACTTATCGCTGCCTTATTAGGCCTACTGCATAGACATCGACAATAGTACATACACCAGGGGCGAACGTTTCATCTGGAGAGACGTGGAAGAGATGTATATGCCTACGAGTGATTTCAACCCCGGTAATCGGGGGAGGTTTCGCGCGGCACTTTTACCATGTGTTGACATGAGGTGTGCGGTGTAGTGGCCGCATTACACATCCATTATCGGCCCGAGACGACATGATCTTTCACCTTGCTTTGGCGGTTGAAAAACCTTAACTTTCACCTGTCCGATGTATTTCGGACTAGGGGTTGAAGGGGCAGCCACTTGGTTATTTCTTGCGAGCAATGGGGGTTTCTCGCTTTAGCCAAGGGGTTGCCTCACTCCTTTTCTAGGGAGAGGGTTTTGACTGAAATCAGTTAGTCAGAAGACGCCTTTGTGGTGCTGCTAGAACTCGATGTCGAGCTGGCGGGCTTTGACTCAGTCGATTTCGTTGTCTTCTTGCTAGAGTCGCCGCTAGAGCTACTGTCGGACTTGGAGTCGGAGCTGCTTTTGTTAGCTTTCTCAGCTCCTTTCTTGTAGGACTCACTACGATAGTCTGTCTCGTAGAAACCGGATCCTTTGAAGATGATCCCTGCGCCGGTACCTAAGAGTCGCTTCACAGTACCTTCACAACCATCAAGGATGCATTTCTCAAGACGGGGGTCATTCATGGACTGACGGTATTCGAACGTCTCTTCACAAGCTTCGCAATGGTATTCGTAAGTAGGCATGGATTGATGGATCTATCTGATCGTCTTGTCTCTACACACGAATGGCGCGGGTGCAACCGAGCGATTGACGGGCTACATGCCCATCCCGGGCAGGCCGGGCATACCGCCGGTGACTTTCTCCATCTCTGTCTGCATGAGACTCTTGGCTTTCTCTTGGGCCTTTCTCACGCCGCTGAGGATGAGATCTTCTAGCATCTCGACGTCTTCTGCATCCACAACGGTTGGATTAATCTTCACGCTTAGGATGTCTCCTCCGCCATTGGCCGTGACCGTCACTTTGCCTCCTCCGGCGGTCGCTTCGACAGTCTTTTCGGCGAGATCGGCCTGCGCGGATTGCATCTTTGCCTGCATTTGCTGGGCTTGCTTGAGCATCTTTTGAATATTCATGTGGGTCTGTTTGGTAAGAGTTAGTCTTTCTTCTCCAGCGTGGCTTCGAACATGTCGAGCGCTTTCTGAATGAGTGGGTCTTCGTAGAAGGCTTGTTCGTTTAGGGGTGCGGTGGGAGGTGGTTTGACGGGAGCACCAGGCTGGGCGGAGCCAGCATTGGCGACTGGAGATTGGCCGCCGCCTCTGGGGGCTTGATCAAACGGAGGGGAATTCAGAGCATCGGCAGGATTTGCGGTCTTTGGAGGATTGGCCGAGGGCCCCATGGGGACGGCATCGTCGATGTAGACATCCAATCTTAAGTCTTTGCCGGAAATGCCTTTCAAAAACTTGTCGATGTCGCCTCGCGTGCTCGTGGCGCGTTCTTTCCCAAAGTCCGTTGAATGGAATCGCACCATGAGTCGACTTTCCTCAACACCATCGAAAGCGGCTTGAGAGAAGATCATTGGAAACTTCGTCTGCAACCGTCGCCAAATGTCCTGGGGATCATCGGAGATCGAGGACTCTTGAGGTTGAGCTGCGGCGACTTCTGCCATGGGCTCGGGGGCAGAAGCGGCTGGTGGTGGGCTTGGCGCGGACGCAGGAGCTGCGACTCGAGTAATTACAGCTGGAACTGGGGGCGCTTGAGGAGTTGCAGGAGGAACTGCTACTTGAACAGGCGCTGCGGCCACTGGAAGCGCAGGCGCGTCGCTGATCGCTCCGCTGAGAACCTTGATCACATCACTGAGATTGCTTTCTTGAAGCTTCTGCACGGCTTTGATCACGCCGATCTCGAAATGCATCTTCTTGTTAGGAGCCCACTTCATCCGCGCATCAATCTCGGCGAAATGATCGATCAAGTCTAACAAACGTTCTGTGGCGACGAGTTCGGCCTGGGCGCGAATGGCCTCGGCCACGGGCTTGGCGGTTTCTTTGAGTGCGTTGTTGGGATCGACCTTATAGACGAGAAGATTGCGGCAGTAGGTGATGAGGTCCGCGAGCAGTTTGGTCAGGTCTTTTCCCGCTTCCGTCTGTTCGTGCAGGACGTTCAGAGCGTCCACGGTCCGATGCTCTAAGATGCCTGTGGTGAGCTTCGCCACCGTCTCATGGGAGGTGAAGCCGAAGATGTCTAGCACATGACTCTCAGAGATCTGTGCGCCACAGAAGGCGACCAATTGGTCGAGCATGGACTGAGCATCTCGCATCCCGCCATCAGCTCCTTTGGCAATGCTGTGCGCTGCCATGTCATCCAGCTGGACATTCTCTTCTTTGGCAATGTGTAAGAGATGCTCGGCAATGATGGGCTCCGGAATGGGGCGGAGATCGAAACGCTGGCAACGGCTGAGAACGGTCGGCAGGATCTTGTTAGGCTCCGTGGTGGCAAAGATGAACTTCACATGTGGTGGCGGCTCCTCAAGGGTCTTGAGTAAGGCATTGAACGCTGCCGTGGTGAGCATGTGCACCTCATCGATGTAGTAGATCTTGTAGCGCCCATGGGATGGGGCGAACTTGGCATTGTCTCGGAGTTCGCGGACTTGCTCGACACCGTTGTTGCTGGCGCCATCGATCTCCAGCACATCCAGGCTGTTTCCCTCAGCGATTTCCTTACAGATGCCTTCATGAGGGTCGAAATCTGCGCTCGGCCCGTTGGTGCAATTCAGGGCTTTGGCGAGGATCCGCGCGGTGGTCGTCTTCCCCGTGCCCCGCGGTCCTACAAAGAGATAGGCTTGGGCAATGCGCTCCTTGGCGATGGCGTTGCGCAGCGTCTGTACAACGTGATCCTGCCCTAGAATCTGATCGAAAGTAAGGGGGCGATATTTCCTCGCGAATACCTGATAGGCCACGTCGCGACTTTAGGAGTGAGATGACGATTGGAAATCTTTTTTCACAGATTTTTAGTCAGGCTTGGGTGCAGATTTCACGCAACGGAATCCCGTGTGATTGGTGGAGGTGATCATGTCTGAGATCTGACGTGCGCTGGGGCGGTAGCCTTTGCAGTAGCAGTCGTTGCAGAGAAAGGAGCCGCCACGGATGACTTTGTGCGGCGTGGTGTCAAGCTGCGGGCGGCGATCTGAGTCTTGGCGGATCTTGCGTGACGGGTCCAACACTTCATCGACCGAGGGCCCACTGGGACTGAACTCGGGGCTGCGGATGTAATAGTCTGGGTCATACCAATCAAACGCAAACTCCCACACGTTCCCGGAGATATCGTAGAGGCCGTAGCCATTGGGTGGAAACGATTTCACGGGGGCAGTCGTACCGAATCCATCTTCTACAGTATTCTCATGGGGGAAATCTCCTTGCCAGAGATTGGCCACGAGCTTGCCGTCAGGGGCGAAATCTTCTCCCCAGGCGTAGGTGTTGCTCTTGAGACCGCCCCGAGCGGCAAATTCCCACTCGGCTTCCGTAGGCAAGCGTTTGCCGACCCATTTCGCATAGGCATTGGCGTCATCCCAGGAAATACACACAACGGGATGATCATCCCGCCCTTCGATCGTGCTTTCGGGACCCTCGGGATGAAGCCAATCCGCTCCCGGGACAAATTGCCACCAACGCATGTGGTCATCGAGAGGGACCGGGCCATCGGTCTTGGTGAAAATGAGAGACCCAGCTTTCAGCGCTTCGGGAGGCGCATTCGGGTAGTCCTTCGCATCAAAGCTCTTCTCGCCCTGAGTCATATAGTTGGTCGCCTCGATAAATTTGCGGAACTGAGCGTTCGTGACCTCCGTCTCATCCATCCAGAACCCTTTCACGCGCACGGGATGGACCGGGGTCTCGTTGGCTTGGCCTTCGTTCGAGCCCATGGAGAATTCTCCGTCGGGGATCCAGACCATTCCCGAGGGCGATTCCTCTTTGGCCGGGTTCGACTCCGCTTGATCGCATGACCAGGTCATGCCGATGAGCAGAAGCAGTGAAAGTGTAGAAACGAATCGCATGGAGGCAGCTTGGGCGGGCTCGACGATCGGCGCAAGCCTCCGCTTCTCTGGGTTGACCCGTGGCGTGTCTGCATCCATGAGTCGCTAATGACGAAGTTCCGGCCCTGCATCGACCTGCACCAAGGGCAGGTGAAACAGATCATCGGTGGCACGCTCAATGATGCCACGGGCGAAGCCGAGACGAACTTTGTCAGCGATCAATCCGCTGCCTACTTTGCGGCCCATTACCAGAAAGACGCGCTCACCGGAGGCCATGTCATTCAGTTAGGCCCGGGAAATGAAACGGCCGCGCGAGATGCGTTGGCGGCCTACCCAGGAGGGCTTCAGATTGGCGGTGGTGTTCATTTGGAGAATGCGGCGTCCTATCTCGATGCGGGTGCCAGCCATGTCATTGTCACCTCAATGCTGTTTGATCCAGACGGGCATTTCCAAGAAACATTGCTCCAGCGACTCGTTGCCGAAGTGGGGAAAGGTCGTTTGGTGTTAGACTTGAGCTGTCGTCGTACCGAAGACGGGTGGTGCGTGGCCATGAATCGCTGGCAGAAACTCACCGATCTCGCCGTGACAGAAGCAATGCTCCAAGATCTCGCGAGCTATGCCGATGAATTCCTCATCCACGCGGCCGATGTGGAAGGCCGATGTCAGGGCATTGATGAAGCCTTGGTTGAGCGGTTAGGCCAATGGTCGCCCTTGCCAATGACCTATGCCGGCGGTGCGCGTTCCATGGAGGATTTGGTACTGGTGGATCGGCTCAGCAGCGGCAAAGTCGATCTCACGATCGGAAGTGCGATCGATCTCTTTGGCGGTAGCGGAGCAAGCTACGCGGAGTGCGTCGATTGGAATGCGAAAGCGTAGCGAAAAGTAGCCTAGGCTTCCAGCCTGGAATCCCTAGCAGCCTGTCGGACTTAGGGTGACATCTACGGCGCGAGTCGCTAAGGTGCATCCATGGCCGCAAGATTCGTCAACATCGACCACGACACCCCGCTACTGCTACCGCCCGACATCCGCGACTGG
>JBLHHN010000416.1:0-5434 GCA_047616785.1 Verrucomicrobiales bacterium
GCAGGCCTAGAGGCCAAGGTCTCCAGGGCTTCTGCCGCCATACTTTGAGCCCAGTCGCAGCCGGGATTCGGTTAGGTAGGGAGTTTTTCGGGAACCAGAAAGATCCTTCTCCTGCAGACTGAAACGGGTTCCTGCCGACCCAGCTGCCCTTTCAATGGCCTGAAACCATCCAGCCAATCTGACGGAGAGCCCGAAAAGGTTGTTCACACAGGTATCGCGTTTCGCCCTTCAGGAAGTTCATGACTGCTATCATCCAGCTCAATGCCTAGCATTGGCATGCAGTCGTCCAACCGACAAACCAGGAAGTCGACGTGCTTCTGGCTGATGCTTTGAAAGCCCTCGCCATGGTGCTGAACAAAGTCCGCGAGACGAGGCTTGCAGACCAGATGACATCGATCTCCTGAAAGCCCACCAAGCAATTCCTGCATCCGCGCTTCCGGTGCGGTAAGGAGCGTTTTGCTGGTGTAGGTTTATCGAAAAGGAGCAAGCTGAGCGCCGACTGGTGGAGCAAGGATCTTCATTTTGATAATTACCATAACAACAAGATCCGTCTATGCCTTTCGTGTCTCAACAAGAACTGATGACCATCATGGAGGTGCGGCAGCCCAGATGGCTGACCTATCAAAGAATTCACGCTTTTCGACTTTTCCCGTCGGCCTGTCTTCGCTAATCACGTGGCATGCATTCACGCCCCCTTGATGGACACGTCGCCCTGGTCACTGGTAGCAGCACCGGGCTGGGAAAAGGCGTGCTGTTTCGCCTAGCCAATGCGGGGGCAAAGGTGGTGATGAATTACGCGCACAATCAAGCGCGCGCGGAAGCGGCGTTTGAAGAGCTGAAAGCTGCTGGTGGTGAAGGGGTTCTCATCCAGGCGAGTGCGGTGGAGAAGGATGAAATTGACGCGATGGTGGCGCAGGCGGAGAAGGACTTGGGGCCGATCGATATCGTGGTTCCCAATGCGACGCCGGACCAACCTCTCAAGCCGATCGAGGAGTACGATTGGGAGTTCTACCAGAGCATGCTCGATTTCTTTGTGAAGAGTCCCTACTTGCTGGCTCGAGCGACTTTGCCCGCAATGAAGGCCCAGAAATGGGGACGATTTATCAACATCGGGAGCGAGGTGTTTCCCGCTAGCTTCGGAAATTTCAGCGCCTACGTGGCCGCGAAGGGTGGACAGATTGGCTGGACCCGGAGCATGGCGACGGAGCTGGCCCCCTTTGGCATCACGGTGAATGTAGTGAATCCCGGCTGGATCCCGACCGAGAGGCACGTCAATGACCCGCAGGAAGCCAAGGACGAGTATCTCTCTACCACGCCGATGCAACGCTGGGGCACTCCGGAGGAAATTGGGGATGCAGTTCTCTACTTCTCTTCGCCCGAAGCGGGGTTTGTCTCTGGACAGACTCTGAATGTCAACGGGGCGCGCACACCCTGGTAACCAACTTTTTAACACAACCACTTCTTATGAATCCTTCCATCACTCGACGCGATCTTCTGAAGAAAGCGAGCGCGCTGGCCGCGCCCATGATCATCCCCGCTTCCGCGCTGGGCAAAGACGGCACAACGGCTCCTAGCAATCGCATCAACATGGGCCTCATCGGTCACGGTCTCATCATGGGTGGCCATCGAGGCTATCATTTGCAGCGTAAAGATGTCCAAGTCATGGCGGTGTGCGATGTGCACGAAGGCCATCGGCAGAAGGGCTTGGGTGACGTCGAGAAAGCTTACGGCGACTTGAAGGCATCAGGAAAGTACAAGGGCTGTGATGCTTACAATGAGTTCGAGCGCATCATGGAGCGTGATGACATCGATGCGGTCGTGGTCGGGACACCGGATCATTGGCATGCGCCCATTTCTGTCGCCGCGATGCGGAGTGGGAAAGATGTCTATGTGGAGAAGCCGATGACGCTGACCATCGAAGAAGGCAAGGTCATGCGCGCGATCTCAGCGCAGTATGGGCGCATCCTTCAGGTGGGTTCTCAACAACGTTCTAACAATGCTTTCCGCAAGGCTTGTGAAATTGTCAGAAACGGTTGGATCGGCAAGGTCCACACCATCCACGCCAATCTCGGTGGTTTCGCGCAGCCGCACAATCCCCCAGCAGAACCGATCCCAGCAGGGTTCGACTACGATCGTTGGTTAGGCCCCACGCCTTGGTTCCCCTACAACAAAGAACGCGTGGAAGGAAATTACGGCGGCGGTTGGCGTCGATTCTGGGAGTATGGTTCGCGGAAGAACGGCGACTGGGGAGCGCATCATTTCGATATCATTCAGTGGGCGCTCGGCAAAGATGACTCGGGCCCTGTCGAGTTCATTCCCAAGGGTTACAAAGGCAATGAGCATCAGACGCACATTTACGCCGATGGGACCAAGGTCGTGCGTGACCATCCTGAATCCAATGGGCACATGATTCATTTCATGGGCTCTGAAGGAACCGTATCTGTGTCTCGTGGTGATCGCTTGGACGCCACGCCTGCCGAATTGGTGCACAAGCCGGTCGGGCCTAACGACATCCACCTCTATGATTCACGGGATCACCGGAACAACTGGTTGGAAGGCATCCGCACACGCAAACCCACCATCTGTCATGTTGGCATCGGGCATCGCACCGCTTCCATCTGTCATTGCTCCGGCATCGCCGAAAGGTTAGGCCGCCCGATCAAGTGGGATCCTGCGAAAGAACAGATCGTCGGAGATGACGATGCCGCTCGCTGGATGGATCGCCCTCGTCGTGCTCCTTACACCATTCTCTAACTTTATCTCGATAGCCGAAACACTTTCTCTTATGAAACGCTTTTCACTCACACTTTGCCTTGCCTTTACTTCAGCGGGCTTGGCTTTCGCCGATCACCATGAGGGTGATCAGGATCTCAACAAGAAACTCGATGCCCTCCTGGATGGCATTTCTCAGCCTGATGAAGCGGCGCGCTACGAGCCACGCATGGCTCTGCGCGATCTCACGTCAGCGGCCAGCACGCCAGGATCCAAGTCACGAGACGCCACCATCAAGCTTCTGTTAGATCGTCTGGGCAAATCTGAGACTTCCAACGCCGCGAAAGCATGGATTCTACGTCAGCTAGAGAATATCGGCCGCGCCGAATCGGTTCCTGCTCTGACCAAGATGATGGGATCCCCTTTCCACCACCTGCGCGAGAGTGCTCGCCGTGCCCTAGAGCAGAATCTCTCTTCTGAAGCCAGCGCTGCGATGCGTTCACTGGCCGAGAAAGAGAAGGATCGTGGTCTGAAACGAGCTCTGATCCATAGTCTGGGACAGCGCCGTGACGCCGAAGCGGTTGGCTTGATCAAGAGCCAGCTCGAATCCAAAGACAAGGATCTGCATCGCATCGCCATTGCCTCGCTGGGCAAGATCGCCAGTGACGATTCTATCAAAGCACTCACCGATCTTGCCCAGCAAGGTTCGATGAAACATCTCGCTGCGGATGCATTGCTAGAAGCCACGCGACGTTTATCCCCGCATCATCCAGATAAAGCGATGCCGATTCTCGAGGCGCTCTATCAGGACAATCAACCGGCCAAGCTTCAAGCCGCCGCCTTGCGCGGTCTCCTCGCTGCCAGCCCCAAAGGCGGAGATGATCTCATCTTGATCGCCTTGCAATCCAAAGAAGCCGCCGTTCGTCAGGCTGCGATCAATGGGTGCCGATCCCTGAAGGGCCCGAGCGTCCTGCCCAATGTCCTCGCGGTGAAACTGCCAGACTTGCCCGTGAACGAACAGGCCATGACGTTGGAAGTGCTAGGTGCATCGAAAGATGTGACTGTTGCCTCTCAGCTCGCCAACATGGTGGGTGACGAGAAGCTCAACTCTGAGATTCGGCAGCACATGATTCGTGTATTAGGCCAGCTAGGCGGTGTCGATGCCGCCACGCGCATGCTATCTCTTGCCAATGATGCCGACGCTCAAGAAGCCGCCCGTGCGGCCCTCGCCAGCATGCCTGGAGCAGGGGTTGATGCCTTGCTTGTCTCTGCAACACAGAGCGGAGATCTGCTCAAAAGAACGGAAGCCATTCGCGCACTGGGTTCACGAGGCGATGCCAAAGCCGTGCCAGTGCTCTTTGTGCATGTGGACAAAGGTCCGAAAGCCATCCGCGAAGCGAGCTTCAGTGCGTTAGGCGAATTGGTCAGCAGCGAGGACATGATTCGGCTCGTGAGTTACGCCAAAGGTGACGACAAATCGGCAGTCAAAGCCGTCGTCCAGGCCTGTCGCCGTGCCACAGCGCCTGACAAAGCGGCCGACGCAATCATTGCCGCCATGGGCTCACTGGACGCTGCTGGCAAAGAGCAATTGCTCCCTTGCCTAGGCATCCTCGGTGGTGAAAAGGCTCTTTCAAAAACACAAGAACTCCTCAAAGACAAAGCCCTGGCCAAGGCGGCGATGAAGACCCTGACCACATGGTCTGGCACTGAAGCAGGTCCCGCTCTCCTCAAGTTGGCAGGCGCAGATGGCATCAGCAACGAAGATCGCACCCTGACATTGCGCGGGTTGAGCCGTTTGCTAGAGAATCCTAAAAATGGTATCAAGCCAGAAGACCGATTGAAGCAAGCCCTCGGAGGATTGGAAATGGCCAAACGCGTGGAAGACAAACGTCTCTTCGTCCCCATCATCGGAAAACTCGGCACCCGCGAATCGGTTACGGCCCTCACAAACCTCTTAAAGGATAAGGAGATTGCTGAAGAAGCCGCGCACGCCGCCCTTACTTCCGCGAAGAAAATGCGTGGCCGACGTGGCGGTCGCACGAAGCAAGAGATCCTCAAAGCGATCATCCGGTCTGACGTTGACAAGGACACCATCAAGGAAGCTCAGAAAATGTTGGGTGAGATGAGGTAGTCATACACCGAAGGACAAGGCATGCTAGATGGGCACTTTAACGCCCGGAGTTTCGTCATGGAATCGGTATTCGAATCAGATGACCGGTCGCTCTGCGACGGGATTCTGTTAGCCTGGACTCCGGGCATTGAAATGCCCGGCTAACATGCTTCGTCGCTACGCGACGAGAATTGTGCGCTCCCCGAGGATGTCGCGGAGCGACAAAACATGTTAGCCGGGCGTTTTAACGCCCGGGACAAGCGTTGCACTTGATTGCGTCGCGGAGCGACTGCTCAATCCCAGAGATACTTCGGATCATAGTCGACATGATGCCGTTTAAGAAACGCCACAAACTCCACTTCGAAGATCTGGTTGTGATGATGCTCCAGTTGATTGTAAGCGCCTGAGCAACCTCCGTATGAATGCGCTTGCGGTTTGAGCTTGGCGGTTTTTAGGCGGCGACTGACTCTTGCGCTTCATTCTCCAAGGCTTGGCGAGCCGTGAATTCCTTCGCCCAATTCGCTGGCAGCATGGCGTCTAGACGGACTTTACCCCGCTAAATTTGGCATTTCCGACTGACTGGAGTCTTTAAAACAAGCATTTAATGCCATC
>JBLHHN010000417.1:0-5422 GCA_047616785.1 Verrucomicrobiales bacterium
GCGGATGAACCTCCTGCCAACGCGCGTCGTCCTGGATGGACGAACATCAAGTGGAAGTGAAATCCAAAGTCGATGCCAAGAAGGAAACGATCGTCGCTAACGAAGGCATCAAACTCGCGTTGAAAGCCGACCGGGTCGTGGCGGCGAAAGGCAAGAAGATCGTCGAATTTGCTCTTTCAGGCAGAAAGCTCCAGGACGGGGCGACCGAAGACGATCTGCGAAAGGCCATCATCGGACCCTCCGGAAATCTCCGTGCTCCTGCCATTTGGATAGATGACGCCTTGGTGGTGGGATTCCTGGCCGACATGTACGAGATGGTGCTCGCATAGGCCTTGGCTCACTTAAATATCCATCTCTATTGAATTTATGGAAATTAACGCTTACGATTTGGCATATCGCTCGATTCCCGTCTTCGCAAAGTGCTTTCCACGGCCTCCGTCTTCCTAGCCATCCAAGCGATGACCGAGCAACTGGTCCAGGCTCAAGATGTAGATCCGACGCTCTTCGAAAGCTCCTCACCCGAGACCCTTGTCACGCTCACGTTCTCGGCGGACTTGGCAATCGAGCACTACGGCGATCATCACGAACAAACACCAGACTCTGCCTTCTTCAGCAACCTTGGACCTGCAGATCTCGCAAGTTCGAACCTTCTCGGCGCCGTGACAGGCAGTGCCTTTTCCGATCAAGGAGTTCTGCGATCTAAGATCGAAATCACACCTTCAGATAGCCGCATCTACACCGCTTCGTCGACCGCCTCTTTCACAGACACATTCATTCTCCAAGCCGACAACGAGACGGGACAGTCCGGAACGCTGCCTCTTGAGTTCGCCATCGACGGGCGTGCGCCCGGCACCGCCAGCACACTCGCGTCAGCGCTGAGCCTCACGCTGATCGGGGGCGACAATTTCCAACGCACCGATCCCTTCAGCCAATCCTTTGTCACAGGCTCCGACTTCGATCTCACATTCACCGCTGACGATCCATTGACCACCACCCTCGACATTGATTTCGTCTTTGGCGAGTCCGTGACTTATGGTGCTTCGTTAAGTCTAACTCTGATCGGAGAAGGCAATCTCGACTTCTCTGACACCTTACGCTTCCTCAACGCGTCCGTGACCAACGACAAAGACGAACTCATTCTTGACGCCAAGATCAATTCTGAAGCCGGGATTGCCTACGGCAAGATCGGGGTGATTCCGGAGCCTAGCAGCACGAGCCTCTTGATTCTTGGCGCGATTGGCGTCCTCGCTCGGCGACGCCGCTCTTAGAGAGCCGTCGAATTCGCAGAGTCTTCACACACGTTTCACAGAACGTTCACACACGCGGGCCAGGATTCCCGCAAGAACGTCCTTCATCAATTCATTCAAGGAGGCAAGCTTGCCCTCGCCACCGCAGCTCTGATCATCGCCGCCGATTGGCTGCTCTTCGGGCACGACGCCGGACTTGGTAGTGCCAGCTTCTTTGCCCTGCTCTGGCTAGTCCTCCGCTGGAACCGCGACGCGCCGAACCATCATTGGATCCTCTGGGTCCTTCTATCATTATCCGCCATCCAATGCGCCATCGAGCCCGGGTTCTCCAATAGCCTCGTCCTCGTGATGCTCTCCGCCTACGCCTCTGCTCATTGGCTCCACGGTCACTTGGGTTCCCGATGGCGCATGGTCATGGAAGGATTCCTCGGCTCACTTCGCGTGCCGATCACCGTTGCCAGCCTCCAATCCAGCATGCAACTGGCATCTGAAACCGTGCAATCCAACTCCTTTCTCCACCGCGCCCGAGGCATCGTCACGGGCTTGCGTGTCATTTGGCCCGTGGCCCTCATCGCCATTCCCTTCATCATCTTGTTAGGCGGAGGCAATGCCGTTCTCCAGAGCACCTTCTCTCAATGGACCCGCCAATTTCTAGAGAGCCTCCGCGACTTCGAACCTCCCACCCCAGGCCGCCTTTGCTTCTGGATCGGCACGGCGTTTCTTTCGTTAGGGCTCCTCTCACGCACACCGGCTTCCAAATGGATGGATCAGTTAGAGAACAAGATCCCGGATAGATTCCGTTGTCCCACCGAAACGAGACTATCAATCTACCGAACCTGGCTCCTCCTTGCCGTGGTCAATCTGATCTTCATCATCGCCAACTCCGCAGATGCTTGGTTTCTCTGGAGTGGCGCCGGCCGTCCTCAAGGCGTCACGCCAAGCGACTTCGTGCATCAAGGCGTCCACCGCATCATTGCCTGCGTGATCCTAGCGGCCGTGGTGCTCAGCCTCGTCTTCCATCAAGCCAAAGAAGTCGTGCAAACGCACGGCGTCAAAGCCCTCGCATACGCCTGGATCGTCCAGAACTTCGTCCTCACGGGAAGCGTCATCCTACGTCTCAAGCTGTATGTCGATACCTTCCAGCTCTCACTACTCAGGCTGCATGTTCTCTGTTTCTTGCTGCTCGTGGCCACCGGCTTTGTCTTGCTCGTCATCAAGATCAAGCGCGATCACGGCTTCGCCTGGCTTCTGAACGCCAACTGCCTCGCCGTCTTCGGCCTCTTCTTCATCATGCAATTCGTCAACGACCGCGGACTCGTCGCTCACGTCAACTACAGCATGGCCTTACAGAATCCGAATCACACGTTGGACGTCGACTACTTGGCCGCGCTTGGCTCGCCCGCCTGGCCCACGCTCCATCGCATCACTAGAGATCCGCAACAGTTTCCCAATTCATCACAGCTCGCGGCAAAGCGACTATCAAAAGCACGCGCCGCGGATCAATACGCGTCACGCACGTGGCAATCTTGGCAGTGGCGCCATGCGCAATCCAGGAAAAGGATCACCCCTGGTTCAGTAGTAGCATCAGGGCCGCAATGGCGCGTTCGCCAACCATAACAGATTATCCGAAGGGCGACGCTTCCGGCGTAGCACGATGGCTTCGGCCTGAAAGGCCGACACAAGGCAGCCCAGGACGATGTCCTGGGTTGATATTGTCACATTCGGAAAGCGCTGAAAGGGCGAGACACGGCCATCGCCACCGGTTGCCGAAATCCGATTCCTTGGCGACTGAAAGTCACCGCTACCGCGGCTTAGTCAATCTGAAAGACCAAACGCATGAACTGCTGATCTAACACAGACATCGGGATACTACTACGCACTACCAGTTGGTTCGGTGTGTCGACCAAGTCTTTAACGCGAACGTCCGCTATCTCGGATGCGCAAACACGCCGCTTCCAAACGGTCGGCGATGTCAGGATACTTCTTCATGAGATCTTGTTTCTCAGAAAGATCCTCACTGAGATCCCAAAGCGTGTACGGTTTCTCAAAGGGCTTTCCCTTGGGGGCGGCTCTCCCACCTGAACCACTTCCGAGCACCAGCTTCCACTTTCCATCACGAATGGCAAAGGTACCACTCGCCGAATGATTGATCACGGGCGCACGTTTGATCTTCGATTCCTTCCCGAGCATGGCAGGCAACCAACTGAAGCTGTCTTCCGCCGCATCGTTAGGAAGATCCTTCCCGACGATCTCCGCACACGTCGCAAACAAATCCACATGACAGACCGGCGCCCCATAAGTCGACCCAGGCGCAATCTTGCTTGGCCAGCGTGCAAAGAAGGGCACGCGATGCCCGGCTTCCCACACATCTGCTTTCGTCCCGCGCAGCTTCCCGTTCGCCGTGTGGTGCCGTGCATTGTAAGCTTGCACCGTCGCATCAATGACATGCCCGGGTTCATCACCTTCCAACCGATGCATGAAAGAGCCATTGTCACTCGTGTAGATCACCAACGTGTTTTCAGCCAGCCCCGTTTCGTCGAGTGTCTTCAACACCCCACCGACCGTCGCATCCACCTGCATGACAAAGTCCCCATAAGGCCCTAACTTTGAGTTACCACGGAACCGCTCATGCGGCAGCACCGGCTTGTGCGGAGCGGTGAGTGGGAAATAGAGAAAGAACGGCTCCTTCGACTCCTTGCGAGACTCGAGGTAACCTGTCGCTCTTTCTAACAAATGATCCAAAGCGTCTTCCATACGAAAGTCTGAGCCAATGGGCCCTTTACGGAGATAGGCAGGGAAGCCCTGCGCCGCTTGCGTCCGATCCGGCGGCCCCGTCACCTGACCATCCTTGATGTAGACATAAGGCGGAAAGTCCAGAGATGCTGGGATGATGTAAGAGTAATCAAACCCACGCGTGTGCGCCCCATCCGTCAGCGGTTTCGTGTAATCAAAGGCATTCTTCTCTCCACCATCCACGGGCACAAATCCCAAGCCCAAGTGCCACTTTCCCACACAAGCCGTCGCATAGCCTTCCTTCTTCAGAAAGGAAGCCACCGTCGCCCGCCCCTTCTCGATAAGCGGCGCACCATACCCATTGAGCACCCCACGCTTAAGTTGACCCCGCCAACAGTAACGCCCTGTCAGGACCCCATACCTCGTCGGCGTGCACACCGCCGATCCCGAGTGCGCATCCGTAAAAGTCATCCCCTCCTTGGCCAAACGATCCAAGTTCGGCGTGGGAATGGTCGACTTCGGATTCAGCGCCGCCACATCCCCATAACCCATGTCATCCGCGAGGATTAAGACAATATTAGGAGAGGCGATGATACTAGAAAAAGAAAGAAGCGAAGAAAGAAGAATAAATCCAGAGCGCGCGCGATTCATAGGCACCAATCAAACACGATCGGAAGTATTTGCACACAAATAGGTCTCCCACCCAACGATGATCTACTCCGGTCTTGCCTAACCAGCCCGAAACCGCGATATTGCCCAGATGCACCGACGACTCTCAACACTCTTGGGTTTGCTCCTCTGGCCGTTAGCAACAATTGCACAAGAACCAGCCCTCATCTCTGGCCCCACCGCGGGCAGCAAGGCAGGCGCCGCCTCCTGTTATGCATTGACCGGGCCTCTCGCTGGACAGGAGTTCGACGCCATGGAGAAGATCGGTTCGGCACCGGGGGCCTTGCTCTTCATCCACGACCTCTCACGCAATACCGCGCCAGTCATTCGCAAGCTTGATGAGTTAGGCCATGAACACAGCCTGCTCGGATTTCAATGGTTTTCCATCATGCTCAATGATGATCGCACGGCGGGCGAGGCCATGCTCAAGCGAGTCAACGGTTCATTGAAATTACACAATCCACTCATTCTCAGTCTGGATGGCTTGGAAGGTCCCGGTGACTACGCCCTGAATCGCAAATGCACCCTGACACTCGTCCTCATGAAGGAGGGCGTGGTGACCGAGTCCATCGCCCTCACGGACACCGGCATGAATGATTTCCCCAAGCTGGAACAATGGGTCGAAAGTGTGGCCGGGACGATGCCAGAAGGTGATGAAGCCCTTAGAGCCTTGATGACCAAGAACCTCCCTGACGAAACGAGAGCTTTGAAAGACTTGGCCGTGAATCAGATGCTAGAGATACGACGGCTGAGGACTCAGTTAGCCAAGGCTC
>JBLHHN010000418.1:0-5414 GCA_047616785.1 Verrucomicrobiales bacterium
CCAACGAAGAAGCGAAGTCGATGAGATCGGAAATATGTGAGCTTGGAGCGATTTCAAAGAGTGACCCTTGAAGTGGCGTGCTCAGCGCGGTGGGAAAGAATGGAAACGGACTTCCGGAATTTATAGACGGCGGCTCCGTCTTCGCTGCTTCCGAGAATACTCGGTGGATTGCTTTTATTATCACACACATCCATCTCCCGAGAATTGCTCAACGTCAACTGAGCCTAACTAAAAGATGACTAGCTTTAGCGCACAAGGCGCCTAAGATTCCCGATCATAATCACTATAGAAGACTCCTTTCCGGATACGTTCTAGCTAGGATATTCAGCGGTCTGGAGCAATGTTAGCATGCCCTCAGATGCTGCGTTCTTTGCGGTAACGATCACAGATTTGGAATCCTCAGCGCGGTATTACACGAAGCCCGCATGCGGGTTGGCTCGTTGCTTCCCAGGTTCTGGGAAGTTGGCGATGGCGTGCTTCGTGATGTCAGGGAGCGGGAAGGATTCGTCGATGCGGTCGAGGTCTTGTTTGTCCCGTTGTTTGAGGAGGAAGAGGAGGCGCGAATTGCCCATCACGCTGGAGCGAACATCGCTTTCGTAGAATCTGCCGAACTGTTGGATGACACTGATGACCCAGCAGTTGTACTTGCGCATGCGCTCGTAGAACTCGCGGGTGATGCGGTCGCCATCAGAGATGGTGAGGAAGGCGCTGAGTTCTTCCAGGACGATGCGTTTGCGTTGGGCACGTGGTTTTGTCATGATTTCGGCGCAGGCGCTAACACTGCTGCCTTTATCTTTGCTGGGAGCCGCTCGGTCGATTGAGAGCCCATCCATTCCGAAGCAGCTGCCTGGTCCTTGCGCAGCCAGCTGACGAGGGCGTTGTGCAAATGCGGGGCCCGGTCTCCGGCATGATCCATGTCCGCGAACCAGCGGACTCCAGCCTCGGGATCGGTCGTCATCAGTTGATGCGCGAAGGCTGAAATGGCTGAGTCTCGAGATCGGGAGCGTGGTAAGGTATTGACCCATTCCGAGGCAGACTCAAGATCGACGAAAGACCACTGGGCAGCGATGGTTTCCAGGGCCTTGCGGCGCGGCGATCCCTCAGGCAAGGAATCCGTCAACGCCGCTGCCTCCGCTGGACTGGATTGGGCGTGGCGCTCGATGTAGGATCCCCAGAACGCGTTGTGGTATTTATCAGGCACGGACTCGCGCAACTCCGTCGCAAGCTCCAAGTTGAGCCCCCGACTGAAACTCTCGAAGGCCTCTCGGCTTTGCACTGCGTCATCGAGACTCACAAGGTAGTCAAACGCTTTGCGAGGTTCGGTCGCCATCCATCCCCTCAACACACCGGGCAGGGCATTCTTCTGCTCTGCGCCATCTCGATGTTCTTTGAGCCAGAGCAAGGCAAACTGAGGGTCTTGATGACTCAGCGTGCCCACAATTTGATCTTCGCGTTGACGCCGTGCGTCTGCATTCTCGATTCGTTCAGCCCTTGCTAGAGCTTCATGAGGAACTGTATGTGTCAGGGTATTCCAGAGCGGCGATTCGTTGGTGTGGCCATTCAGTTGGGTAGCCTTTCGAGGCCCCTGATTGACATAGGCAAAGGCAGCGTCTGCATCCGTTAGCACCCACGAGTTCAGGACCTGCCTCTTCGTACGGGCGCGGTAGATTCTGGGCAACTGCGAAACCATGGCAAGGGCATCCAAGGGCGCAACCTCACCCCAGGCAGAGAAGAGGGCATCCAGAGCTGTCTCATTGTCCATCCATTCAGACGCGAGCAGACCACTGATCAACGCCGGAAACTGACTCTCTGGCAGGTCGAGAATGGCCAGGTGAACAGACGCCGTTTGCGATACCGTTAGCCTTTCTCCCTCGATCATCGAGAGAACCCGAGCCACTTTCTGCGCAGATCCCGACCGGTTCGCCTTGCTGAGGAGGGAGGACGGGCCCTGCGGAGAAACGGGATCGAGCTTTGGTCGCATGGAGGCGCGCATGGTGAAGCCGACGATCAAACCAACGGCCACGGCGAGGAGATGCGGGAGAAATTTCATGGCTGGTAGAACTCTGCAAACTTGGCTTTCATGGAGGGGCTGACCTCTGGCTGGGCATAGTACCAATCGCGTGCGGCTTCGAAGTCGATCGCCGACCACCCGGTGGCCATGTCCCACCGAGCCGAGAAGCGATCTTCTCCGGGTTGCATGCCTTCGACCAATGGACGGATGATGGCGACATTGTCAGGTGTGATGGAGGTCATGTCATGCCGATCATGAGTCAGATTCCCAGCCAGCCCGCTGATGAACGCAATACGATCAGGCATTTCTGAGAGTTGCTCCAAATATTGATTGCTCGTCGAGAGATCCGTGAGGCTCTTAGCGAAGGCTTCGATGATGTTGCCATCGCGACTGTCCTGGGGAAGTGCTAGCAATGCGGCGAAAGCAGCGTGGGCGTCTGATTCCGTCCACGGTTGGATCACGCCACGCAAGGTGGATTTGCGTTGTTCACCCTCTAACGATTCCAGGGTTCTCGCAAAGGCTTCGGCAGGTTGGGTTTCCGACAAGTCCCACAGCAAATCTTGCAGCAAGCCGTCTTTGCGATGGCCCGGCTCTATGTTCTCCAGCCATTGCAGCGCGGCGGTAGGGTCATCCCACTCTTGGGCCAGGATGCGATGAAGTCGTTCAGTTTGTTTGTCAGGATCCTCAATTCCCAATGCTTTGTCTGCGGCAGCCTCAGGATAGAGACGGGCGAGGTAAGTCGACTGAGCGGATTCAAGGCGCTCTCGATTCTTACTCTGAGGCAGATCCTCAATGAATTGCTCAAGTGCTGGAGGATCGTACTCGATCCATCCAGTCACCACACCGGTGAGCATGTTTCTATGGAACCGTTTCAGATCTCCTTCGAGCGCCATCTGGCTGGCCGTCTCTGGATCCTGAGTCGCCCAATGGTGAAATAGAGCCGTGACGCCGTCATACACGCCAGGGTGATTCGACTGATTCTCAAAATCACGCAAGGCTTCGAGCGCCGCAGGAAACTCTTCGCGTTGCAGGCTGAACATGAAGGCGCGGATCTTTAGAACGCATTGATACGGATTGCGGATCTCGGCGCACATTTGTAGCATTGCGAGGATTTCTGAAGGCTTACGGGTTGTGCCGGTTTCCGCAGTAGTTGGTCGAGTGGCTTCGCCAAGTAACGGCACTAATTCTAGAACTGCGGCTGGCGCCGCTTCTGATGAGACTGCGTGGGCAAGGTTAGCCTGCCATTGCAAGCCAATAGGAATGAGCGCGGTGACTGCTGCGGTGACGATCGTGAGTTTATAGGAAGACATAGCGAGCAGGCAATTGGCGAAAGTGATAAACTTTGCGGTTGTCGGTGAGACGAGCGCGAGCCCGGCGATCGCCCCTGCCGTCATGGGAAGGGCGTCTTGAGTCAGACAAGCGCCCATGCCGATGCCAAGCGTGGCTGGTGGAATGAGGACGCCTCGTTTCTTGAGCAACGAGGCGAGCTTTTCAAGGGCGCGATAGACGCGCTTCCGACAGACGTCCTCAGATTTGCCGTGGAGCTTAGCAATGTCCTTAAAACTGGTTTTCTCATAGAATCGCAGAATCACCGCTTCACGATCTGAGGGCTGGAGTTGATCGATTGTCTCGTCGAGGTGTGGCAGGGCCTCTTGCCACGCGGCCTGATCTTTAGGAGAGACTTCTGATGACGGCGGGAATTCATTAGCATATTGATCCATGATTTTTCGACGTTTGGCCTCTCGGCGATTGGCGTTTGCCGCGCACTGAATAGAAGTGCGATGAAGCCAAGCACCGAGTTTATGGGGTTCGCGAATGGTGGCAGCTTTCCGGCCAAGGATGATAAAAACTTCTTGGGTGACCTCTTCCGCCAATGCCCGATGGCGCGTGCTTCGCAAAGCCGTACCGAACACCATCGCGCCGTGAGCGTCGATGATCCGCTCAAAGTCAGAACTTGAACTGCTATTCAGGAATTGTGTGAGAAGAGGGTGATCTTGCATTGGAGGGACGTGCTCACTCTAGTGGTGTTGGTCTTGTTCCAAATGGGACAAAGATTCTTTAGGAATTTTACAATGATGACGTGCGTAGCGGCGATTTGAACGGTATGTGGTGACTTATGCCTTGGCGGCAGCGCCCATCGATTTTGAATGACGACTGTTGTGTAATGTTATTGAAGCGCGAAGAATATTGGCGATTATGTTAAGATAAATTGAGTCGCCAGATTCCTAGGAGCGTCAATCACGCTTCCAAACATTGAACCCATCGCGAGCAGGGCTGAGGGTGGCGCAGAAATGAATACAAGAGAAACTCTTTATCACTACGTGAGCCTCAAGAGTGAAGGTATGATGGTATGATCATCTTAACGGGAGCGGATCAGGTTGAACGTGAGATTCAACGAGGAGCGCTTAAAATTGGCCACTAGAAGATGTGGGACATCTTTGCTTCGTCGGCCGAAGAGGCAGCACCAGTTCACGCGATGCGAATGGGATGGCCGAACGTCCGTGTGGACAGAAAGCCAAGCGTGGCCTCAGTAGCCAACTCGCAGTGGTCAGTCCAAGTTCAGAAGATCCGTTGAAGCGGCGTTCTTCGCCGTGACGATGACCGGCTTGGAATCCTCAGCACGGTAGTAGACGAAACCTGCAGGCGGATTGGCGCGCTGCTTGCCCGGGCTCAGGGAAGTTGGCGATGGCGTGCTTCGTGATGTCAGGGAGCGGGAAGGATTCGTCGATTCGGTCGAGGTCTTGTTTATCGCGTTGTTTGAGAAGGAAGAGGACGCGGGAGTTGCCCATCACGCTGGAGCGGACGTCGCTTTCGTAGAAGCGACCGAACTGTTGGATGACGCTGATGACCCAGCAGTTGTACTTGCGCATGCGCTCGTATAACTCGCGGGTGATACGGTCGCCATCGAGGATGGTGAGGAAGGTGCTGAGTTCTTCCAGGACGATGCCTTTGCGTTGCGCACGTGGTCTTGTCAGGACTTCGAGATGGCAAGTGGCGATCTCAAAGCAAGTTGCCGGAATCCTGCAAGAAGACTGCCTTAACACTTTCCGTCAGGCCTTGCGACTTCAGGTTCGTCAATTACTCCGAGGAGGTCTTCGGTGGGTTCTGAAGGCTTTGCCGATGCTCTCGCATGGCCTCGGCGACAGGTCCTGGATCGAGTTCGAATAGTGATAGGATTAGCTAGTCAGGTGTGAGAAGATCGATCTGAAACTCCGCTAGAGCGGTGGCGGGGAAGTCTTTGAGATTCCAGGTAACGATGGCGTCGGCATCGGATTCGATATACTGGCACGCACTAAGATTTGTGATTCGGAAAGAACTGGAAGTTGAGGCTCATTAAGCTGGTGAGCTCTTCCTTGAGAGGCCCGGATAGATCATCGAGGCATTTGTCGATCCCACTGCAGAA
>JBLHHN010000419.1:0-5386 GCA_047616785.1 Verrucomicrobiales bacterium
TAACAAAGAAACGCTACCGTGACAATTGGCTAGAAAATTTCAGAGTGGCCTCCTCCTCTGCTGGTTGCCAGCCATTGATCACCCCGAAAACGTCATAGTCAGAAAAAATCTGCCCAAAGCGCTAAGACTCCTCGGTATTCAGCTTAGCAATCGCCGCTATCAAAGCCGTTTGAAGACGGACACCACCAAAGAATGGCCCGCTGCTGGCCCAGCCGCCACCCTTCAATGTAGAGACCATTACCAGCTGCCCTTTCACCACGAGAAAGGCGGGATGACCTGAGTCGCCCTTCTCTAGACGTTCCTGCCAGGCGTATCCGAATTCATGCTCAAGAGCAGGCCTAGAACCGATCTGCTCGAATCCTTGTTGGCTGACCCGGTTGATTCGAAAGAGATGCACCTGGCGTTCTTTATCCGTGACAAGGAGAGACGCGCCATTCAGAACCCGATAGTCATGACCCATGGGCAACAAAGGATAATGCGTGATTCGGCTCGGTACAGGACTGTCTAGCTTGGCCACCGTCACATCAGGAGACTGAATTCGATAAATGATCGACTTGGAGACAATCTTCCGACGAACCGGCAGCCCTTGGCGATCGTGAAAGATCACTTCTTCTCCAAGGCGCCGTTGGAAATGGCTCGCGAAGACCATGTACTGAGGATGAATCAAGGTTCCTGCTTTCGCACTGTCCCAAGCAACTCCTGTGAAATCGAGATTCAAGGCCCAGTGGGGCTCCCACCAGCTTTGCCCTTTGGCTTGATACTTCCTGAAGAGGCGCTTCCCATCACCACCCGGAGTATCCGGTAGAATGGCCCTGAGTTGACCATTGAGGTAATTCGAGGGTGATCCAGGCCGAATCAGCCAACCAGAAGGGGCCATTTGGAGAGGTTCATTGGACGTCACTGACTGACAGCCAATCAAAAACAAGCTAAACAGACCCAAGAGAAGAATTCTAAACACAACCTTTGAAAAGGAAAGAGCCCCTATTCCAAGGGAGGGCATGGAATAGGAGCTCAGGGATGTGCTTGGATGTGATTTAAGTATGAGCGAGCCAGAATAATTGTCACGGCCTTTCTCCAATAAAATCTCAAATACTACTTTCATTACCTGAAACAGACGAATTCTAGTGTAGAAACCCACAAATCTCGTCAAATCCACTACAGAGATGTGCGTTTTTACAATACCGGAACTCTTGACGGACTCGGAATCGCATCCGAGGGCACGCCTGGGAAGTGCTTGTCCACAAAGTCTCGCCACCGTCGGCGCGTTTGCTCCGACATTTTCTCATTCATCTCCTGCATGCACCCCTCACAGACAAACAGAGGACGCTCGACCATCTCAATTCCGTAGCACAAAGCCGCCATCGAGAAGTGCTTCCCGTTATCAACGGAATCCTTCCGTTTGCTCACACAGAACTCACATTGATACTGATCCAATTCGGCATCATTCTTAGGCTCCAGTGAGCGCTCCTGCTGGAAGATTGCCAGTTTCTCGATGCTCTCTTCAGAAAGCTCCTTGAACAGATTCTGCTGGCACGGAAAGCACATGACGTACTCCAAGATGACTTCGCTCCCATGGAAGATCTTTGTGATCTGAAAGGTTTCTTCTAAGTCATCCAGCGATTCCCCACAAGACGTGCAGCAGCGGAATGGGCGATCTTCGTAAAACGAATGAAAGACATCCGGAATAGGAGGACCCAAGGGATCGGAATCGTCTTCTCTATCTTCTCGGTAAAGGGAATCGTCGGAGTTCATGCGGGCTCATAACTCTTCGTCGTCATCCTTGGCTCGGTCAACAAATCGCATGTGCTGTTCCAAGAAAACAAGGGGGACTTCCCCTGTAGGCCCGTTACGATTCTTAGCCACATCTAGCATCGCCTTACCCGCCTTCTCCTCTGCGTCCTCAGCATCCTCAGCGTAGTACTTTTCTCGCAACAGCAATCCAACCAAGTCCGCGTCCTGCTCGATAGAGCCAGACTCTCGCAAATCACTCAAGCGCGGCTTGCCACCACGACTCTCTGGCCCCCGGTTGAGCTGCGCGAGCACGAGCACGGGAATATTCAACTCCTTGGAGAGCGCCTTGAGCCCGGCAGAAATCTCCGCGATCTCAAGCTGCCGGTTGTCTTGAGCTCGCCGACTGTTCGAACGTAAGAGCTGCAAGTAATCAATCGCGATCAATTGGATGTCATGCTGCTTCTTGAGGCGTCGGGATTTTGAACGCACTTCAAGGATGCTCAGAGCCGGTGTGTCATCAATGAAGATCGGACTGTTGGCCAACGTGCCAGCAGCACTCATGAGGAGCGGAAAGTCGCGATTCTGCGAGAGGAATCCCCCGTTCAGTTTCGACATCTCAACCCCTGCGCGTGAACAGAGCAAGCGCAGTACAAGTTGTGCGGTGGGCATCTCCAAACTAAAGACCGCCACAGGCTTCTGCTGATCGATTCCAACAGATTCCACGATGTTCAAAGCAAACGCCGTCTTCCCCATGGACGGACGGGCAGCAATGACGATCATTTCACCGCCCTTCAGTCCACTGCACTTCTCATCGAGCCCCGCAAATCCTGTGGAAAGACCACTCGTCTTCCCCTTGTTGTTGTACATCTCCTCGATCTGAGCGATGGCGTTCATCACCTCATCCTTCATGTTGGCGAAGGCCTTCGCTTTGCGAGTTTCGCGGATTGCTAGGATCCGTTGCTCCACTTCATCAAGGAGCATGTCCACATTCTCCTGATCTTCATAGGCCTGGGTGATGCATTCCGTACAAGATTGGATGATGCGGCGCAGGACGTACTTCTGCGTCAAGATGTGCAGGTAGTAGCCGAAGTGAGCAGCGGTGGGGGAATAGCTGTAAAGCTCACTCATCGCCCCCGCCCCACCGACCTTCTCCAGTAGCTTCCGGTCCTGCAAACACTGCACGACCGAGATCAAATCGATAGGTTGGCTTGCATTGTACATCTCCAAGATGATCTCAAAGAGGATGCGATGCGCAGGCACGTAGAAACAGTCCGGCCCTGGCAAATTCTCAATCGCTTCACCCAGCAACTCGAAGTCCGTCGACTGGAGCAGACAGCTGAGCACGCCAATCTCTGTCTCTCGGCTGCTCGGCAATGCCTGCCGAGGATCATCCATCAAATCTGCAAGTGATTTCGACTTGCCTTTTAAAAGGCTAGGACCTCTCGATTTGGATTCAGAATCTTGTGAGGAAGAGGCATCAGCAATCGCGTCCGGCATAAGTTGTGGAAAAAAGAAAGTTCAGAGGAAGAACGAATTTTAAGCCTAACGGATCGTATCTCAGCTTCAAGCAAATTATCAAACTAGCAGGATCCAAAGAAGCTACTAACACGTCCAAAACCGATCGAAACATTGTGAATAACCTGTCTACAAATCGTGGACAAACGCATGCGCCCTCGGCACAGAAGCTTTCATCGCAGTCTCCGGTATGGGAACAAGTCGCGAGCTAAAATCTAACACCTTCAACGCCTCCAAATAAAGGCCGCCCAGACCTCCCTCAGATACGACGATACATCCTTTCACTTTACTCAAATTCGCCAACTCGCTTCCGATCAAGAGTCCACTCAGATAAGCTCCATTGGCCGAAGCATCCCGCTCTCCAAACAAGCCTGCGCACCGGATGCTAAACAGAGAAGCACTCAGCATCGCACCCTGACTTTGGGTCACCCCCTCGCGAAACGCATCCTTGTTGGAGACTTCCCCACCTCCAGCGATGGCATGCTTCAGAATCGTGTTTCGAGAAATCGTCTGATACAGCTCACCCGTGAGAAAGGTCGTGAACCGCACGATACTCCCCTCCTCCACGTCAACATGCTTGCTGTGAGTGCCTGGCAACACCACCGTGAATGCGGACGGCAAATCCAGCGGCTGCCGATCCAAGATCAATCCAAGGATCTGAGCCTCTTCCCCACGCATCACATCCCGCTTCTCCCATCGCAGTCCAGAGAACACCGTCACGCGATGCGGGCACCTTTCCGAAGGCTCAATCGTGGCTGCGGGTAACAGATCACCGACCGCAAACGGCAGCACCGCGTAGTCCAGCTCGATCATCCCAATATTAGAGGAAACCATGCCCGACAGCACGATCTCCAAACCTTCAACTGAATCCTCAAACTTGTCCAAAGCATCCACCATGACGGCCAGAAAGAACGTTTCACGATCTTCCTCGGTCGCCTTCCACGCATCATGGACCCCAGCGATGCCACGAGGCACTTCGACTTCTTCAGCGATGGAAAACGGATCCCGATGGATCAAGCGCAAGCGCAGGGTCGTCGTCCCCCAATCACCACTAATAAGGCGTGGAACGGGCTCACCCACCCTGTTACCGATGAATGAGGATCCCCTTGGCGATCTGTTCCGCCACAATCTGCCGATACCAAGCCCCATTGAGGCGACGGCGTTCCCAGGTGTTGCTGATAAAGCCACCTTCCACAAGGACACTCACAATCCGCGTCTTATTCAGCACCGCGTACTGTTTGCCAAGCTTGATCCCGCGATCACGTGTGTTGATCCTCTTTGTGAGCAGCTTTTGAATCCCAGTCGCCAACTTTCGCCCCTCAAGCGTCGCGTAAAATGTTTCGATCCCCTTCACCGAGGTGTCCCGATGAGCATTGTAGTGAATACTCACAAAGATCGCATCTTGATAGCGATTTGCGATCTTGGCGCGCTCCTGCAGCGGCAGAAAGCGGTCCGTCCGGCGAGTCAGCACCACATTGAAGCCTTTCCGCTTTAGGATCTTCTCCAATCGTTTGGCCGTGTCGAGGTTGAGATCCTTCTCCTTCACGCCGTAGCGCTTGGCCCCATCATCCTTGCCCCCATGACCCGGATCAATGACCACGGTCCGAAACGCGCTCGCCGTAATCGTGAGCAGGCACCAGAAGATGACTGCTTGGACGAATCCGCGTTTGTTAAGCATTCTTAGTCATAGGCTCAATTTTACAGGAAATCACCCTCAAGGTTTGAGAAAGTCGCCACCCGATTTCATTCAAAGAAGACTTGCCAAAGAAGCCTTTCTTCAACAACGTAAAATCAACAATCGGGGCGTGGCGCAGCCTGGTAGCGCGCTGCACTGGGGGTGCAGAGGCCGTGGGTTCGAATCCCGCCGCCCCGACCATTTCCCCTCCAGTAGGTTTGCGAACTTCTTCCCATCAGGTGGAGTGTTTCCACGAAGAATCTCCTCTGCCGGTACGTTGATCGGGTGCGCCTCTAATCGCATTCATCAACGTTAGTTCGTCAGTGCTCGTCCCGTGATATACTGCCGCGCGTTACTATTTGTGATTTGGGAAGAACTGGAAGTTGAGGCTCATCAAGCTGGTAAGTTCCGCTTTGAGAGGACCGGACAGATCATCAAGGCAGTTGTCGATTGCATCGAAGAATG
>JBLHHN010000420.1:0-5375 GCA_047616785.1 Verrucomicrobiales bacterium
GAAACTTCGAGCATGAAGATGTTAGAATCCTTGAGGAGAATCCGTTCCGCTCCTGGGTTGGAGAATGAGCCGTTGATCACCTTTGCTAGTCAAATCAAGGCTTTGCTAGATCAAGATCTCGTCCCCAAGGACTACGAATTGGTTTTTCCCAGGAGTCTGATTCCGAGTTTGGCCACCGTGGTTGGGCACGTCGACCCCATGGAGCAGGAAGACAACCTCACCATTCCCGAATCTGTTCCCTTTCAAGATCCTTTCGAATCGATGGACCTGGACGATTTGGATGAGTTCTAGCGGTGCTCTGCTAGATCATGCCTAACTTCATCTTACCTTCTTCACTGATCATGTCCTGGTTCCATGGTGGATCCCAGACGACTTCCACTTTAGCTTCAGCGATGGAGTCAATGGTCATGATGCGGCTTTGAGCATCGGCGGCGATGGTAGGGCCCATGCCGCAACCCGGAGCTGTGAGTGTCATCTTCACAGAGACCACCGTGCCGTCGTCCGTTTCGTCTAAATGACAGTCGTAGACAAGGCCGAGGTCCACGATATTGACTGGGATCTCCGGATCGTAGACATTCTTCAACTGGTTCCAGACGGCCCCTTCGAGATCGCCGTCCTCCACGGCCACTTTCTGCTGTCCTTTGGCGAGTGTTTCCTCATCCATCCCTAACGCATCGGCATCTTTCGCGGTGATGCGGGCCAGGCCGAAGTCAGTGGCCACGGTGTAGGTGCCACCCAAGTTCTGAGTGATCATCACCTGCAGGCCTGCGGGTAGTTTGACCGAGTCTCCACTGGGGATTTGGATGGCCTCTACTTCACGATTCAATTCGACGCGCTCTGAGCTGAAGTTCATGCCCTCGACTAGGGGCAGAAATGGGCATGCGGCAAGTTCAAACGGCGCCGTCAGGCTGAAAGCGCTCCAGGAACCACGGCAGGAGAACCAATGCGACGAGCGCATTGATGGCGAGCGCCAGGGCACAGACGCGTCCGAGACTGGCCAGGCCCTGATTGCTCGCCCAAGCAATGGAAGCGAATCCGGCAATGGTGGATAGCGCGCAAACGCCAAGTGCCCGGAGCACGCCCTGCCGCAGCGGGGCGATTTCACCACCATGATGGCGACGATCAAGCAAGATATGGATGCTGTAGTCCAGCCCCGCGCCAAAGGTGAGGAGAAGCGCACCGAGGCTGAAGAAATTCCATTCCCAACCTAACACCCGCATGGCACCGCAAAGTGCTAGCATGGTCACCATGGTGGTGCCGAGTGCCAGGCCGATCTCTTTCGCCGATCGAAAAGTGAAGCCTAACATGACGATAACAGCGATCCCCAACGCAAGTCCCACCAGGCGAAGATCGCGCGGGACGCGTTCATTGAGCTCGGTCGTGATCCGTGGCCAGGAGACAGAGAAACTGTCCGATTGATCGCTCAGAGTGTCCCAGACCTGGGATTCGAGTCCTGTCTTGGGCGTGAGCGTTGTCAGTAAGTAAGTTGGCTTGCCTTCGGTGTCCGTGGCGAGCATGCGCGACCAGAGTCGAGTGGCCGTGGGAGATGTTGGCGCGGGCGGTGCGCCTATGCCCTGCCATTTGCGCCAATGTTCTAGGATGGAGTCCGTGAGGTCCATGGCTTCCGGCTCGAAATCTGCCTTCTCTGCTGCCGTGCGAAGTTCGTCAATATTCAAGTGCGCTGCGTGGAGTTGGTCAAGATTGTTGGATTGCCAGTCTGGATGAGGGACGAGGGCTCCGGGCAGCGTGTAGTTGCTGCAAAGGGCGTCGAGACGCGTTTCCCAGGCATCCAAGGAAGCTTCTGAAAGATCAAGAATGACCAGTTCGGATCCTGCGCCTCCGATGAGCCTCGCTTGCAGGCGATCCATGGTGTCGTAGGCCGCGCTGTCGCGAGGGCGCAAGGCTTCGGTGGAGGTGTTGAGCTTGGGAAAGCCTAACCAAAGAGGGCTGACTGCAAGGAAGAGAATCCCAAGACCGACGAGAGTGACAACCTTGATGGAGCCTAACCAATCGCCAGAGCTTGACGGAGCTTGAGTGGAAGTGCTGCCGAGGAAGCATGGGTAGATCCCGAGCATGACGACCGCACCGACGATGATCCCAAGCGCCACCAGTTGGCCAAGCGTGGCGATGCCAGGAACCGCACTGAAGCCAAGCGCGGCAAAGGCCGCTGCCGTGGTCAGGGCGGCCCAGCCGATGCTGCCTCGAGTGCGTTTTCGCAGCTGGGCAGCCGTTCGTTCCTTGGCCAAGGATGTTTGGTAAAGGATCACGCCGTAGTCCACGGTGAGCCCGATGAGGATCGACGCGAATCCCACGCTCATCACCGTCATGGAGCTGAGCACCCAACCCGCGATGCCCCAAGTGAGTAGAAAGGTCAGTGTCAGGCTTGTCATCAAGGCGAAGAGGGGGCGTAACCGACGATAAGCCAGACCAAAGATGATCGAGGTGAGGAGCAGGGCGCTGATCCCAGAGATCTTCATGTCGCGTTCCATGCTGGCGGCGATCTCGGTTTGGAAGACGGGTTCTCCGGTGAAGCCTAGCAAGATGTCCTTGCGATCTTCAGACTCCGCTTGCCAAGCCTGTGCCGTGGTTTTCACCTGATGAACCCAATCCCCCGTGCTCGGATGGTCCGCCGGTGCTTGCAAGTAAAGGAGCCTCATCGTGCCATCGGCAGAGGCAAACTCGTCTCCACCGGAAGTCAGAGCTTCCTGTTCTCTCCTCAGCGATTGCACCAACTGATAAGGGTCGTAGGAAAGCGTGAGAGCTTCATCGAACTCGAGTGAATTGGCGATGGTGTCCAAAGAATCCTCAAGAATGCGTTCTCGCGCATTCGGTTCTAAGGCAGCCACGATGTTCGCGAACTTCTCAGGAGACGTGGCATTCACGAGCAGCCAGGCGACGAGTTCTCCAAGCCCGTCTCCAGAGGCATCCGTCCACACATCTTCGCTCAAGCATTCACCGAGCGAAGGCGTCGCGCCACGAAGGTGATGGGCCAGAGATGTATGATGCTCTGCCAGAGCCTCGGCGTCCGCGCTCTCAAGCGTGAGGATGAGTTCCTCCTTCTTGGAGAAGTGCTGAAGGAACAATCGTAAGCCCTGCACCTCGCGCATCTCCTGGGGAAGAAGATCGAGCACATCGACCTCCATCCGCACGCGCGTGATGCCGAGCAGCACCAGCACGAGCGAGATACCGATGAGGACCTTGCGAAGCATATCAAGGACATACCCCAACTTGACCAAGATCTAACGAGAAAAGTCTCAGTCTTCGCGCACGCGAAACTGATAGAGCTGCTCCAAGCGTGGAAGGCTGGCCGGATCGGCATGCTCGCGCTGGTAGTTGGGAATGTTCGGACTGCTGTGGTCCAAGACACGCTCCAGGATCATGGCGCCACGTTGGTCCTCCGTGATGGTATCCTGCTCAGGGTCGAAGTGCCCTGGTGCGGGGCCACCGCTTTTGGCAATGAGTTGGATGCGGTAGTGCAGGCGAAAGACATTCGAACGCGTGGTCACCCGTGAATAGAGACCTGCGTAGGGGCGCTCTAACGTATTGTCGCCGGACAAACGATGTGCATCCCAGAACGCTCGGATACTCGCGCCGTCGGCATCCCACATTTGGCCTTCGGGAATGAGGAATTGTTCACAGACCTCAGACTCGGTCATGAAGATCTCTCCCTTTTCAAACTTCTCTTCGAATTGCTTCAGCGTTTCCGTGGCATCGATCCGGTGCCTCCAGTTCGGATTGTCTTGGCTGCTTTTGTGAGTCTGCCCAGCCGAAGTCGGGATGGCCAAGATCTCCTCCGCTTTCAAAACCGTTGCCCGTTTGATGTGTGTGAAGGGGAACATCTGATAGTTCAGATTCATCTTGCCGTGCGTGGCAAATGGCGTGATCACATGACTGGGTTCCACCGTGGGCATCCAGAAATAGTCTAACCAAAGATGATCCGGCGGCAACGTCGGGTCCCCAGTGACTGATGCCATCTGTGGCACTTGGAAATTCTCCAGCGTCTTGTGATTCTCCTCGAACAGAAGCCCATTCCCTGGCTCTCCCAGGTGAGGGAGTTCGGACACATTTGGTCTGAAAAGTAAGCAAGTCCAAGGCGCGTTCGTTTGCACCGCAGATGGGATGGAGCCGAAGGCTATCGGGGAAGGAGCCATGCGTCGAGGCACATGATAGGCTGGAGCCACGCCCTCATATTTGAAAGCGTCTCCAAAGTCGAAGTGCGGGGTGAGTGGACTAAAGGTGGCTGCGCCAGGGACCACGTCTTCGCCTTCGCCTTCGTCGGCCTTGTTGATGTAAGCTCCGTCTGGCAGATTCCCCATTCCGTTGTCGAAGTCGCGTGTGATCGTTGGGTCAATGGGGGAGTGATAGTATTTTCCTGACAACGGTGCGTAAATGGCCATGCCACTTTCTTCGCAATCATCTCATTCGATGTCGCTTTGTATCTGTTGATAGGCTCTTAAATTTACGACAACCTTGTCGCTCATCCACTCATCACGAACCAGTGGATCGAGTCTTGAGAATGGCTCGTCGATATCGGGATCGACGAATGTATGTGATAGGATGACGCCAGGATTGCTAGGGTTCGGTTCTTCATAGAATAACTCCACCAAGATCGAGTCGGGCTGATACGTTCGATAAGCTCCTGGATTGTTTGTGCCCCTTCGATACCCGAATTCGAAGAAATGAGCGTCATAGCTTTCGGTGACCTACGGCAGATCCTTTCTAATGCAATAATACCTTTTTGAGGTCAAAAGGGGGCCTTTGGGCGTTGCCTCCCCTGTCTTTCCGGAGTCATGCTCCATCACAGAATAAGAGCCTGACAAACTTCGGTGAGCTTGGCATTCGCGAGGTAAGGCTTCAAATTCCTTTCGCATCTTATCAAGTCTTGCGTCGTCCCTCTTCGATCCGATGGAGGGGAGAAGAAATCCTCCACATCCACTGCACATAAAGACAAGACCATGAGACACGAAGCAGAGAATGAGGCGGTTCATATGTTATTGATCAAATAGGCCCCTCCCCGGTTCAGTCCCACCAGTCCATTCAAAACAACGTTCAATCGGCCTCGAAAGAAGATGAGATCTTTCAGCAAATTTGCGAGGGCGCGCTGCCACGCTGCCACCACGAAATCCAAGGGAAGCTGCCTTCGTGGAGAAGTACACCAAAGTAACGAAGAAACTTTCGAGAGATGACGACTGATCAACTAGCATTCATCGAGACCAATTCCACCTCGATGGGCGGGTATCGTCACGTCCCCCCAAATTCCGGTAAAATAAGTGAAATATGTCTTTTCATCGGTAAGAGGATCTGACATCAACGCGGAAGCACTTATGGTTAGTTTAACTTAACTTTTCCTTTCGTCAGTGTTAACTACATCGCCT
>JBLHHN010000421.1:0-5363 GCA_047616785.1 Verrucomicrobiales bacterium
AACGCGGCGCACAACCTGTGCGTGCTGCGCGAGCTGAGCGCCAAAGTATTGCGCGATCACCCGGAGAAGAAATCCATGCGGGCCAAGCGCAAGCTAGCCGCCCTCGATCCCGCGTTCCGATTTTCCTTACTATCAATAATCCCTCTCGTTTCTCGTGCGTAAGCCCTGAGTTCTAGGCGGGAACCTGAAACACGCCAAATCGGTTGGTTTTGGCAAGTTATTCGGTCACTTATTTCGGATAGAGTTAGAGCGCCTCTAAGGCTTCGATGCCGCGCAACTCCCTGATGGTAGCGAAGTGAGGAAGTACGTGGACTGGGATTCGAACCCAGGACCAATTGGTTAAAAGCCAACTGCTCTACCAACTGAGCTACCCACGCTTTTGTGCTCGTTTGGGAGGCCGAAAGTAGGGAATTTGTGGAGCGGCGCAAGTATTAATTCGCGAACTGCGACAACAGGCTTCAATTCTCGGAAATCGTAGGGTCCGCGGCCCTTGTTGGAGAGCTCCAGGGATGACGTGCCCCCATGAGCCACGGAGACCTCGTTCGATCAATCTCAGGAATGCCCAAAGCCTTAAATCCGATTGCTTTCCTCCCGAACCTAAGGTGTCATGTGAGCTATGAAACTGCTGAAACCCCTGGTCATCATTGCCGCCACACTGGCAACTCTATCATTTGCCGAAGACAAGAAAGACGACGGCATGACGGCGCTCTTTAATGGCAAAGACACCGCTGGTTGGAAGAATCCCTACGAATGGGGCGAGATCAAAGTCGTAGACAATGAGATCCATCTGACAGCGGAGAAAAAATTCTTCCTCGTCACGGAAAAGACCTTCAAGAACTTCATCTTCGAAGGCGAGATCCTGCTCCCCGATGGCCAAGCCAACAGTGGATTCATGTATCGTTGCCATGTAAAGCCTAACAAAGTCTTTGGTTACCAAGCAGAAGTGGACGGCTCGGATCGCGGATGGTCCGGAGGCTTGTATGACGAGGGTCGCCGCGCCTGGCTCTGGCCGACCAAGGAAGGGGACAAGGTAGAATCTTCCCAGGCTTACTTCAAGAAGCCCGAAGTCCAGAATGCGCTGAAGCGGAGCGAGTGGAACCACTATAAGATTCAGTGCCAGGGCGACCATCTGCAGGTTTGGGTCAACGGGGTGCAAACGACCAACTATCACGACAAGGTCGACGCTGAAGGGCACCTCGGCATTCAGCATCATGGTGAGAAAGGACAAACCTATCGCTTTCGCAATCTGCGATTGAAAGAACTCCCATAAAGTTCGTTTCGCGTTGACAGCCAGCGGCTTGACGGTTGGAATCCGGCTTCTCTTGCACGAGAACCAACCAATGAAACGCATTCTCTATCTCGCTAGCTGTCTATTCCTCTTCTTCACACCTCACGCCATGGCCCAAGACGGCGCTGCTGTCCTCGATTCTGGGAACACGGCCTGGATCATCGTCGCCACGGCCTTGGTCTTGTTCATGACCATCCCTGGTCTCTCGCTGTTCTATGCCGGACTGGTCCGGGGGAAGAATGTGTTGAGCGTACTCATGCACTGCTTCGTCATCACCTGCGTGATGAGTCTGATCTGGCTGTTCTTTGGCTATTCCGCTGCGTTTACCGAAGGAAATAGCTTCATCGGAGGCATGGGCAAAGCGATGCTCTCCGGCATCACGACGGAGAGCCTCTACAATGGCCCGACTCATATCCCGGAGTTGATCTTCTTTGCCTTTCAAATGACGTTCTTCATCATCACGCCTGCGTTGATGGTAGGTGCATTCGTCGAAAGGATCCGCTTTTCCGCGATGCTCGTGTTCGTCACTTTGTGGGCGATTCTTGTCTACCTTCCTGTCTGCCATATGGTGTGGGGCGGCGGGAGCTTGTTAGGCTTGGAAGGCGTGATGGATCATGCCGGAGGCATCGTGGTCCATATCACGGCCGGAGTCGGCGCGCTTGTCGCGGTGCTCGTGTTAGGACCGCGCAGAGGGTATCCCAAGCAGCAAATGGCCCCTCACAATTTGCCGATGTGCGTCTGTGGCACGGGCATGCTCTGGGTTGGCTGGTTTGGGTTCAATGCGGGATCTGGCTTGGGTGCGGATGGCGCTGCAGCGATGACCCTGATCGTGACGCACACGTCAGCAGCCACGGCCGCTCTTGTCTGGATGTTCTTGGAATGGTTCACCGTGAGAAAGCCCAGCATGCTCGGTATCGCCACTGGATCCATCGCTGGCTTGGCCGCGATCACGCCCGCTTCGGGTTTTGTCGGCCCCATCGGTGCCCTTTGCATCGGGGCCACTTCTGGATTTCTCTGCTGGTTTGCTTCAACCAAGCTCAAGCAGAAATTTGGTTATGACGACTCCCTGGACGTCTTCGGCGTGCACGGTGTCGGAGGCATCGTCGGAACCGTCCTCGTGGCCATCTTCGCCGCCTCACAGTTTGGCGGCAATGCTGGCGAAGGCTTTTCCATCGGTGCCCAATTGAAGACTCAGATCCTCGCTGCCCTCTACACCGCAGTCTACACGGCCATTGTCAGCTTCATCATCCTCAAGATTGTGGACAAGGTCATCGGTCTGCGCGTGGAAGAACGCGAAGAGTCCGAGGGACTCGACATTGCCGATCACGGCGAGAACGCTTACAACTAACAAACAGATGATTGCCTACTTCAGGAAACGGCGACGCACCAAGATACGGCGTCGTCCGTTTCCTGAGGCATGGCTCTCCATTATTGAGACGAATGTCCCAGCGTATGGAAGAATGCCAGAGGCGACTCAGGCTGAGCTATTAGAGCACGTTCTCGTCTTTCTGGAGGAGAAACGTTTTGAAGGGTGCGGTGGTCTGGAGATCACCGATGAGATAGTCGTCACCATCGCCGCGCAAGCCTGTGTTCTTCTCGTCAGCCGAGACTCTGCGTACTACCCCAGGCTGCGCAGCATCCTTGTCTATCCGGATGCCTATGTGACTCAAGCGAGCTCCTGGTCAGAAGACGGAACTTTGACCGAGGAAGCCCAGCATCGTCTGGGCGAATCATGGACCACGGGATCCGTCATTCTTTCGTGGAATGCTAGTAAAGCCGGTGCCGCGAGCGAACATGATGGCCACAACGTGGTCTTTCATGAATTCGCCCATCAGTTAGACCAAGAAGATGGCATCGGAGATGGCGCTCCTCTATTAGGGAAAAAACTAACCCGCACCGAACGCAGGAGCATGTACGTCACATGGGCTCGGATCATGCAAAGTGAGTTCGACGAATTGCAGCACCAGGTGGAACGCGGGAAATCCACCTTGATCGATGACTACGGTGCTACGAATCCCGCTGAATTCTTTGCCGTGGCCACGGAAACGTTCTTCGAGAAGCCGCGCCTTCTCCGCAAGCGCCATCCGGAACTCTACGCAGAACTTCAAGGATACTACTGTCAGGACCCGGCGGCTTGGAAACGTTCGGCGGTCGATGATGACGAAGACCCTGCTGGATCTCAGTAAGCTTGCTCCATTCTGGGACGCGACCAGGCATCTTCATTGATGGGCCGAAGCGCAATGAAAGCCACAATCGCGCCAAGAGTACTTCCGGCAGCGATGTCGATAAACACGTGCTGCCGCGTCGCCAGAGTCGACCAAAGGATGCCCCCAGCCCAAAGAAGCACCAAGCCACGCCAGACCCAAGCAGAACGAAATCGGCCTAACACGACCATGGCGAAAATGGTACTCAGCATGGTGACCGAGGCATGGAGGGAAGGGCAAGCGTTCGTCGGCTGATCCATTTGAATGGTCCAAAGATAGAGCAGCGGCGCATCAGCCAAGTCGGTAGGTCTCGGAGCTTCCGTAGGCATGCAAAGGAAGACGAGAAAGGAGACTGCATTCACTGCGAACATGCCCCAGGCAAAGCGCTTGAGCATTTCCCAGTGGGTCATGAAGAAGGCGACCGCGATAGGCAGGAACAACCATGAATGATAGATCCACACACTGTCAAAATTCACCGGAATCAAGTCGTCGATCTTGATCGTGGGCATGGTGATGACTTTGCTAAAGTCAATCTTCTGAATAAAGTGATAAGGAAGCCCACCCCAAGCACAAAGAAGGAGCAGGATAAGCATCTTCTGTTTCAGAAACCGACCGAACGTCATGAGGAAAGTGAAGGATCTTAGATCAGGGCAAGAAGGACGAATAGAGGATCAAAATCAATGGCGTGGAACTGATCTTATTCAACCTGGAATCCTTATAAAAGCCACAATGTTATTAAATTTGAGGCGCCTGATCTCTACTCCTCTGAAGCCCTCTCCATAGAGACTCCGTCGCTGCGATGCGGGAATTTAGGTCTTTATCGCTCAGCACCTGAGGAGTGGACTGACTGAGGGGCATGTAGATGTGAATCGCCCTGTGGCCACCCTCGAAGTCATTTCGCGCTTCAATGTGCCCGCCGTGCAGGTGGACGATGTGATAACACGCCATCAGATTCGTCCCCAGATCTTGCGGGTCATCCCCACGCTGGAAGAAGGGATCGAAGAGGTGATCCAGCGCAGACGCCGCCACCGTCGCTCCATCATCTCCCATCCAGAGATGGAGGCAGGGTTCCATGCTATCTCCTGGCGAACCATCGACCGCCTCCGCTCTCAGGAAGACCTGCTGCCCGGCATCACGATGAACCAATTCATCCTGAAGAGCAATCGAATGAGTTGCCCTAACTTGATCCTATTCGAAGCCACCGTTGGAAGATTGTCAGGGAGATCAACACTCACACTGACGTTTCCTTGCTCGAACTCGATCTCAATCATGGTAAAGGTGCTATGAATCACTTCCTTCACATCGATTCCCGTTTCGAAGCTGAGTTCTTTCTCACAAGAAGCATCACAGAGAGTATCAGGATCTGGCAAGGCGATTTGTGAAGTTTTTTAAGCGCTTGGTATTAGTACATGCGGCCGCCTCCCGGCGTAGTGGCGAGATTCCACTCTAACGGTAGTCTTGATGTGGCTGCCTTGCTTCTGAAGCTAGAGGGCTTTGGTGATCTCTGCGGTGATCGCTTCGTCTGACTGCCTATTGTGACGAAGTCTCGAGGCCTTTCGGCTGATTCGGACTGAAGTATCTTGGAGTCATTCTTCCTCTCCTCTCAGGTTGAGGGGAGAGGAAGGAAGCGCACAGCTGATGTTCTCTGCGAAAACATCCTGATGGTGTTAGGCGCATAGGGAATCATCCCGGCGCTCCTGCCTCAAATTCGAGGTCGCCTTGGCATACTTGAATACGTGTTAGATCGAATGGCACCAGTTTAAGAGGCTTCATCGAGGATTTTTCTAGGCGGGTTTTCATCTCGGAAATGCTCGAAATAGCTGTGCCTGGGTTTTTGCAACCATCCGTAACTTTTCGGTCTTCGCTTCTTC
>JBLHHN010000422.1:0-5338 GCA_047616785.1 Verrucomicrobiales bacterium
TGACGCCGCCATCCTTGTGCGTGATCTGGATGAGGTTGTAGCCCTCCTTGACGGTCCGTTCTGGCCAGACGACCTCGTGAATCAAGGGGTAGAGCTGCATTGTATTCCCAATGGCCGTGAGGTCTGGGCCGATGGTTCCGCCAGCACCGTGGATTTGATGGCAGGCGTAACAACCCACCGTGGCTTTGCGAAAGACGTCTTCACCCTTGGCGGCATCGCCATGAGCGTTTACTTCGACGATCAGTTTCTCGATGAATTCAGCGTCATACTCAGAAATCGCAGGGGTGATGCCGATGACTTTGCCAAAGCGATTGCGTAAATCCATGAAGTCAGGGCTGCTTTGAGTGAACAGAGCCTCGAAAGAAACGCGGGCGGTCGCTTCGGGAATCGTCTTTCCTTTCAAAGCGGCATCGAGAACCGTCGGCCCGTTGCTCACACTACCAAATGCTTGGAGGAGCCTCTTTGCTAGAGTTCCTCTGTCCTGGGCGAGGTCCAGTGAAAACAACTCTGCTGCCAGTGATGCTGCCTGCTCCAAGTTCACTTCAGCGAGTGCCGCCGTGGCGTGCGTTCGTAGGTCTAGTGAGGGCGCGGACTTCCCAAGACCGGCAAGGAAGACTTCTGTTTTCTCGCCGCCCACTCTGCCCAGCGCCGTGATGGCGGCTTTCTCCAACTGCTTTTCCTTGATCAGAGAAATGAGTGTCTCGGCGAGAGTCTCTTTCTTCCAGAGGCCAACCAGTTCGATCGCGGCGAGGGCGATGTTAGGATCATCGTGATGAATCAGAGGCCTGAGCAAGTCCGCAGCTTCATCGGGATGATTGCGATCGATGACGCCTTCCCGAGTCATGCTGGCAACTTTAGGAAGAGTGCTGGCCACGAACTCGGGACGAAAAGCGAAACGGATGTCGCTCGATTCTCCCTGAGCGATAAGCGAGTGTAAGTGTCCTGTTCGTTTGATGATCGAGATGTTCTCATTTAGGACCAGCCCGCGGACAATCCGAATCAGCGCTTTTGAATCCGTGGCGTCGAAGACTGCCGCGAGGTGATCGGGATTCGTGAAGTTGAGTTGGCCGTCCTTGAAGCGCGGGAGCCAGATTGGTTTGAGGGATTCGACCGCTTGTTTGAAGGCGTAGGTGACCCAGCGATCCATGGGGAGATCCGTGAGGGTGACGAGATGATGGATCGATTCCGGATGATGGATCATCCCGCAAGCAAGGGCGGCTTCCAGACGCACCCGGATGTCGTCATCGGCGAGGCGCGATCGCAGCAGCGTGAGAGGGGCGGGCAAACGGTCTGCCCAGCGTCCTAAGACACGCGTGGCGTAGGCGCGGATTCGAGGTTCTTCTGCGGTGAGGCAATCCTGCAGAAGGGCCAAATTCGGCGTCTCGATCGTTTCTAACACGCGCAGGGCTTCGAGTTTCGCGATGGGATTCTGCGTGGAAGCCCATGAGATCGTGGCTTGTGAGACTTCCTCTGCGTCACGCAGAGATAGAATACGTTTGGCCTGATAGCATGTCCATCGGTCTTGGGATCTGAGTTGATCGATCAGTGTGGGGACATCCGTTTGTGAGAGCGAGGGCACAGTGAATTTCTTGCCCTTCGGAGCCATGCGCCAGATGCGGCCGTGAGTCTTGTCTCGGATAGGGGTTCGATAGAAATCGTCTTGATGGCAAATGATAGGATTGTAGAAATCGGCAACATAGACGCCGCCATCGGGACCGACGCGGACATCCACGGGACGGAAATTGCGGTGGCTGGACTTGAGGAGAGGGGACTCGAATTGCACTTCGAAGCCTGCGCCGTCTGGGGTGGTGGAGAAACGGGTGATCTGGTTCTTCTTGTAGTCTCCCATGACAAAGTCGCCACGCATGTCTTCAGGAAAAGCGTTACTAGCAAGCACATCAATGCCACAGTAACCGCCAGGCTTGCCAATCGTCGGCAACTTGAGTTTGCGTTTCACCGGTAGAAAAGCTGGTGTGAGATGCGAGATGCCGCCGGCACCATCGATGATGATGGCTTGGCCCCAGTCATCGAAAGCGATACCCCAAGGATTGCCGGGCCCCATGAAGTTGTTGAGCATGCCGTGAAGTTCCATGCGCTGAGGGCGCCAGCGGAAAGCGCCAGGGCCGTAGAGACCCGAGACTCCGTGAGGAGTCTCCACGCGTGACTCGATGCCGTCGCCCTGACAGAAGAACAGTTCGCCGCCCGGGCTCCAGACGAACGTGTTGATCGTTTGGTGAGAATCGCCGTTGCCGAATCCTGACAAGACAACCTCGCGCTCGTCAGCCCGCAGATCACCGTCGGTGTCCTTGAGAAAGAGAATCTCCGTGTTCTGCCCCACGTAGACGCCGCCATTGCCGAGCTCGATCCCGCTGGGAATGTTCAGGCCTTCGGCAAAGAGCGTCGATTTGTCAGCTCGGCCATCGCCGTCGGTGTCTTCTAAGATGATGATCGTGTCATCGGGCTGAGCCCCCGGATCGATCTGTGGGTAAACGTAAGTGCAGGCCACGTAGAGTCTTCCGTCAGGATCCCAGCGCATGCCGAGCGGATTGGCGATGCCCAAGGATTCATCGGCAAAGAGATTCATCTCGTAGCCTTCGGGAGTGGTGAAGGCCGCCGTTTCTGCGGCAATGTCAGCATCAGAAGAGCCCGTGCGAGGCTGAGGCGGCAGCGGTTCCCATTCATTGGCGCTTGAGTCTCCCCGGGCAACGGCAGCGACCTGCGTCTCAGCTTTCGCAATGAGTGAGGGAAAAGTTGTCCATTCCTCTTGAAAAGAAGGAAGTCCTTCAGCTGCCTTGGAAAAGCCGCGCTTGCCGTCATCGCCGAAGAGGCATTTCCAATTCGCCGGCCGCCAGTAGTCATACCAGAGACGGTGCTTTTCCACGATGGCCAGTCGCAAGGGCTCTAGTTTTTCCCAGTCAGGCTTCGTCATGCCTAACTGATTGCCAATGGCCTCCGCCAGAGGCGCATGTTTGGAAGGCGTCGTTAACCAGCCGTTCTGTGTTCGGTTTGAGACAGAGAGCTGAGTCAGATCGACGTAAGTGACCCCACGATCCTTGGCTGCCTGTTGCACGATGCTAGCATACGCCCGTAGGCTGCTGTTATGCGCCGCCAGAGCACCTTCGAAGGGTGCGGGTGAAATGAGAATGACGCGTTCGGTGATTCTAGCAAATTCGTCGAGCACATCGTCGAGATCTTTTGAGAAGGCTTCCATGCCGTCCGGTCCTTCGAGTGATTCCATGGCTCCATAATGAGCGATGATCACCGTGGCGCCCACGCGTTTGAGCTGTGTGTTCCAATCTCCGAAAGCGCCAAGATCGTCAAAGTGCCCGTTGGTCCGCCATTGCCCATCCACTGTACCTTGAAAAGAAACGGTGTCCGCATCCCAAGCAAGATCACGAAACGTCGGCGAGGCTTCTGCGAAAGCGGAAGTGAAAAGCGTTTCCAAATACCCCGCTCTTTGCATGCCGACCATCTCGGTGCTTCCGGCGAAGACGATCACATCGTTATTGACGAGCGGGAAGACGTCCTCTGCGAAAGTCGATAATGCTAGAAAGTGAGCTAGCATGCCAATCAGCGGCAGGTGATAGATACGCATGAGCAAGTGGGGAGTTGTTAGTTCGCGGGAAGCCCTTTGGCGGCTTTCAGCCAGAGTTTGCGTTCGTCTTCGGTCTTAATCAGTTTTTTCGCTTTTGCGAGAGCAACGCAGCTGTCGTCGATTTTTCCAAGTTTTTCTAACAAAACGCCATGAGGGCAGTGATCGTTGAAGCGGTTTTCAATTTCCGCGGCTCGTTTAGCGGGAGGAAGAGCCTTCTCATACTGCTTCAACTCCTTATAACAGTAAGCCAGCAGATGATTCGCTGCGCGACTGAAGGGTTTCATCGAAGTCGCGATCTCCGCCCGTTTCGCCGCGTCCAGCCAATCGTTGTTTTCAAAGAGGGCTTTGGCGAGTTCCAGTTGATGCTTGAAAGACCGCCGCTCCAATAAAACGGCTTGCTTCAGCCATTTGGCCCGACCGTAACCGTCTTCGGTACAATCCGCCAAACGGGTTGCTGCCGCTGCCGAGTAAAGGGACAGGTCCGACGCACGTGTGTAAGCTCTTTCTGCTCCAAATGTATCCTCCATCGACTGGAGTGCCATGCCCAGGAAGTAATGGCCCAGCATCCGTTTCGGATTGGCTTCGATAGCCTTCTCGAAATGCTGAACGGCTTCTTTGGCCTGGTCGAGGTGGCACAATCGCCAGCCTTCCTCCAGATGCTGGTTGAAGGCTTGGTCAGGCAATTCTCCAGCCTTGGCTATGGCTTCAGGTGTCGCGACTAACAACGTCTGACATTCTGGCAATTCGTCGTAGGGAATCGCGGTGGTCACTCCAGATTGTCGGAACCAATTGGAATCCTCGATGAGAAACGCTCCGAGCCGATCATCAAAACCATTCACCACCGTGGCGTGCCCTCCGAATTGTTCTGAATCGAAATTGATTTTTATGGCGATGACGGGATAACCGTTTTGTAAGAGCCGTTTTAGGACTTTCTCGGTGGGAGAGAAGGACCGGTAAGCGACCTGGTCTCCCATGGACTTCAATAGTCGGGTCACTCCTGGTGTCGAAGTCCCTTCCGGTGATTCGTTCAGCGCCTTACCAATGTCCGCGACGGTGTTGGGGGTGTTCCAACGATCCAAGACGGCGTTCAGCGTAAGAGGGAGGCAGTAGCTTTCTTCGCGGCAGCCACTGATCTGCACATCATCGAGCACGAAAGACGTTGATTCTTTGGTTGTTTGAAGCCGAAGAAGGAGTCGCTCTGTGCGTAAACTGGGTGAGAGTTTCTGGCTTTCCTCTAGCAGAGCGATGCAGTTGGCATCCTTGGAGCGTGCATATTCGATCATGGCAAGATTCTGAGCATAGGCGGCTAAGATCGAAGGTGCGAGTTGTCCTTCCTGGGCGAGCGTGAAAGCTCGTTGGGCGTGTTCTAGCGCTTTGTCGAGGTCGCGAAAACCTTTGAGATAGAGAATCGAGAGCATGCCGTGTCCTGGGGAGCGTATCGGGCTGAGAGCGATATACTCTTCGAAGGTGGCGAGTGCTGCCTTCAAATTCCCTTGTCTCGCTTGCTCCTGTCCAAGGGCGAATAGAATGTCGGGACGACTAGCTGTAGGGGACTGAATTTGAACTCCTTCGCCCTCTGAGTTGGAGAGTGTGACGCCGCCACGATCATCTGAGGTTTTCAGTAGCTCATTCGCCTCAGCCAGAACTCTCTTGGCTTCGGTAACCTGTCCCAATTCTAGCAAGGTACTTCCAAGGTTATTCAGCCGATCTGGTGTTCCGAGGCGTTTATGACCGTGGAGATAT
>JBLHHN010000423.1:0-5283 GCA_047616785.1 Verrucomicrobiales bacterium
CGGCTGACCACGAGATCTTTCTTAAAAAGCTTGCCGCTACGCGGATACATCTGTTCATTCAATTTCATCTTTACGCTTCCCGCAATCTCCCAAATCGATGTGCGCTAGGAGTATGAATCCAAGAATCACTGAGTTCTGTCGTTAGTGCGCCCAGATAGATTTTACGAAGCACTTGCTGGGTTTTCTAATCTATTCGTGCTGGGTTTTCTAATCTATTCGTGGTTTCACGATCAGCTCATCCCGATAGAGATCACGATTGGATCCCTGGAATTCGACTTTCAGTCCAATCTGGAATTCATGCAGATCGACCAAATTGAAGGTGTCGAAATGCCAAGCCCCAGTTTTCCCATCGTGACGAAAGCCTACGAGAAAGTGATAGGCATTTTGCAATATCTTGCTCGTCTCGCGCTTTGGTTGGAAATAGAACGTGCGTAGGGTGCTTGATTCGCTGCCAGCTTCATAGAGTTTGGGATCGACGTAGGCCACGCGCCCGTTGGTCGTGTCCGTCACCTTGAGGTCGGGATAGCCACTGCGTTGAGTCTTTCCTTTGGCATTGGTAGGAAACTCACAGTGCAACCCGGCAACTTGATTCAAGGCCTCCATCAAATATTCTTCAGCAAACCGACTGACTTCATTGATCCGACGCTGGGTCCGTGCCGGTCCATCGGGATCATTGAGAAAGTGGCGTGTCTTCTCCGCGGCGTCATGAATGGCCTGCACAAGAAGCTGCGCCTCCGCATCCGCCGCCAGTACCTGCTTGCCAGTCACTTGATGGACCAGGCTTGGAAAGGGCAAGCTTTTCACTTCCTTCTGAGATTCCAGGAGCTTTTCCACGGGACTAAGCGGCTCCGGTGCAACCGCCGAAGGGGATTCCTTTATGTACCAGACAGCAATCCCGCCTAACACCAAACCCACGAGCAACGCCAAAAGCGTCTTCATGTCAACAAGTCGAGAAACGAGTGTCCTTGGTCCCATCGTGGTTGCCGGAAGAATTCCGTCAGGGTCGAAGCCACATCCGTGAAGCTCCGACGCAGGCCGATGCAATGTCGCTGCCCACGATGCAACATGATGAGAGGCACGCGTTCACGCGTGTGATCGGTGCCTTTCCAAGTGGGGTCATTCCCATGATCCGCCGTGATGATGACGAGATCCTCTGGCATAACTTGCTGCTTGAACTCATCCAACCATCGATCAAATTCTAACAATGCCTTAGCATAACCTTTCGGATCCCGTCGATGCCCATAGAGGGAATCGAAATCTACCAGATTGGCGAAGAGAAACCCGTGGTTCACTTTGGACCAGAGCCGCTCGATCTCCTCCATGCCTTCTTTGTTGGATTCCGTTGGATAACTGTGATTGATCCCCTCGCCGGCAAAGATGTCAGAAATCTTACCGATCCCATAGGTAGGCACACCACCACGGGAGAGCGCCGAAAGGATCGTCGGCGGTGGGACCATGGAGAAGTCCTTGCGTCCAGAAGTGCGCTTGAAGTTTCCTTCCGTCCCCACAAACGGCCGGGCGATGACGCGCCCTATCCGATAACGATTCGCCACATCCCGTGCGATCAAGCATATCTGATAGAGAAGCTCTCGCGGAAACACATCTTCATGAGCCGCGATCTGCAAGACAGAATCGCCCGAGGTGTAGAGGATCAACGCTTCTGCGCGCAAGTGTTCCGCGCCTAACTGATCGATGATCTTGGTCCCACTCTGTGCGACATTTCCAATGAAATGACAACCCGTGCCATTCTCCAGATCCCTTACCAGGTCATCCGGGAAAAAGGCGTAGGTGGAAAAAGGCTCCTCCGTGATGACGCCCGCCAACTCCCAGTGACCGGTGGTCGTGTCCTTGCCCGCAGACTGCTCCTCCATCCAGCCATAGCTCGCCTCCGCAGATCCCTGCGTACTCAGATTGAGGATCGCCGTGAGACCTAACCGTTCCAAGCAAGGAAGCGAGAAGCCTGGATTCGCCGCGTAGAGATGCTCTAGCGTATTCGCGCCTTCGTCATCATAGAGCTTCGCGTCTGGGGCATATCCAACCCCCACACTATCTAAAACGATAACCAGGGCGCGCATCGTCTCAGCCCCCTACTGGATGCCAGGTTGTCTTCATTTCTGTCGTGTGTAGAATCTGATAGGGATCCTCTCCTGCCTGACCATACCAATCTTCGTCCTCCACGATGTCCACAAAGTGAATGCGTTTCAAATTCGTTGCCACGGATTCTCCTAACACTTGACGCGTCGCCACATCACTGACGGCCGCCACGATCGCATTCACATCCATGTGCGATCCCATGACGGATGCAAGTTCCTCACGTTTGCCCGTGAGAATATTGACCAGCCCTGCAGGCACATCGCTCGTCGCAAGCACTTCGCCAAACGTCGCTCCTGGCAAGGCTTGCGTTTCCGAGACCACCGCCACGATGGCATTGCCCATCACAAGGCTGGCCCCTAGCATGCTAACGAATCCTAGCAAGCAAGGCGTATCCGGAGAGAGCAGCCCCACCACGCCCGTCGGCTCTGGCACGGTGAAATTGAAATGAGGTGTACTGACAGGATTCACACTGCCAAAGATAGCTGTGACCTTATCACTCCAACCTGCGAAGTAGACGAGGCGATCCACGGCCGCCGTGACCTCCCTTTCTGCAGCCGTCCGATCTCCGGCGCTTTGGCGTAGGATCTCGGCGACGAATGTCTCACAACGGTCTTCTAGCATTTCCGCCATGCGGTAGAGGATCTGGCCTTTCAGATACGGACTGGCACTTGCCCATCCGGGCTGTGCCTCACGCGCGACTCGCACCGCGTCTCGCAGATCTTTCCTGGAGGCCCAGCAGTAGTTGGCGATGTGCTCCCCGTCCGTTGTCTTGGCTTGAAGATAGCGCCCACTCTCGGTCCGCACGAAGCGCCCGCCAATGTAGAGTTTCGACGTTTTCAAGACGGACAAGCGTTCAGAGCTGGGCATTTATCTAGGAAGGGTCGGCCTTGGAAGCGGCCTCCAAACATACTCAAGGGCGATCTGAGCCATAACGAAAGTGAAAAACCTCATGAGATCCGTTTGTGTCTCAAGCCCTCAGCCCTCATGGTCGGGACCAACCTACCTCGTCTCGGATGCCTTCTCGTCTCACTTCCGCCGCATGCCTCCTCTTCAGCTTGTTGCTCTCGCTCCTAGCCCGAGCCGAGCCCAGCATGCCCGCTGAGGAGCAAGACCGCTTCCGAGCGCTCCTACCTGACGCCTTCAAGAAGCTCAGTGAACGCCGCGTCCTCCATGTCGCCTTTGTCGGCGATCCCCTTCTTTTAGCGGACAAAGACCCGAATTCGATGGTCCAATCCTTTCTCCGCCAACTCGGGGCGACTTTCTTCTATACGGGCGGCGTCTACGAGATCTACGATCCCAAGCACCTCGAAGAGAGACGCCCGAAGATCCTTTACGAAACCTGTCCAACGTCCGACGACGCCGATCCCGGCGTCTTCCAGCTCATGCAATACATGACCACGTTGGGATTGCTCAATGATCCTGATTTGCTCATCCTCTGCGCTGGCCCTGGGGACGCCTCGGCTGGGCTCGATCTGACGACGGCGATGCGCGCCTTCGATCGCATGCATGCTTTGGCCAAATCCAAGGGAAGCGAAACGATCGTCCTCGGACCACGAGCGTTCACCTTCACAGACAATGACGTCGATCTCCAGCTCGGCACGCGCATTCAATCAGTCACTTTAGCACAATGGGCACGGGAAAGAAACGTGCCCTACCATGATCCCAATCCCCAACTCTTTCCTGCCAGTGTCCTCTTTCATCCCAATGATGACGCTCAGACGGTGTGGAATGCCTTCCTCCGAGAATCGGTCGAATGGATCCAAGGACAAGACAAACGTCCTGCCATTGCCTCCAGAAGACAACAAGCCGTCGGGAAGGCTTTATTCAAAACGCTCACCACCACGCCACGGACGCCCTATTTCCAATCGGGAACCAAAGCTGGGCAAACGCTCACTGTGACCTTGAGCAATATGTCCAAGCTGAAACTCGGAGGGCTCATTGTCCCAAGCCTCCTTGGCCAACGCGACGGGATTCGTTTCCAATCCAACAACCGTGCCCCATCCTTCCAACTTCAGCCTCCTACTGAACTCTCACACACCTACCGTGGCCTCCTCCCACTGAGCTTGATCGTCATCAATGACCGGCGTGTGGAGTGGCTGGATGTGATGGCCCCACTCTCCAGCGTCGGTCTTGAATGGCAGGAGCACGCGCTCCACAACAACAATGGGCCTGTCCCCATGCAAGCCACCCTCTACCCATACGCTGGCGCTCCCGAGCGCGTTCCTTACACCATCACCTTCGGCAAAGAACGCGCGAAAGGCACAGCCACATTCGCCAACGGACGTCCCGCCGTCATCAAACGCACCGTGACTCTCCCCAAGGACATCAAGACACGCACTTTTCGCGAGACGCTTGTCATTCAGTTAGGAGAAAATGGCTCCCTCGGCACGTTCACACGTCAACTCGACGCCATTCGTCAGTTCCCACTCGCGACCAAGGTGCCCTTGCAACGCGTGCTCGCGGGAAATGGCACAGTCCCACAGAATGTCGATCCGCTCGTAGTCGGTGAACCAGAAGCGTCTCTGACTGTCGAAGCTTCCAAAACCGATCTCTCCATCAACGTCGATCTTCGCAATCTCTCACTCGCGGCCAATGAAGGAGCACCAGCCATTCAGTTAGACCTCAGCATCGACGCACGTTCCTACGAAGAACGTCAGACCATCGGCTACACCGGCGTCCTCTTCATCACAGCAGGTCCAGAAGACGGGCCCGCCGCGGTGAGTCCTTTCGCGAAACGCGCTCATTTCGGGAATGGCTACGCAATGCGTCCTCTTGTCCTCGGTCGCCGAGCCCGGCTGTCCACGCGTCCCAACGGCGACCGACGACTCACCGTCCGAATGACAAAAGACTATTTCTACCTTCACCACTGGCAGATCGGAAATCGCAACAGCCAGTTAGGCCTGGGGCTCTCCCTCAGCATCGCACAACCCGGTGAAGCGGATCCTCTCCACTACGTGCTGCAAGAAACGCCGCGTTACCCTAACAATGCCGAAGACCTCACAATCGTCGAACTGTGGGAGGACAGATCGAATCGTTGGTGCGTGAAATGGCATCCATAGAGGACTTGGATTCATACTCCTAGCGCACATCGATTTGGGAGATTGCGGGAAGCGTAAAGATGAAATTGAATGAACAGATGTATCCGCGTAGCGGCAAGCTTTTTAAGAAAGATCTCGTGGCCAGCCGGCC
>JBLHHN010000424.1:0-5280 GCA_047616785.1 Verrucomicrobiales bacterium
CGGGGCTTTCGCATCAAGATGAGCCAAGTTAGCTTTGTGGGCAGCGAGATCGCTTTCTTTGCGCTTGGCCTGAGCCGCGATCTGATCCGTGGCCGCCTTCTTCGCCTTTTCAACTTCATCTTTCCAAGCCTTCTCGAGTTCGGCCACCTTCTTCTTGCGATTCTCCACGACCGTCACGCTGGTCTGGTGGTGACGTTTGAGAAACGCCTGCCTCGAAGTAGCCTCAGGGGTGATCGCAAGGTCTCGCAGGTGCACGCCATCTTTCCCATTCCAGACCTTTGCCTTTCCCGCAGCCACGGAGACAACTTGCTCTCCGTTAGGGGAAACGCTCACATCAAGAAGCGGCTGACCATGATCCATGCTACGAATGAGTTTGGCTTCGACGACATCCCAAAGCTTGACCGTCCCATCTTCGCTCGCAGAAACCATTTGGTTAGGTTGAGAAGGCCCATTGACGAGAGCGGTCACCGTCTTCGTATGACCAGCAAGCTCCGCAACTGGCTCTTCTCGGTTCTTGATCGACCAATGAAGAATCTTTCCTGAGACCGTACCCGCGGCAAGGCGTTCAGCACTCGGGATCAGGCTGATGCTATGAAGCGCCTCGCCACCAGTATAAGTATGAGCAATCTCTCCCGATTGAACCGTGATCAACTGAGCCTTCCCGTCGACACCACTCGAACCCAACCAAAGCGCATCCCGGGTCAGTGTCAGACCTGTGACTTTGCCTTCGTGAAGTTTGTCTTGGAGCGGCGTGAATTTGGCATCGTTAGGCTTCCAGACAAGCACATGTCCCGCAGCATCTCCAGCGGCAGCCCATTCGCCGTCCGGCGTGACGACTATTGCCGTGATGGCTTCAGGCATGGCACGCACGAGAGAGCTTTTGTCAGGAACCGGCTTCCACAACTTGGCATTGCGGAAACCACCCGTAGCGATCCAACCTTCCGCGCTGAAAGCGATGCTCTGGACGAAGTCTTTGTGCGCAGGAGGCTGCGATTTGTAGAGTTCTTGTCCTTCCAAAGCCGGATCGATTAACTCGCCCATCGCGATCCGCTGACGAATGTCATAAAGAAAAACGCGCGGGCCTCGCGACGCCGCGACGAAACGATCCTCTGGCCCCATGGCCAAATGATAGACGGGATAATCATTTCGGTTCGGGAGAATCCACGATTCAGGTGTCGCGGTGGCAATGACAGCTTCTCCTTTGGCACCTTCATTGATCCAAAGCTTGAGCAAACCGAGTTCCTCAGAGGTGAACGGCACGGCATTGGCCTTGTTCTTCTCTGGCGGCATGATCGGATCTTCCTGATGGGCCGCGACCTTGAGAAGGAAACTCTCATCGGCTTTGCCAGGAACGATCGCCGGACCTTCATTGCCGCCTTTCAAGATACTCTTCGGACTTTCCAGATTCAGCTTGGCCTTGGCTTTGGAACTGTTGTGACAAGCAATGCAGTTCGCTTTGAAAAGCGGGTAAATCTCTTTCGCGAAATCAACCGGCTCCGTACGCTCGAGTTCAGCAATGGAAATAGGCGTCAGCGCATCGTCTTCCTGAGCATTTGCTAGAAAGGTTAGCGCAAGTATCGCAAAAGTGATCTTCGGTATCATCATGATGAGGGGTTGGGTGGGGCAATGATCGTGAAAGGCACCGGACGTTTCATGGTGACATCCTGTCCGTTGAACTTGAGTTTCGCTTCGAGAATACCTTCGTATGATCCCGGTTTGGTATCTGCTAGGCTTTCAAGCGCGAGCTTGATCTCTCCAGCGTCTTTGGCCAAGGTCGCCTTGACCTCCTTGAATGTCTTCGGCTCCTTTGGCGGTGTCAATGTCAGTTCCACGGCCTCCGCGAATCCATAAAGACGTTCCAGCTTGAGAATGAGTTCTTGCGAGTTGCCCGCAGCGAGTTCGAGAGGTTCGAAGTCCGCGATCTTCAGTGGCCCTTCGGTGATCTTGAGATGGATCGGACTGGAAAGAATCGCGTGCGTGAGATCCTTAGGCTCGGCGCGCTTCTTTGCCTCTTCCGCTTTTTTCACGGCAGCATTCTTCGCTTGATTGGCAGCTTCAAGACGTTTCTTGGCATCCGCCACCTGCTCTTCCGTCGCCTTCCTCTCTTCCAGGGCCTTGACTTCGGCCACTAACTCATTGGCAGCTTCTTCTTTCGCCTTGCGATCCGCCTCGGCGCGATCAGCGGCTTCAGGGTTGGCGCGATGCTTGACCTTGCCTTCCCAGGCGCGGGCATGAATCACGTAGTCACCAGGCTCGAACTTGTTGTTATCTTTGTTGGCAAGATCAAGCGTGAGCTTCACCTCTTCAGCCTCGGGATCGAAGGTGGCTTCTGGTGACTTTCTGAGACCTGGCAAACCGTAAAGGCTCGTTTTGAAATTGCCCGCTTGTCCTAACACACGCGTGACCTTGAAGGGCAGCTCAATCTTACCTGCCACCGACGTTTCATACTGCGTTACGGTCGGTGTGAGAACGATAGGCTCCGTCTCTTGAGCCAAGACCGTGAGCATCGGCGTTGCTGTGAGCCGGCTTTCCCAACGTTCATTGTTAGAATCACCAATAGTCCAAAGCAAGTTGGCTCCATGGGCTTCCTTGTGAACGCTCTTCCCGTCGATCTCCATTTCCCCCACGATGGCAAGTGCTCCCGCGAACGCTGGGGCTTCCGCTCCGGCTGTGATCGTCCAAGCGCCACTGTGCTGACCTTCGCCAATGATCAAGTCGGGTGCCGTCAAACCTTCTGGAAGAGATTCCGCACGCACCGTGATAGGTCCTTTGAATCCATCTCGACGTAATGCGAGAATTTCCCAATGCACCGTGCCGCCACGTCTGAGAATGGGCGTCCAACGTGAAAGGGCGTTGTTCAACTCTCGAGGTTTCTCTGCCGCGGCGATGAGGTAGACGTCCGGCTTGGGGACACGCACTTCCAAACGATAGTCGCCGCCCGTATTGAATTGGTTCCTAAGTCGCAGGCGATAGCTCGTCTTCGCTTTGGCTTCGAAAGTCACCATCGGATCCCGGCTGCCTAACTGAAAACGTTTGTTCCCTACAGGATCGTTGGTGTCATCACCTTCTCCCACTTCATCCAACATCCCGTCGTCTTTGACGCGATGCACACTCAATTGAAAGTCCGAGCTGTGACCGAGACGATCAGAGAAGATCTCGACAACGACGGATGTTTCATTCTCCAAAAGCAGATCAATTTCATGATCTTTCCCCTGAACACAGGTGCCCTGAATTGACATCGGCACCGAGTCCATCACTTGATCGGTCTCGTAGGGTTTCGGTTCGGAGGCGAGTTCTTGGACTGGCAAATGTGCTGGGGTCCGAGTCGGCAATTGAACCGCAGGCAACTCCCTGGTCAATGTGAGCCGATAGAAATAAGGCGTTCCACCGTCGTAGAGGAAATCGTGCAAGCCGATGAAGTAGGTTTGGTTAGGCTTGGGAGGTGTGAACGTGACCGTCACATCGCGTCCACGCATATCGTGATGACGCTCGATTTCACGACCAGCCTCATTGTAAAGGACCAAAGTTGGATCCATGCGCGAGTCGATCCGCTCCGCCATGACATTGATGATGATCGGATCCGTCGTCGTAGGCTTGAGACTGAACCAATCAATGGCCGCCGCACTCGCCGTGCCATTGATCGTCTGATCCAACTCCAGGGCTTGGGCTTTCTCACGCTCGGCATGATCGCCATTCTCAGCGATCTCGGCAAACGCACCGATGGTGAAAGCGCGCGGGTTCGAAAGTCCAAAGCGGCCCTGCACAGCAATGTCGATCACACGCGGCGAGAGACCTAAGGGAATCTCCAAGCGCGCTTGGCCATTCTCGACAATGCCTTTCACCTCAGGATCTGAGATGACGATCCCCGCCATTTCATCAAGGTGACTGCCATGGGCCTGGAGGGGGATCGATTGCCCAGCCTGACCGCCTGGTGGGGTGAGCGCGTCCAGTTCAGCCATCGGCACCTGCGCAGCAGCAGATGTGATGAGAATGAATGCGGCCAATTGGCGAGACCATGTGATTAGAGGGCGCCGTGATTCCAGCATATCGATTGAACTGGCGCGGAAGGCTCCAGTCGCGGCCTACTTTCTTACTGTAAAGCTACTTAGCCGGAAAAGGGTGCTCCTTCAGCAGTTCTTCAGGCTTATAAAACATGCCTGGACCGCGTTCTGTCGTCGCTTTGCGGACAGCCTTGACGGTCGCTGGTTTCACCGCAGACCCTTTATTGCCCCAGGCATTTCGCACATAAGTGAGGACGCCGGCGATCTCTTCATCGCTGAGGAGACTGCCAAAGGCGGTCATGGGGGGAACGCCTTTCTGAGGATCGTAAGTCTTGCCGTTGACCTCCAGTTTACCCCAGAGGCCATGCAAGGTCAGCTTGATCAGACGCTCTTCGTCTCCCGTCGTCCATGCGCTTTTGACCAGCGGTGGGTAGATGTTAGGGACCGCACCAACGCCATCGGGACCATGACAGGTCACGCAATGAGCGTCGCGATGAAAGACTTCCTCACCTTTGAGCCAAAGTTGCTTGTCAGCATCCGCCATGAGAGCCGGCAGCTTGGGCCGCTCGGGTTCTTTGGTCTTCAATTCCATCTTGTTTGAGACCAGCAATTGCGCCTGCTTGTTATTAGAAATGTCCATCCCTTCGGCGTATGGCTTCAGGGTGAGGTAGGCGGCCTCGATCGAGGGGCCCATCCATTTGTCAAACGGCTGACGAATGGCTTCGAAGAGGATCTTCACACCATCCGTGTTGTCCAGCCAGGACGCTGCGACAATCGCTTCCAGACGCACGCGCGGATGCGAATCGGCGGCGGCTTTAAGGAAACGCTCGGTGCTTCCATCGATATGATAGTGTGCGAAACGCAGAACGCGCGCACCTCCTGCACGGACTTGATGACGCGGATCACTGAGGCAGCGGTCTAACAAATCCGTATCCACTTGGCCCTGAGCCCAAGTCACCCAAAGCGCTTCCAGCAAATGGCGACCAAAGTTCACATCTTCAGTATCGAGAGCCGCCGCCCATTTCTTGACTGCGGGCAGCACTTCTGAAGCGGAGTGCCCACGCAACTCACGCCGAGTGCGATAACGGGCGCGGTACTCGTGCAGCTTTAGATTCTCTAACAACGCAGCAATCGGAGCGCCAACAATGACGGGCACCTCAACCAATGGACGTGCTGGGTAGGTCATCCGATAGATGCGACCGTACTGCGAATTGCGATTGGGATCACGCGCTGAGTGCTGCATGTGCCCGATCAACGCATTGTGCCAATCAACTATGTA
>JBLHHN010000425.1:0-5270 GCA_047616785.1 Verrucomicrobiales bacterium
TGCGCAGCTCGTCAAGCTCCGGCCGCCTCGCCTACGGCTCGTTGGCCTGCGCTTCCTCCCTGCGCAGCTTGCGGCACTTCCCGCTTCCAACGGTAGACAAGATCCGTGCTGATGCCCAAGTCGCTGGCGACCTCAGAAACGGGCTTCCTAAGTTCTGAGAGTTCAATCGCTTGGGCCTTGAATTCATCGGTGTATCGCTTTCTAGTTTTCATCTTCATAGTGTTTCAATTGCTTATCGGCTGGTCCAGAAATCTAGCGCACTTCACGCCCCTACAAATTAAGCGATTCTTGCTAACTTGTAGCGAAATTTATGCGCTTTGAGGGTTGATCTGTATTCGCGGAGCGATGTTGTTAGAGTTTTTCCCGAATCAATTTTTCCAGCCTCACGATATCCGTAGAGAATTTGCGAATGCCTTCCGCCGTCTTCTCGACGGCCATGGCGTCTTCATTGAAGCGGAAACGAAAGGACTTCTCATCACTGGGAATGCGATCAACCTGCGATTCTTTCGCTGCTCCAGCGTCGAGTTTTCGTTCGATGGGATCGTCAGCGTTCTGCAGTTCTTCCAAGAGGCTTGGACTGATGGTTAGGAGATCACATCCGGCGAGTGCGGTGATTTGGCCCTTGTTTCGGAAAGACGCGCCCATCACCTGGGTGTCGTGACCGAACTTCTTGTAGTAGTGGTAAATTTCTCTAACGGATTGCACGCCAGGATCGTCCTCACCGCTGTATTCCATACAGTTCTCTTTCTTATACCAATCGTAGATGCGCCCGACGAAGGGAGAGATGAGGCGAACGTTAGCCTCCGCGCAGGCCACGGCCTGTTCGAGGCAGAACATGAGGGTGAGGTTGCAATTGATAGCCTCTTTCTGTAGCTCCTCAGCTGCTTTGATCCCTTCCCAGGTGGCCGCGATCTTGATGAGGATACGTTCACGATCGATGCCTTCCGCTTCATAGCGCTCGATTAGCTCCCGGCCCTTCTCAATCGAACCTTCACGGTCGAAGGATAGGCGCGCGTCCGCCTCCGTCGAAACGCGTCCTGGAACGATGTTGAGGATCTCTTTACCGAAGAGGATGAGAATCTGGTCGATGATGCTCGTGACCAGGTCATCCCCTGAAAAAATGCTCGATCGATGATCCGCCACGGCCTTGTCGACCAAGTGTCCGTAGTCCGTTTTCTGACTGGCTGCCAGAATGAGGGAAGGATTGGTCGTTGCGTCTTGCGGCTGATACTCTTTCATCGCTTCGAAATCGCCAGTGTCAGCGACTACGTTGGTGAACTGCTTCAGTTGGATAAGTTGATCTTTGCTACTCATAGTTGGTTAGACTATTGCATTGCGATCTCCGTGCCAAACCGGTTAGGCTGCCCTCAAGCTACATCCATTGGCAACAACGTCGGCCGACGTTGCGAATCGCAAGATGCACCGTGCAAAGTACGGGCACCTTCACGTCAGGAGCAACCTCTATTCCGCCATGGCTGCGATTTGCGCGTGCCACGCTAACTGCCCTACAATGCATATGTTATGGATCACCAATTCAAGACGGGTTTTACCCCGATGACGACGGATGAATTCGGATCCAAGTCCCTGAAAAACAGGGAGTTAACGTTACTCTTGTTATTCCTTCTGGATGGCTACAGGATTCTGGAAATTCGGGGAAATCGTAAGGACTGTCACTAATAACAAGAGATCTCTAGCAACAGAGCCGTAAACCAATGCCGGTCAATCCTTGAAATTAGCATACGCCACTGGTTTGGAATAATTCACACAACGCTAGGGCTCTTTTTAACCTTGTTTTTAAGGATGCAGCGAGTGGAATTACTGAATTATAGCGGGGTAAAGTCCGTCAAGATCATCAATACGTGCGGAGACGTTGGCCACCTCGCCGTCTTCGGGAGGGGCCGTGTCCTGAGCGCAGAGTGGAAGCGACGCAGAGAGAAGGTATATGCTAGCACCAGGGCATATCATGTTAAATTACTTGCATTGTTTACCATTGCCCAGAAACACGCGGACACCAATGGGCATGATCAGCGTTGTCACCACTGCCATGATGACGACGGCAGAGAAGAGGTTGGCGACGAGAGGGGGAACCGGAGTCGGTTTCGAGAACAAGCCAGCACGCAAGGCAATGTCTGCGATGATCAGTTCAACTGCGCCTCTATCACTCATGCTGATGCCCACGCCGATGGCGTCATCACGCTTCAAGCCGACTAGACGCGCAGCGACACCCGCTCCAATGAGCTTCGACAGAATAGCTAGGGCCACCAAGGCGAGGACGAACCACGGTATGGCCGTCACCGCACTGAGATCCAAATGCAGACCGATGGAAGCGAAGAAGACAGGCGCCAGAAAACCGGAGGAGATTGCCGTGACCTTGCTCTCCACATCATCGAAGATCTTGGTGCCAAACGTACGACCGGTGAAGAAGAGGCCTGCCAAGAAGGCTCCAAGGATGAAGTGCAAATGAAACGCCTCGGCAAGCATGGCGAATGCGAGGCCCATGATGAGAAGCACGCTGAACTCAATCTCATCGACCCACAATTTCTTCAACCACTTCGACAGACGTGGCAGAGCATACCAGCCGAGAAACGTCGCGGCGATAAAGAACAATACCACCTTCCCTATCAGTGTGGCAAAGCCCACCAGTGAAGGGACTTCACCGGTTTGAAGAAGAGCCGTAAGGATGGCTAACAGCACCAAGCCAAAGATATCGTCGTATACAGCGGCGGAAACGATGATCTTGCCAGCTTTCGACTGTAGCTGGCCGATGTCCATGAGGACTTTGACGGCCACGGGGATGGCAGTGATAGCCATGGCCGTGGCAAGGAACATCACCTGCGCGGTCTTCCACTCCGACTCAGGCAAGGCATACATCCCTAATGTAATGCCCGCGCCAAGCGGAACGATCAACCCTGCGAGCGCCACCGCAAAGGCGCTCCCGGATGACTTGATGAGTTCCTTGGGATGCATTTCCAGTCCCGCTAGCAACATCAGAAAGAAGACGCCGAGATCCGTGATACTGGTGAATACCGGATTCTCGGTGACCTCTGAGAGAATCGGGAAAGTGTTGTGAAAGCGGTTTACGACCACGCCAACCAGAATACCGCTAATGAGTTCACCGACGAGTGCAGGCTGCTTTAGTCGGACGGCAAACTCGCCGCAAACGCGTGTTACGAGCAGGAGGACGAGTAAGATGTAGAGAAGATCCATTGGTTAGGGCATAAGTCACGGATCAGTCCCTGATCCATGAATTATTACGGTGTTAGAAAAAGGGTCGGCGAAGCCTCCAAGCACTCTGTTCATGGGACTGAATCAGTCCGGTTAGGAAATCGGGGGTGCCTGCGTCGCTATAGTCGGCCTCTGTTGTGCAGATGGCTCCGCGTAAGTCCCTGATACAATTCTCGTGGTCCTTCACCAATGCCTGCGTCGCTATAGTCGGCCTCTGTTGTGCAGATGGCTCCGCGTAAGTCCCTGATACAATTCTCGTGGTCCTTCACCAATGCCCATCCAACAATAGTGTTTGTTCCTTTCGTGTTGAGAGGAGATTATTGGCTCTTAGGATGATTCGCATCTGTGTCGTCGTCCGGAATCGTCACATCGGCGTCGGGAGCTGTGATGGTCTTCTCTTTCGTCGTGATGTCCACGTCGGGCGCATCCACTTCGTACTTCGGAAGTTGCCCACCTTCGACATCGACACTAGGCAGTTCCCCTTCTTGAGTCTTGTCCACGTCGCATGAAGATAGAGTGAGCATGGCAGCAGTGGCGCCAAGCAGAGCGATCAGTTTCGTTTGTTTCATAGTAGTATTGGTTTCGGTTGGAATTCAGCGCCTAACCAAAGCGGGTTCCGTGCCAGCTCCTTCTGCCAGCCATCTAATGCGTTGACGGTAAACAAGACAAACTTGTTTCCCATCATCGCTATCGAAGTGACTGAATGATCCATTTCGTGCAGTTTGGCTGTGGCTCACCTTGAAATCGGGCATAATGCGGGATTGCTCCTTCACGGTGTTGCACTGTCACTTCATCATCCAGATTCATGCACGATGCATTGCACGCTCATGCACGATACACGGGTTGTTATCTGAAATTGCTTGAGTCCGCCAATCCAAAACTAGTCACTCTCCAAACAGAAGACTTCGGGCGGATCATGGGGAAAAGGGGCCCTCTGTCAGGTTGGCTGGATGGTTTCGCCTACCTTTGGCGGGTGACAGGGGCCAGTAGGCAGTTTTAGGCTCGAAAAAAAAGCGGCCTTGCGGTTTCACTACCGAATCTCAGTCTAGCGAAACCGCTGCCTCAACTTTGGTGCAGGTCTGGACGATGGTTTTCGGAGAGATGCTGTGCCGAGTCGGAGCCCATAACCCATTGATCATCAGTAACGACGACGACTCTGAATGATCCTGATTTCTTCTGGATTCGCTGATTCAGGCCCAGCCAATCTGACGGAGAGCCGGAAAAGGCTCCATGAATCGTGTCAGCATTCGACGAACGCACGGCAGGTTTGATAGCCGTGGATCGCTGAGCGATCCATGGCTATAGCACATTGGTTGTTGGTTCATCGCCTATCGCTTTGTCTAAAGAGGGTTTGATAGGGCGTTCTCTTGTTTCCTCGAGAGCGTCAATCACGTTCGGCATGGCCGTGATGTCGCCAGATTTAGGAATCCAAATACGCAGAAGGCCTTCGGTGTAAGATTCTCGACGTTGGGCAGTGTCGACATTTGCGGGCAGGGCAAAGGTGCGACAACAATGTCCCTTGGCCCGTTCCTCGCGCATGAAGCAATTCCAGTCGCGGTGCTGTGAGGACGCTGCCTGCGCTTCTATGGTGAGTGTGCCGTTCTCATAAATCAGCGCGATGTCCTCTCGCTTAACGCCTGCGAGTTCAATGACGATAACATAGTGCGAGGCTGTTTCGCCAATGTCGACATTCGGCCTCCAATCGGGGAAATGCGTGTCATGAATGGTGGGCAGTTCCTGAAATGGTTCGAAGTCGCCTGAAGGTTCGGTACCTCCAGTGTGGATGGGTGTATCTTTCATGAGTTCTATCAGCGCAGGAACCATGCCATGCCGTTTCAGCGTGATAGTGCTTAGTTGTCGTGGATCGCTCCGCGATCCCAAGCGCCAGAACGTTGGGACGAGGGCCGATCCACGACTTTGAAACGCTGTTGCACCTTGCAAGATGACCCTGTTGATAAAGGCAATCTGCTTGGGAAGGCAAGCCCGGCCTTACCTATTCCTAGCCAACGGTGTAGAAAACTTTCCATTTTTTTGGAAGCTCAGCA
>JBLHHN010000426.1:0-5270 GCA_047616785.1 Verrucomicrobiales bacterium
CTGGGATCCAAGCCGCCGTCTAACATCAACCAAGTGAGTAGCGAAGCCGTGGTGGTCTTGCCGTGGGTGCCGGCGACCACGTAGTTGCTCTTGCCACGGAGGAACTCGGTTTTGAGAATCTCTGGCAGAGATACATAAAGGAGCTTCCTCTCGAGGGCGGCCTCGGCCTCGTCATTGCCACGACTGATGGCATTCCCGATGATGACTTGGTCGGCTTTCGCGGGGATATTCTCTGCGGCATAGCCCGAAGTCAGCTCGACGCCCTGTTCTAGCAGAAAGGTGGACATGGGCGGGTAAACATTGGCGTCGGAACCGGTCACGACGTGTCCGCGTTGTTTCATGGCCGCCGCTACAGAACCCATCGCCGTGCCGCAAATGCCTACAAAGTGAAAGTGTTCTCTAGAGTCCGCCATGTTTAAGGCGGCCATCCTAGATCAGGAGGTCCATTTGGCAAACGGAGACCTATCGGAGCCCACTACGGTCTGGCGAGAGAGATTGAGAGATACCATTATTTCTAGTTGTTCACACCTTTGGAGTCTTTCAGCCTGGCGCCTCGAAAGCTTGCTCCGTTGAGCGTGGAGCCTCGGAGGTCGGCATTCTCGAGATTGCTGTTGCTGAAATTTGAGCCGCGTAGGTCTGCTAGTCGTATGTTTGCGAAACTCAGGGAGGCGTTCACGAAGTTTGTGAGGGTGGCGACGGCGCGATCCATGTTGACTAGGCGGAGATCGGATTGGGTGAAGCGAGTTCTCCGTAAGGTGGCCAATCCAAAGTTGCTGCCTGTCATCGTGGTGAAACTGAATTGGGCATCGTCGAGATTGGCGCGGGTGAAGACTGCCAGATGGAAGGTGGAGCGTTCTGCGAAGGCTTGGCTCAGGTTGGTTTGGGATAGGCTGGGTCTTGAGAAGATGGCTCGCTCGAATCGTGCTTCGGTGAGGTCAGCGAGGTTGAAGACGGTCCGGGTTCCGTGGCTCGAATCGAAGTTGGCTCGGAGGCCAGATGCTTCGGTGAAATCAGTTTGATCCAAGGTGGCTCCGACGAAGAGAGCATCGGTGAGGGTGGCACCGACGAATGACGCTTCCGTAAGGATCGAGTCTGTGAAGTGGGCTCCGGCGAGGTTGTATCCGCCGAAGTCGACACCGGTGAGATCGAACCCAGAGAAGTCAGCTCCCACGAGTGCGCGGCTGGGGTTCAGTTCGGTGGCGATGCGGAAGAGGCGGCAAGATCGGCTGTGTTCGCGAATGGCATAGGCGGATCGTTTCTGCTGGCCGGGAGAATCTGCCTTGGGCTCCGAACGTGCGGCTTCCAGCGGGGTGTTGTTTCGCGTCCAGGTGAGCCCGCCGTTGTCACTCGTTTCCAAGTAGAAGCTGGGGTAGAAACGGCTGTCTTCAGAGGTGAAGATGGGTTCCTGCAGGTAGTCGAGGCGCAAACGAGTGGACGATTCTGCGTGGATGCTGATCTGAGACGGAGCACCTGCCTCCAAGGCGGGCGCAGGGGTGATGAGGAAGAGGCTGGCAGTGAACGCTAGGGCGATGATCCTCATGAAGGCCGGATTAGACTCGTCGCTGGGTCAATTATTCAGATCTGAAAGAGATTGGCTGCAAGTGATTGAGGGTCAACAAATTGACGGATAATTGGCTCCCTTGAAAATTTTACGGTTGTTTCGTTGTCGCTTGGCTTCATTCGTGCGAGTTTACATTTGCATATGATGATCTTGAAAGGCATTTCCCGGGACGTGAAGGACGCATGAAGGCGTTTCGCTTCTTGGATTAGAAATGGAGCCCTGGTATGACATTCTACGGTGGTTTGCCGTGGCTGTATGTTTGAGCCAGTCGGCCATGTTCTCAGGCTTGAACTTGGCCTTCTTCTCGCTGGGACGATTGCGCCTTGAAGCCGAGGCTGAGCAAGGAAACGAAGGGGCCATTAAGATCTTGGGTCTGCGCAAAGATTCCAATTTCCTGCTCTCGACAATCCTATGGGGAAATGTCGGGGCGAATGTGGCGCTGACCCAGCTCCTGACGACTTGGGGCGCCTCTGGTGGAGATAAGCTTCTGATCGTTGCGTTCCTCATTTCGACGTTTGGCATCACCTTCTTTGGCGAGATCCTGCCGCAGGCCTATTTCTCGCGGAATGCGTTGAGGGTGGCTTCCAAGCTCGCACCGATCATTCGCTTGTATCAGATCCTCCTCTATCCGGTGGCCAAGCCTAGCGCTTTGGTCTTGGACGGTTGGATCGGACCTGAAGGCCCCAACTTCATGCGTGAACGTGACATTGAGATCATTCTTCACAAACACATTCACGAAGAGAACTCAGAAATCGGTGAGACTGAAGGCCAGGGCGCGTTGAACTTTCTTGATCTGGACGATCGTAAAGTGATAGAGGAAGGCCAGGAGATTGATCCGGGATCGATCCATGCCTTCCCTGTCCGTCTTGATCTGCCTACTGTGCCACAGCGCACTGAAGAAGGCTACGATGAGTTCATTGCGGCGCTTAAGAAGAACGACAAGAAGTGGCGGATCATCACAGATGAAGAGACGGATGAGCCTTTGCTAGTCTTGGAGGCGGAGGCTTACGTGTATGGGATGTTCTCAGAAGAGGAGGACCTCGATATTTATGAGTATTGCCACCGTCCTATCGTGGTGACGGATCCACTAGCGACTTTGGATCAAGTGTTAGCGCAATTGGAAGTGGAAGCGGAGCACCGAGATGACTTGGTCGTGGATGACGATGTGATCCTTTATTGGAATGAAGATGATCGTCGTATCATCACGGGGGCGGACATTCTCGGCCGCTTGCTCAAAGGCATCGTGCAACAGACGGTTTCGCAAGAGTACATCAACTCTTCGAAGGTCGAGGGCCTTCCATCTCTCAAGATCGTCGAGGAAGCAGAAGCGCTAGCTCTCAAGGTTAAGTAAGCTGTCGGTGCAATCGCCTTGCGTATGCAGGGTCGCTTGCGGAAGGTTGTCCTCATGATGAGACGACGATTCTTCCTGCTTTCTCTGTTCTGGTGCGTTCTTCCGGCCTCCTTCTCATCGGCTCAAGATTGGAAGCCTGCGGGTGAGCGGATGATGAGCGCGTGGGCAGATGGTGTGGATCCAGACAAGCCTCTGCCAGACTACCCACGGCCGCAGTTGGTCCGGCAAGTCTGGGGAAATCTCAATGGGCTGTGGGACTATGCGATCACGGCGAAGGATGCGTCGAAGCCCGAGTCCTGGGATGGTAAGATTCTCGTGCCTTACGCGATCGAATCTGCGCTCTCTGGCGTAGGAAAGGCGGTCGGAGGCGAGAATCGATTGTGGTATCGCACGCCCTTCACGGTGCCGGACCCATGGCGAGAGGACGCGCTGCTTTTACACTTTGGCGCCGTGGATTGGCACGCCGTGGTCATGGTGAATGGCAAGAAGGTGGCGGAGCACAAGGGTGGATTCACGCCGTTCAATGTGAATATCAGTGAGGCTCTGATTGAAGGTGAAGAGCAGGAGTTGGTCGTGAGCGTCTGGGATCCTACGGATGATGGGTATCAGCCGAGAGGCAAGCAGGTGAAAGATCCCAAAGGGATCTGGTACACATCGGTCACTGGCATCTGGCAGACCGTTTGGTTAGAGCCGGTCCCTGAAAGTTCGATTTCTCGTCTGAAGACGGTTCCCGATGTCGATGCCAGCGCGCTTCAAGTGACGGTCAATGGGCAGGGGCCGACGGAAGGGTTTCGTGTGAGAGTGCAAGTGCTCGCTCGACGCGATCAGGTGGCGGAGGGGACGGGCGCTTTGGGAGAAGCCCTGACTTTAAAGATCAATGAGCCGCGTCTGTGGTCGCCCAATGACCCTTTCATTTACACCTTGCGTGTGCATCTTATGGACGAGAATGACGGCATTGTCGATTCGGTCATCAGTTACACTGGGATGCGTAAGATTTCCGTTGGAAAAGACGCCAATGGAGTCAATCGGCTTCTCCTGAACAACGAGCCGCTCTTTATGCTTGGACCGCTTGATCAAGGTTGGTGGCCGGATGGGCTCTACACGGCACCGACGGATGAAGCGCTGCGTTACGATATCGCAATGACGAAACAGTTAGGGTTCAACATGGCGCGCAAGCACGTCAAGGTGGAGCCGGATCGATGGTACTTCTGGTGTGATGTGAAGGGGCTTCTCGTCTGGCAAGATCTGCCGAATGGTGACAAGCACATTGGTCCTGATGATCCCGATATAGAGCGTAGCGCGGAGTCGGAAGCGAATTACCGCCGTGAGTATCAGGAGATGGTTGAGGCGTTGCACAATCATCCTAGCATTGTTGTGTGGGTGCCGTTTAATGAAGGCTGGGGGCAATTCAAGACGGATGAGATCCTTGCCTGGGCCAAGGCGTTGGATCCGACGCGATTGGTCGATGGGCCGAGTGGTTGGACTGACCGGGGGACGGGAGATATCCATGATGTGCATCAGTATCCGGGACCTGCCATGCCGCCGTTGGAGGAGAATCGCGTGGCTGTGTTAGGCGAGTTTGGAGGTTTGGGATTGCCGCTGCCAGGGCATCTCTGGTGGGACAAGCGGAACTGGGGTTATCGCACCTACCAGACGAAAGAAGAACTGTGGTCGAACTACCAGCGCCTCATGCGCAAGCTCTTTCCCTTGATCCGTGATGGCCTTGCTGCTGCCATCTACACACAGACGACGGATGTGGAAGGGGAGGTCAACGGTCTCATGACTTACGATCGCAAGCGTATCAAGTTTGATGTGGCTGCCATGAGCGAGTTGAATAAGAAAGTGCATGGACCGCTCCCAAGTTATGAACGCCACATCTTGGTGCCAACGAGTGAAGATGCCGAGCAGACCTGGCGCTACACTTTGGACAAGCCTGAGGATGATTGGTTCGCCACTGACTTTGATGCGAAGACGTGGAAAGAAGGGGCGGCCGGATTCGGAACCAAGGAGACTCCGAACGCCATCGTCAAAACTGAGTGGGCGACGAAAGAGATCTGGTTGCGGCGTTCGTTCACGTTGGAATCCGTCGGCTTTCATGAGCTGAACTATCTGATGCACCACGATGAAGATGCCACATTGTATCTGAATGGGGTGGAGGTCGACAAGTTGACTGGCTTCACCAATGGCTACGAAGATTTCCTCGCTTCACCCAAGGCAAGCGAAGTACTCAGGGTGGGCGAGAATGTGATCGCCATTCATTGCCAACAGACCGAGGGAGGTCAGTACATCGATTGGGGACTGATGGATGTGACGGAATCGGATGAAATCCCCGCCAGGTGAAATTTCTGTCATAGTTGA
>JBLHHN010000427.1:0-5233 GCA_047616785.1 Verrucomicrobiales bacterium
AGGGCAATCATCACCACCTCGTCGATGCGATGGATGATCCGCCCGGGCATGCGCTCATCTGGGAGCTGCGCGAAGCGGGCGCGGAGGCGCTCGACGGCAATGAGTTGATCGTCGGTGAGTGTTTGGGGAAATGACTTTGAAGATGGGTTCATACCCACCTCAAATAATAGCTATAATTAAAAGCACAGGCTATATTCTTAGCGCACTTTCATGCGTAAGCCCTGCCAATCTTCTCGCAGGTGCTGGCGATCTTTCCGGCGGTTGGCTCGGTGGTCCATTTGGCGGAGCTGTTTCGGGGAAAGTTCCTCGTCTCTCCCCTTCCCTCTCCCGGCCATGATGGAACCTAACGGATGAATATCGGCGACGATGTGTGCCAATTGAAAGGACTCAATCTGGGCGCGCACAGTGGCAGCGGGTTTGTAGCCGATGGGGCTCTCAGTGAGATCGGGTTTGCCTCGGTACCAGCAGACTTCAAGATCTTGGGTGGCTTCTTCTAAGGCTCGTGCCATGCCGTCTTCGTCGAGAGAGCCATCGCGTTGGCGGAACTGGCGGATGATGCCTTTGCGAGAGAGATTGCGCCCGGCTCCGTGTGGGGCGAATGATAGGTAATCGGATTGATCGCCACCCAACACGAGGAGCACCGGGCTGGCCATGTTGAGCGGGATGAGGCCTAACAATGGACGATCGGCTTCATCGTGCCAAGCAGGGGTCGCGCCTTTGCCATGGAGGAAGAGATCACCTCGTTGCCACACGAAGTTGTGCTCGTTGCCAAAGTTCGCCAGAGCATCAACACCACCCAAGGCTTCGAGAAAACGGTCGTGGATGAGGCGGTGATTGGCGAGCGTCCAACGCGAGAGGTATTGCAAGGCATCCCAGTAATCCCGCCCCTCATCGGAAGCGATGGAGAGCCAGGCGGCGGCTTCGGGAATGCTCGTGGCAACTTGCTTGGTCTGTTTGATAGCGGCTTCCAGCCCGCGCTGGTAGACCCGTGCGCCGAGGCCACGCGAACCGTGATGGGTGATGAGCACGTGATAACGTTGGTTCAGCTTCAGGGCCTGAAAGGTGTCGCCATGCCCCGCTTCTGACAACGCGTCTAACATCGCTTCGTCTACTTCTAACGTTCCCATAAAGGCGAAATGATTGCCGTCTCCCTGATCGGCCAAGTACATCCGCGCGTATTTCTCGAATCCACGGAGAAAGGGATTCTCCCAAACATCTTCGTCAGCGACCGGATGCGCCACCCAGTCATCGGCATGACGTCCGCCTGGTCCAAACCTTGTGACGCCAACCAGTTGATCCATGAGGGAGGCGACTGACACATCCGCAGGAGCTTCGAAGACGGTGGCTTGCATGGAACAACAAATGTCCGCGCCATGCGCCGCTGGGATGATGGCGCGGCGGACGGCCACGGCACCGCCGACCGGGATGGAAGCGATCGCACTGCCAGCCGGACACGTGTCTGGCATGAGTGCGCCGGCTTCGACGACGGGGCAGGCCATGAGTTCACGCATGGTCCGGCGAGCGGCTTTGAGATTCTTCTCTTCTTCCTTTGTCGTGGCTTCAACGGCTTCGGCAAAAGCGATAGGTTCCTCTCGCATCGCCATGGTGGGCTGATGCCGGGCATAGACACGATCGAGCCGTTTGAGAATATAAGAGGATTCGGTGTTCCCTTTCTCTATCAAACGCGCGGCTTCCTGGAGGAGCACATCAAAGGGAGCATCCTCACGCCAGCCCGCGTCTAGCAAGTCCTGTCGGGAGAATTCCATCAGTGATCCCGCCGTCGAAACATGGCGAGACGTTTATCCACGTGCTTGCCCCTGGATGCCAGGGCCCGCGCTTCGCGATTGGCGATGTCATCGATCAATTCGCCGCCGACTTTCTGGATGGCGTCTTTGGCCAACTCGTGCTCATGATCGAAATAAGAAGTGATGATGAGCTTTCCGTTAGGAGCCAATTTCTCTAGGCTCTGCTCGAAGATCTCGTGCCATTCTTTTCCGCCTAAATAATAGTTCTGGTGCCGGACGAAGACCACGTCGAATCCCTCAGCGAGATCGGCATCTCGAGTGAGCTTCTGACCATCCTTGACGAGAAAGCGATAGTCAACGCCATCCTCCCCATTCTCACAACGTTCGGCGGCGCGCGCAATCTCGCTTTCTCGGATGTCCGCACCTATGAAATCAACTGCGAGGTCGCGTTCACGTCCTTCTTCAGCAGCCATCTTTCGAAGCACGCGTTGCAAAGTCTCGGCCTCGAAACACTCCCCGCAGGCAACGTCCAACACACGCAACCGTTGAGAATCCGTCAGGGTCAGTCGATCCTGACAAAGCCGCGTGAGCTGCTTCTCAAGCCTCTTGAGATCGGCAGAAAGGAGGTCGCGATGTTGCTCGTGAGACATGCGTTAGTCGATCGTATAGATGAAGAGGCCGGAGCGCAGCTTCGGTTCGAACCACGTGCTCTTGGGTGGCATGATCTCGTCGGCATCCGCGATCTCCATGAGCTGATTGACAGTGACGGGATACATGGAAAAGGCCACTGCCCAGTCTCCAGATCCAACGCGTTTCTCGAGCTCGCCGGTGCCTCGGATGCCACCGACGAAATCAATCCGGCTATCGGTGCGCACGTCTTGAATGCCAAGGATGGACTCTAGCACGAGCTGCTGAAGGACGCTGACATCGAGCTTCTCGATCGGGCTTTCCGACGTGTTCTCGGGCCATGTCAGAGTGTACCATTGCCCATCAAGATAGAGACAGGTTTGACCTGGCTCGGTAGGATCTTGTTGGCCATTGGCCTCGACTTTGGCAACTTGGCTGAGACGGTCGAGGAATTGTTCGTTAGTGAGATCACCAAGGTCTTTGACTACGCGATGGTAGCCGAGGACTTTCAAATGGCTGGCTGGGAAGAGCACGCCGAGGAACCAATTGTAAGATTCGTCACCGGTGTGATTCGGATTCTTGGCACGGCGTTCGGAACCCACTCGCCAGGCACTGGCACTGCGATGATGCCCATCGGCAACATAGCTCAAAGGAACCTCGGCGAATTCTCCTAATAAAGCATCACTATCCGTCACGCGCCAGACACGGTGCTCCACATCCCGCTCGTCTTTGATGTCGTAGACGGGCGTTCCTTTCACAATCTCAGCCACTTTGGCATCGATGCCCGCACGATCTTTGTAAGTGAGAAAGATCGGCCCGGTGTGTGCAGAAAGCGAATCGACCAAGTTCGTGCGGTCGTCCTCCTTCACCTGCCGCGTCTTCTCATGCTTGCGGATGATATTGTCCTCATAGTCGTCTATGTGACAGGAAAGTGTGATGCCGATCTGCCGATGTCCGCCCATGATCTGCTCGTAGACATAGATGCATGGCTTTTCCTCGCGCTGAAGGATGCCTTCGGCTTGGAGTTCCTGGAACTTGGCCTGAGCGGTCTTGTAGACGATCTCACTGTAAGGATCCGTGTCTGCCGGCAGATCGATTTCTGCCCGGTCCACATGAAGCAAATCGTAAGGTCGCCCAGCGGCCATGGCTCGAGCCTCCTCCGTGTTGACAACATCGTAAGGAACGGTAGCCACGCCATTGACGTGATCTGGGTGCGGAACGAGGCCGCAGAATGCTTTTGTGCGCATAGGGTGGCTTACTTACTACAAGATACCTGGGACTCAAGTGCCGTTCCCGTCAAACCAAATACAGGTTTACAATGACTGAGTAGGTTCCACCAGTCCACTGCGTCGCCATGAAGGAATCCACGGAAGACCTCAAAGAAAGATTCTGGAGCCTCACTCCTAACGGTGATGCTGATTCCTTTCGTGAATTGTTGGAGATCATGCCGACGCAGGATGCGGCTGAGGCCTTTGAGGAACTTGAGGATGAGGATCAGACGGCGCTTCTGAAAAGGCTCACGAGCGATGATTTCGAGGACATGCTTCCTCACCTACCAGCACCCCTGGTAGACATCATTCTCCAACACTTTCCTCAATCCGATCAACGTGAAGCGCTGGAGGAAATGTGGGATGACGAGCTGGCGGACTTTCTCCAGGACGTGCCGGAGGAGAATCGCGAGCGCTACATCAACCTGCTCGACAAAGAGACTAAAGAGACAGCCGAAGAACTGCTGAGGTATCCAGAGACCACCGCAGGCGGCCGCATGACCATGGCCTACGCGACAATTCGCAAGGACATGAGTCTTCAAGCAGCGATCGAATCTCTCAGCGAGCAGAAGGAAGAAACGGAGATCCTCTCGCGCATCTACGTCGTGGATGATCAACAGCACATCGTCGGCAAAGTCCGCCTGCGTGATCTGACTTTCAATGCGCATGACTTGAAGGTCTCAGATATCATGGCCTCTGAGTTGATCGCGGTGGAAGCCAATGCGGACCAAGAGGAGGCGGCCAACATGATGTTGAAATACGACATGGTCACCTTGCCCGTCGTGGACAGTGACTCACGGCTCATCGGCGTAATCACCCATGATGACGCCATGGAGATCCTCCAGGAAGAATCGACAGAGGATCTGGAGCGCCAATCCGGGATCGCCGGTCCTCAAGATGAGACCAACTATCTCGAAACATCCGTTCTCTCACACTTCCGCAAGCGCTTCGTGTGGGTACTAGGACTAGCATTTCTCGCCATCGTCTCGGGCTACGTGATCTTTTCCTTTGAAAACGTGCTCAACGAGTGGTTCATGTTAGCGCTCTACATGCCCATGGTGGTCGCTGCTGGAGGCAATACCGGTGCCCAGGCAGCGACGACGATTATTCGCGCAATGTCGTTAGGCGAGTTCGAACCTAGAGAGTTTCTCGGCGCAGTGTGGAAAGAGCTTCGAATTGGGCTCTGCATTGGGACTCTTCTCGGAATCTTTGTCGCTTTGGCAACGCCTCTAGTGATGATGATCATGCCAGAACAAGGGGCAGCACCAATGGACACCGGGAAACTAGCACTGATCGTGGCGATCTCGCTTACCGTTCAAGTGACCACCTCCACGATCCTTGGGGCAGCCCTTCCGATTCTAGCAAGAGCCTTGAAACAAGACCCCGCCGTGGTCGCGTCCCCTGCCATCACCACGGTGGTGGATGCGACAGGATTGATCATCTATTTTGGACTGGCCAAGGTGATACTAGCCTGAATTATTCACGTAAGATAAGTGTTGTACATTGTAACTTGTTGGTTTACAGTGTTTTATGGATACAAAAGAGGGCAATTCGGATAAGGAAAAGAATATTTCTGTCGGTGAGAAGAATGAA
>JBLHHN010000428.1:0-5233 GCA_047616785.1 Verrucomicrobiales bacterium
GTGGGTCGTGGGTCGTGGGTCGTGGGTCGTGGGTCGTGGGTCGTGGGTCGTGGGTCGTGGGTCGTGGGTCGTGGGTCGTGGGTCGTGGGTCGTGGGTCGCATTGGCCATGAAAAGCATGCCTAACCGGTCCGACTCCAACTCATCATCGCGACCGTATTTCATTCCCACCATGCAACCGACAACTTCGGCGACACGCCCTATCTCGGGGCTTCCTGAGGCGGCCACCACCGCACCTATGAGCCCGCGCTTGAACCCGTCCTTGGCCATGCGCTGCGCACCATGACGTGCCACGGCATGAGCGATCTCATGTCCTAGCACACCGGCGAGTTGGGCTTCATCGAGCTGTGCTTCGCCCGCCGCTGCAAGTTGGGCATTGAGCTGAGAAAAGAGCGCGTAAGTGATGAATGTTTGTCCTCCTGGGAGGGCAAAGGCATTCACCGTCTGAGGATCTCGCAGAAGGGTGAATTCGAATTCCCATGGATGCGTTTTCAAAATGTCAGGATTAGCCTTGATCAAGCGCCAACCGACTTGATCGATCAATGCCTGCAACTGTCGGTCGGGATACTCGCCGCCATGTTCAGACCTCTTGACATAGGATTGAGGCACTGCCTGAACTATCATAAGCACATTTCGATCCTTTTACTGTCAACAGGTTAGCGTAGCGATAAATTAAGGCGGTGTTCCGCCGATTCAGATTCTATCATTGTTGTTATTACTGTTTATTTTCAGAATAAGGATATGGAATTTCTCTATAATGCGGGAATCTGTGAAAATTATCGATAAATGGGCCAAAATCGGTGTTACTAGTAGTTTCCTGCCGCAATCAGCGGATTTGCTACGTCAGGAGGTCTGATGTTGTTGGGCCATTTGCGGCGCGGCTTGCAGCCCCAGGGCGACTTCCTGTTCCGGTGTGGTGCTAACAAATTGCTTCTCGTCGCTCACTGGGTTGTAGACGCGTTTCCCCATGACGGAAATGACTGTGAATACCACGATCACCAGCGCGATGATGATCCTGATCTTGCCCATCGAGCGGCCACCCCGTGGGCGGAAAGATCGGGGACGATAGCCTTGGACAGTGCGGGAGCGGCTCATGCGACGTCGGGGTTCTCCAAGTTGATGACATTGCCAGAGGCATCCACAAACACCTCAAATTCAAGAGCTTCATAGATGGCCCCGACGAGGGCGCCGAAGATGACATGGGTGGCCAGAAAGAAGCCAGATTCCAAGATAAAGAAATGCGGTACGAACTTCGTTATGGTGTAAGTGTTAATTCCGTAGAGACAGAGACCGAGGATTCCGCCGACCAGCATCGAAAGTAAGATGCCCCGGTGATGCACGACAAACGCCACCACCGCTGTGAACGCAAAGGCGACGGCAAAGTGAAAGAGGCCCATTCCCAAATAGGCACGCCAAGTTAGCGGATTGTCCGGCGATGCCGCGAGGATCTCATTGCCCAAGAGGATCGAGGCAAAGTAGCGGACCATCATCTCAGGGCTGAACCCCGGTTGAAAGACCTGGATGAGAAGGAGAAATGTGGCGCCCCCGATAAAGGCCGCTCGAATCGCAGCGCCCCAATCGACCTGCTGACGCACAAATGGCGAGGAAGAATCTTCCATAAGAGTCTCTATTGGAGGGGAAACCAGCTCAGCATTCAAACAGGAACTGCAAAGAGTTCCCGTTTACTTACGAGATCTTGATAACTAGGAATACCCTAATTAACTGGTGAATTGAGTTGTGCAGCCCCCATCATTATCGTACGGATATTGTGTAGAATATGGATAACGGATTACCTGCAGTCCCTGGTTTCAGATCGCTTTCCCAAGCTGGTATCCAGCTAAAGGAAGGAGAGCGGTTGGAGCCTGCTGCCCTTTCAAAAGCGATTGTCAGTCAACTCAGGTCGTCTCAGAACGATCCTGAATGGCCTCCGCTTCCAACAATGCCGCGGAAACATGGCGAAGGATTCCCGAATTCTCGTCATGGAGACCAGGTCGCGGTGTTGCCTCGCGCGCCTGGGACCAAACGTCCTATACGGCAGGCTCATGAACCAGCGCCTTCGGAAGGCGTGCCTAGTGGACACTATGTGGGGCAGTTGCCCACAATACAGTTTGCCTGTCCTTCGTGTGGCGTCGTTTTGACGATCTCGAATCCCAAAGCATACAACGGCCAGCCAGGTCCATGCCCCCATTGCTCTGCCGTAGTTCTTCCACCGCGCGTCGTCTCTCCATTTGCCAGGGCCAACGAAGCTGCTCAGCCCGCCTCACCGGGAGATGTCCGGCACTATTCTGGTCACTCGCATTAGTTAGGATCGCTCGTCGGGCTTCGATTTCTTTTGAGCAGCGCTTTCATCTCGATAGCTACGCAACATCAAGCCGGCACCCGCCGCAAAGGTCACGATCATGATCAAGAGATGGGAAGTCTTCATGCTCATAAGGAAATAGATTCGACTGAGGATCTCAATGACGATGATGGCAAGACCGATCCAGGTGACGATCCAAGCCCATTTCATCTTCGCATTGGTGAAGAGCGCTACGATCCCGATGAAGAACGGCAGGAAGATGATGCCCATGGAGGTCGTTTGAAATCGGCCGCCCATCAATCCCGAGATCAAGCCTGCTTCCCGCGTTGCCACATGGACCGAATCGAAGAAGAAGTAGAGCGAGACCGCCGATAGAAGCAGGCCCAATCCAAATTTCTGAAGTCCTCCAGGAGTGCCACCAGGATCATGCATGCATCAAGGGGTAACATTGAGCGGATCGACGGGCAAGAAGGATTGCCATGAGGGCATGGGCTTCCGTATGGTTCAAAGCATGAAGAGAATTGCTATCCGATATCTGTTAGTTATGGGGGCATGCCTGGCGTCGCTCCATGGAGCGCCTCGCATTTATCCCGAGGGGACCTTGCCCAATGATCGTCGCCTGGAACCTTTGAAAGACCTGAACGGGCACTTTCCCTTTGCCGAGCCGAAGACAAGGGCGGCCTGGGAGAAACGCGCTGCCTTCTTGCGCAAGCGCGTCCTGGTGGCCACGGGGCTTTGGCCTATGCCGGAACGTACGCCCATGAACCCAGTGATTCACGGCAAGGTGATTCGCGATGGGTTCACCGTAGAGAAAGTTTACTTTGAGAGTTTGCCAGGATTCTTTGTTACAGGACTTCTCTTCAGGCCTGAGAAAGTGGAAGGAAAGGCTCCTGCCGTTCTCAGTCCGCATGGTCATGGCGGTCGGCTTCAGGATCATGGAGCCGATGGGATTAAGAATCACATCGTCGTGGGAGCTGAGCGTTTCGAAGAGTCTGGCAGATTCCCCAAAGTCGCTCGCTGCGCGCAATTGGCCCGGATGGGGTGCGTGACGTTTCTCTTTGATATGATGGGCTACGCGGACAACCAACAGATTTCGCAGGAGGTGGCTCATAAGTTCGCCAAACAGCGGCCGGAGGGAAATACCCCAGAAAGCTGGGAACTCTTCAGCGCGCAGGCGGAACTTCGTCTTCAGAGTGTGTTAGGTTTGCATGCGTGGAATTCTATCAGAGCACTTGATTTCCTGGAATCGCTTCCCGATGTCGATCCAAAGAGAATCGGCGTGACTGGAGGTAGTGGCGGCGGAACACAAACGATTCTCCTCTGCGCCATTGATCCTCGGCCCATGGTCGCATTTCCTCAAGGCATGGTTTCTACCTCGATGCAGGGAGGATGTACTTGTGAGAACACGTCGTTGCTACGCATTGGCACGGGCAATGTGGAATTGACAGGGCTCTTCGCTCCGAGGCCTCAAGCGATGACCGCTGCCGATGATTGGACGGAAGCCATGATGACTGATGGCTATCCCCAGCTGCAGAACCTCTATCAACTCTATCACAAGAAAGACGATGTGGCCTGTAAGTCCCTGACACATTTCCCACACAACTACAACTACGTCACCCGGGCATTGATGTACCAGTGGTTCAACAAGCACCTTCAGTTAGGTCACGAAGATCCGATCGTTGAAGAAGATTTCCGCATGCTCACTCCGGAGGAGCATGCCGTCTGGAATGCCGAACATCTTCAACCTGAGGGGGGCGAAGCTTTTGAGCGCCAGCTCACCAAGGCTCTGGCCGAGGCGTCGGACAAGCAGATTGGCGGCTTGATAGCTTCGGCGAGCGATTATCGAAATACTGTAGGCGAAGCATTCGGTACGATCATTGGCAGAGTGGTCCCAGATAAAAATCGCATCGTGCAAGAGTCTGTGCGTCAGGAGGATCACGAAGTCGCGAAGCTTTCCCTAGGCAAGTTACAATTGGCAGATCAAGGTGAAGAGATCCCCATCGTCGTGCTCATTCCTAAGGGGAACCCTTCAGATGATTTCGTGCTTTGGTTGGATGGCAAGGGGAAATCAGCTGTTCTGCTAGAAGATGGTTCCATCCATGCTGATCTCTTGCCACTACTACAAGCCGGTCATCCGTTGGTCTGTGCTGATCTCTTCGGGCAAGGCGAGTCTTCGAAGGAGGGGACACTACTCGATCGAAATCGGACGGTCGAGAATCCGCGTGAGTTTGCGGGTTATAGTTATGGATACAACGACACGCTCTTCGCTCAACGAGTGCATGACATTCTCACTATCATTGGAGCGACGTCCCCAGATGCGGAAACGATCTCAGTGGTCGGTGTGAATGGTGCCGGACCCTGGGTGGCTGCTGCTTGTGCTCTTGCCAAGGATGAAGTGACTCGCATCGCAGTAGACACAGGGGGCTTTCGTTTTCAGAACCTCACAGATTATAGAGACGCCAACTTCCTTCCAGGAGCCCTGAAGTATGGAGATCTCCCTGCCGTGCTGGGTCTCTGCGCCCCGCACCCTCTGTGGTTGGGAGGAGAATCTGCGGTGCCAGAATTGACCCAACAGGTCTATACCGCAAGCGGTGCATCAGAGAAGATCAGACTTGCTGACACCTCCATCGTCGAATGGCTGATGGCTCAAGGAGAATGACGAAGACGCCCTGGTTGCCCAAATGGAGGACAACCAGAGCGAGTTAGGCATACAGGGAAAACCCTTAACCCATATACCTACCTTGAGAATTACCGTTCGGCTGGGAACCGTCTTGTGTGATTCGGTCTTATTTTATCAATAATCGGACAACTATCGAGACTAACGTTAAATCTCGTGAGTGGGAAGTTCTCATGAGTCGGCTGGCTGATTTCGTAGTTGGGCCATCTTCCCTTTCGACAGCTCGATGCTGAGATCTATTAGCTCGCCTGTCAATTGT
>JBLHHN010000429.1:0-5224 GCA_047616785.1 Verrucomicrobiales bacterium
GATAGCAGAGGGACTCGCTGTCCTTGAGAGCATCCCATCCTTGCCTCGAGATCTTGGATGGAATCCGATCAGGCAATTTGTATATATCAAAGTGCCAAATCAACTCGGTCGCTAGGATGAGATCAAATAGGGTGTGATGATTGGCCGATGCGCGATCTGGTAGGCTTTCGCTAGGCCGCCTTTCGTTCTCTTATCGATGAGCGCATCCAAAGCGATTTTGAAGATGAGCTGCTCTTTGTGTTCCGTTGCTGACTTAGCCAACTCCCCATCTAAGAACCTGAGGCCAAAGGCGTAGTCTTCAGGTGAATAGTAGGTAGATAGGATCGATCCTAGCATCCTTCGTGAGCTTTCGATTTGCTGAGGCTGCGAATCCTTTCAGAATGTAGCCTGCTAAGGCTTCGAGCCCATCCGTGTCCTTGAAGGGGAACTTGGCAGCTATGGCTTCCATGGACTTCTTCGTCGGGCGATAGGGCTTTGCCTCGTCGGTTGCGTCGCATCCCACGCAGATTCCAAGCACGAGCCATGCAAGTATCGTCAGCCGTAGCAATTCCATGGGCCAATCGTCCCACACGAACCCATTCGTGTCGATCTGTATGGATATGGCGTGTGTTTAAAAAAAAATTGCGCTACATGATTAGCGTTCCTAGGTTTCTGCATGACTGTTCAGAAACTTAAGGAGCGTTATGAAATCGTGTTGCTCGTGGTTGCCACCGTGGCAGCAGTTGCTTTGTTGGGGAGCGCTGTCCTGACAAACTTAGAATTCGACGAAATTCTTGTCTCCCAGGTTGCGGAGAGAAGTAAGGCCATGCCTGAGATAGGGTTGGCGGAATTGACCAAAGCCTCCCGAATCTTTCGTGAATCGTTGAAATGGGAGGGCGATCATTTGTTCGTCTCGGAACCTATCTTGGAGGTCGACGGGGCGACGTTGAGAAGGTTGAGTCACGCTCCCATATCGAGTGCTTGGATTGCTGAGCATGCATTGCCCGCGATGGATCCCATGTTGAGCGCACTTGATCCTGACGGTGATCTATTCACCCATCTGGAAGAATGGCAGGGTAAGACCGATCCGAATGATCCTGACAGTCATCCGCCGATGATCACGAAGCTTGGTCTTGATTCCATCATCGAGTCGGACTTGAAGCTGATCTTTCGAGGGGATGTGGATGGAAAGGTCTGGCAGATCGATTTTGTCTCGAAAGAGAAGTTTCCCTCGAAGGACATGCTGATGGGGATGCATAAGCCTTTTGGGCCTAAAGACATGTTTCGCTTGGAGGCCTATCAGGAGAGGAAAGGGGTGGATGCGAAAGGCGTTCCAAAGGACGCCTCTGAGGTGACGATCAGCTATGTTGAACCCGATGGTCTTGGCAGAGTGAACGAGACTCTGGTAAAAGGGCAGGTCTGGGAGATGCCAGCTCAAGAAGTGCGGTTCAGCGATCCCTATGACAAGTCGGAGTTTGCGGTGAAGCAGGGGGCTTCTTTCAAGATCTCAAGAGATCCCGAGTTCAGATATACTTTGATTGAAGTGGCTGCGAGCAAGGCGATTGTCCGAGATCAGGATGGTGTGGAGTTCGAGATTGATTGACCACGGCGCTTTCCTATCGCTTTGAGGGGAGAAACGTGATTCATCTGGAGAGGTGAAAGGTGTTCTCATTCTCTCAGTTTTCGTTCAGTTAGGATTTTCAAGTATCACGTTTGCTGATGGGGAGAAGGACAACTCTGAGTCAGCGGTCCGTCCGGTGCCTCCGCCAGGGATTGCGGTTCCGGATGATGTTCGGGCTTCATTGACCGCTGGCTTGGCCGCTCTTGAGATTGAGATCGCCACGGTCAAGGATCCAGAGCGTTTAATGCTTCTGCCAGATGTGGCGATCTATGCGAAGGCGGTGCGTGTGGCGCTGACCCATGGAGAGTTCTACAAGCCGAAGGAGTTTGACGTGGCCAAGGTCTTGCTTGAGCAAGGGATGAGGCGAGTGTCAGAGCTGAAAGAGGGCAAGCCTTCATGGACTGGGATGTCTGGTCTCGTGGCGCGAGGCTACGAATCGAAGATCGATGGATCCGTGCAACCCTATGGACTGGTCGTGCCGGATTCGTATCAAGCGAAGGGCCCGCATCGGTATCGGCTCGATTGCTGGTTTCATGGGCGTGGCGAGAAGCTCTCGGAACTTGATTTCATCCGGCAACGGCAGACATCACCCGGGCAATTCACGCCTGAGGATACGATTGTTCTGCATCTGTATGGACGCTACTGCAATGCGAACAAGCTTGCTGGGGAGATCGATTTGTTAGAGGCTTTAGAGAAAGTGAAAGAGCAGTATCGCATCGATGAAGATCGGGTCTTGGTGCGCGGGTTTTCCATGGGTGGGGCGGCGTGCTGGCAGTTTGCCGTGCACTACCCGGGGCGCTGGGCGGCTGCTGCTCCTGGCGCTGGGTTTTCGGAGACGCCAGATTTCCTCAAGGTCTTTCAGAATGAGACGCTGAGGCCGACGTGGTTCGAGAAGAAACTCTGGCACATGTACGATTGCACGGATTGGGCGATCAATCTCGCGCATTGCCCGACTGTTGCCTATAGCGGAGAGATCGATAAACAGAAGCAGGCGGCAGATGTGATGGAGACGGCACTGGAGAAGGAAGGGATTGGTCTTGTGCATTTGATAGGAGAAGGAATGGGGCACAAGTATCATCCTGACACTAAGAAAGAGCTTGAGCGCCGGATCGATGCCATTGCTGCGCAGGGAAGGGATCGCGTGCCGAAGCGGATCCGTTTCACGACGTGGACGCTGCGTTATCCGACCATGCGATGGATCTCCGTGAACGGCATGGGCGAGCACTGGGAGCGGGCTAGGGTTGATGCGGAGATTCTTGAAGGGAAGATCGCAGTGAAGACGAGCAATGTGACGGCCCTGACGATAGATCTGCCGCCGGGGCAGCCGCACTTGGACATGGTAGGCCCGACCGTAATCGAGATCGATGGCGTTCTCGTGGATGGTGGAAAGGTTCAATCGGATGGATCGTTCCGAGTGCACCTGGAGAAGAGTGAGGCGGTTTGGAAGCGCGTGTCTAGCTCTCCAAGTGGCCTCACGAAACGGCCAGGTCTTCAAGGGCCGATCGATGATGCCTTCATGGATTCGTTCCTGATGGTGGCGCCAAGTGGCGACGGGTTCTCAGAGAAATCGAAATCTTGGGTGGATGCGGAAATGGCGCATGCGGTGAATCACTGGCGGAAACAGTTTCGCGGTGTGGCGCGCCAGAAGATCGATACAGAGGTGACGGAAGAGGACATCACCGCACACAACCTGGTGCTCTGGGGAGATCCTTCTAGCAATGCGGTGATGGAGAAGTTGATGGGTCGACTCCCCATTCAATGGCGGAAAGATGCGGTCACGGTGGGATCAAAGACCTATGCTTCGGAAAGCCATGTGCCCGTATTGATCTATCCGAATCCTCTGAATCCAGAAAAGTATGTCGTCTTCAACAGTGGATTCACCTTTCGCGAATACGACTATTTGAACAATGCGAGGCAAGTTCCGAAGCTCCCCGATTGGGCGATCATTGACATCAGCCAGCCGGTGACAAGCCGTTGGCCTGGCGGCATCGCGGACGCGGGTTTCTTCGGAGAGAAGTGGGAGCTGAAGACACGAAAAGGGCGGGACTGAGATCGTCCCGCCCGAGAAAACTGGATCGCGCTTTGTTAGTCTTGCTTCGATTTCTGTAAGGCGGACTTTAAGGATTTGGCAAAGGTGTCAGGCGTCGTTCCGCCGACTACTTGTCCGATTGATTTGCCGTTCGAGTTGAGGAACTCGATGTGAGGAATGCCAGAGACACTGAACTTCTTTGCCGCAGGGTGGTTCTTGGCATCATCGGTATCGAGATAGGCCCAGACGAACTTGTCGTGAAAAGGTTTCACGGTCGCGCTTGGGTAGACGTCGTTCTTGTTCGTTTGGCAGGGTGGGCACCAGACTGCGGAGAAGATGACGATGAGAGGTTTACTTGTCTCCTTGGCTTTCTTGAGCGCTGTGGCGTAGTCCGCTTCGAATTCCGGGCTGTCTTTGGGGAATTCTTTGGCGGCTGCGACAGTGAGGGAGGCTGCGATCACGGCGACCGTGGTGCAGATAGTGATGAGGGATTTTTTTTTCATAGGGAATCAGTACGGTTTCAAGAGTAGACGTTTCATAGCGCCATTTATTCACAATGATTTTTTCGAAAGCAGAACGCCTCCCGCACGAAACCCCTGACGTGAGGAAGGCGTCCAAACGGTCGCGTCAATTACTGGATTTCGGCGACGCGATAGTAGATCTCGGAAGTGGTGGGGATGAAGAAGGTGGTCGAGGTCTCTTTGACTTGGCGTCTTCTGACACTTCGTGCTCAGTTAGGCTGCTGCCGATGTGGGCGGTGGCTGACTGAGGCATTCTTCCACCTTAAGCAACATCTCTTCCATGGTGAAAGGTTTGCAAACAACGGCGTCTGGGCGATTGCCGGTTTCTGTGGCGAAGCTGTCGAGATCGAAGGAATAGCCGATGGAAACGATGACGGGGAGTCCATCAAAGCGCTCGTGGATCTTCTGTAAGAGTTCTTTGCCAGTCATCACGGGCATGGTGAGGTCCGTGATGACGAGATCGATCTTGTCTGGATTGGCGTGAAAGTAGTCGAGCCCGTCTTTGCCGTTCACGACACCAATCACGTTGTCGCCATGGTGCTTGAGAATGACTTCGCCGACGGCCCTGACAAAAGCCTGATCGTCGACAAATAGGATGTTCCGCTGGCGGTTGGAACCATTATGTTAATGGTTGGTTTGGGCTTCTCTTTTACGACAAGAGTTTCGGCGGAGCGGGGCAATGTGATGACAAATTCGGATCCTACATCATAGTCAGAGCGGCATTCCATGCTGCCACCATGTTGCTCAATGATACCATAGGACATGGCGAGACCAAGGCCGGTTCCCTTGCCTTGCTCTTTGGTGGTGAAGAAAGGTTCGAAGATCCTGGAGGAAACATCTTCATTCATCCCGATGCCGTTGTCCATAATGCCGATACGAACGCATTCGCTATCGTCTTCCTGGATCAGGTTTGCGGTGGTGATCTTGATGATCCCACCGGAGCTTTCTGTCATGGCGTCACAGGCATTGACACAAAGATTGAGGATCACTTGTTCGAGATGATTGTCATCCAGCTTGGTTTGCCAAAGATTCTCCGCGAGTTCCAGCTGGATCTCAACTTCTTTATCGAATGAA
>JBLHHN010000430.1:0-5203 GCA_047616785.1 Verrucomicrobiales bacterium
CTCAGTTCGCGGCAGAAGGCGGCGATGACTGGCAGGTGATCGGTTTGGCAAACGTCGATGTTTTTGGAAATGTCAGCAAGTTGAGGCTCCATGGGAGACAGCAAAGCAGACACTAGCAAAAGTACAAATTTAAAATCAATAAATTTATAACGTATTTACTGTTAGATGGTTACCAAAGTCGATTTATAACATTAACACAAATCGGAATGTGTGTCAAAAGGTTAACTTGCGCTCCCAATGTCTGGCAGCTAACCTTCTCTACGACATACCCGTCGAAATCATATAAGGCTTTGATATTTAAGACTTTCACAATCTTGATCTCAAGTCGATTTCGGTGGGTTTGTCACCTCTTATGCTAGAATTTCATCCAGCCAATCTGGCGGAGAGCCCTTTAAGACACCGATCACTTGAAAGTCGCTTTAGCCGTCTCTTGCTACCTGGCGTTGATTGTGGGCTTTGTCCGCTATTGGGAAATCGTATTGGATAACAAGCGATGAGTGATCCTGGAGTCATCTTATGTCTATTTGTCGTTTTCGTCCTACCATTGCTAGCCGGGATCGCGGTACTTGTATTGTTCGTGAAAATCGTAAGCTTCTTCCGCAAGGGATCCAAGAAGAAGGGTGAAAACAACAGGCGTGGCTCGGAACCGCCCAGTCGGCAACATCTGGCCGTTAGGGAGTATTTGCGTCCGGCGGATGCGACTGGCATTGCCAAACCAGATGCTGTGGAAAAGCTCGCCTCCGAAGGGTGGAGCCAAGAGGCCACTTCAGAAGCTCAAGAATACCTGAGTCGCGAGTCGTCTAAGCAATGATGTCGTGCACGACATTGCCGAGGACATCGGTTAGGCGGAAGTCTCGACTAGCATAGAGGTAAGTGAGCGCTTCATGATCGAGGCCCATGAGATGGAGGATGGTGGCGTGCAGGTCGTGCACGTGCACAGGATTTTCCACGGCCCGAAAACCGAACTCATCGGTCGCTCCGTAGGCCATGCCGCCGCGAACGCCACCACCAGCGAGCCACATGCTGAAGCCATAAGGATTGTGGTCACGGCCTAACGTTGTGCCGCCGTCGTTCTTGCGATCCTCGACGGTGGGAGTTCGGCCAAACTCACCGCCACAAATGACCAGCGTGTCCTCGAGCAAACCGCGTTCTTTGAGATCTGTGAGGAGAGCGGCGATGCCACGCGAACATTGACGAGCGAGGGTGCGATGATTCTTCTCGATCTCGTCATGATTGTCCCACGGCTGCCAAGCGCCGTGCCAGAGCTGCACGAAACGGACGCCGCGCTCGACCAAGCGACGCGCGATGAGCAATTGGCGGGCCTGGGGCGTCTCGCCATAGCGTTCACGAATGGCTTGCGGCTCACGCGTGATGTCGAAGGCATCGCTCGCTTCCATCTGCATGCGGTAACCTTGCTCGAAACTCTGGATACGCGCTTCGAGCTGGGGATCTTCGCCACGTAAGTGTTGGTGTCTGCGATTGAGCGCTTGCAGGAGATCGACCTGGTGACGTTGTGAGGCAAGATCAAGGCGAGGGTGACGCACATTCTCGATCAGCTTCTCGATCTCAGTGTGCTCCGTGTTGACGAAGGCTCCTTCGTAGATTCCTGGCAGAAATGCTGAACGCCAATTGTCAGGTCCTTTGACCGGATGACCGCCCGGGGACATGGCGACGAAACCAGGGAGATTCTGATTCTGCGTGCCAAGGCCATAAGTCAGCCAGGAGCCCATGCTAGGCCTCGGCAAAGTGTTATCGCCGCAATTCATAAGCATCAAGGCAGGCTCATGATTCGGCACATCAGACTGCATGGAGCGGATCACGCAGAGGTCATCCGCGTGCTCACCAAGCTCGGCAAAGATCTCACTGATAGGCAAACCGCTCTGACCGTAACGTTTGAAAGCAAACGGCGATCCCAAAGCATTGCCAGTGGGACGTTCCGTGATTAAGTTAGGAGAAGGCAGGGGTTTGCCATGGTATTTGGTGAGCTGAGGTTTGGGATCGAAGGAGTCGACATGAGAAAGTCCACCATTGAGGAAGATGTGAATGACCCGCTTGGCACGCGGGGCGAAATGCGAGGCCTTGGAAACTAACGGATCGTCGATCCCCTCAGCACATAAGCTGCCCAGTCCGAGCATGCCAAAGCCCATGCCGGAGCGGCGTAAGAAATCTCTGCGTGTGAATGAGTGATGAGACATGGTGACGTTCAATCAACAAACTGAAATTCGTTAGACAACAACAATGCCTGGGCGAGTTCTGCCCAAGCGCTCTTCTTCTCTGGTCGCTTCTTTAAGAACTGGTCGGCGAGCGTTCTTTCTTCCCCGTCAGGAGGGCGTCCGTAGACTGCGGCATAGAGTTGACCAAGTGGATCCTCGGCGCTGAGTAGTCGGTGGTACTCGACCAGTGCGCTCGCAAGATGAAGGACGAATGGGTTGTTGAGCAGGAACAACGACTGCTGCGGCACGGTGGTCTGCGAGCGAGCAGCGGTGGTGATGTCAGGACTTGGAAAATCAAACACGCGGTAGATCTCCTCTAGCTTTTCGCGGTCAATGTAGCTGTACAAAGTGCGTGCGCGATTCTTGGGATCATCCGGACGCAAGCGGATGGGTGGACCTCCGGATGAAGTATTCAGCTGACCTGCGACTTGAAGCATGGCATCTCTCATGATTTCAAATTCAAGCCGCTGCCGATTCATCCGCCCGATCAGACGGTTGCGCGGATCGCGCTCAAGGGCGTCCGGACGATCCATGCTTGCTTGTTGCCATGTGCTAGAGTTCAGAATGAGACGATGCAGCTTCTTGGTGGACCAACCGTCATTGATCAGCGAAGACGCCAAAGTATCCAGCAACTTCGGATGGCTGGGAGGCTCACTGCGCAGACCAAAGTCGCTCGGTGTCTCGACCAGAGCCTGACCAAAGTGCCACTGCCAAACGCGATTCACCCAGACGCGAGCGGTGAGTGGATTGTCAGGGTGAGTGATCATGCGCGCCAAGGGCAATCGGCCACTGTCGATGCGGCGCGTTTCTTCGCTGAGGTGACGGAGAAGGATTGGCACTTGCCGAAGGACACGTTTTCCTAACTGTTGGGGATCGCCTCGAACGAAGACCCGATGCTCGATGGGGTCTTCACGGTCCACGAGAAGCATGGGACGCGGGGCCACGCCATGCTCATGCTCGAGAAACACGCGCTCTATGTTGGCAAAGTGTTTACGCACCTCAACGCTTTCATCAAGCGAGTAACAACTCTCGGATTCTTCCAGTGTCATGGTAGCGGGAGAATCTTCACCGAGCAATGCTTGCCTTAGCGATTCGGGACCCTCTAACAACGCACCATAGATATCCGCAACGTCGGCCATAGAGGATACCTGGCGCCCCTTGAAAGCGGCGACCACGAGAGGGTGATCGCTTTCATGTTCTAACATGGATTCGAACGCCTGCGCGATCTCCTTGCGCTCCAGATCCCAGAGTCGAACCCACAATCCGAAGATCGGGTCATTGGGCGAACGCGACTCGATAAATCTCTCCCAGCGTACCAAGCCCCCGTCAGAATAGGCGCTGACCACACGAACAAGCCCTCGCTTGGTGAAGAGTTCGGGCTGCGATCTCGTGCGGTGACGTTCTGAGCTCTGCACAATGAAGCGAAGATAGTCTCCGGCCCATCCGCGCAGCTCTGACATGACCTTGGCATGCAAGGATTTCCGCAACTGCGCGTATTTCTCGGCGGCTTCTTTCAGCTTCTTCTCGAAGGCACCGTCTTCCTCGGGACCTGGCGAACTCATGCGCGGGGCTTCAGCGGTCGTGGGCTCACGCGAGTTGGCAAAGATGCTATAGAGTGAGTAATAGTCCTCTGCAGAGACGGGATCGAATTTGTGATCATGGCAACGTGCGCAGGCGACACTCAGTCCTAACAAACCTCGCGTGACGACATCGATCCGGTCATCAATGATCTCATGAGGAAAGAAATTGAATCGCGAGCCGACGGTGAGGAACCCTAGCGCGGCCAAGGAGCGAGCATCCGCCTGATCGCCTAACTGATCGGCGGCCAGTTGTTCCATGACGAATCGATCAAAGGGCAAGTCAGAGTTGAAGGCGCTGATCACGTAATCACGATAGGTGTAGGCGAAGGGATAACGCACCTCGCCCGCGTCGACATAGCCCTTGGCATCTGAGTAACGGGCAACATCCAACCAATGCCTTCCCCAACGCTCTCCATAGCCCGGTGAAGCCAGCAACCGATCCACGACACGTTCAAATGCGGCAGGCTCTGTGTCTTCTATATAGGAGGTCCAATCATCGGTCCTTGGCGGCAAACCCGTGAGATCAAGATAGGCCCGCCGCAAGAGCGTGTGCCGATCAGCCTGCGGGGACGGTATGAGTTTGGACTGGGCAAGGCGTTCTTCGATCAACGCATCAATCCGATTACGCGACCAGGAGCTGCGATTCGCAGTCATGTGACTCGGCACCAACGGTTGAAACGCCCAATGCGCCTTGGTTGGAGAGGATTCACTCCAACAAACATGCACTGAGAGAATCAATGTGAGGAAGACTGAGAGATGGAAGCCGACCATGATTGGTAGCGAGCATGAAGTATCTGCGACATCGCTACCAGCCGAAACGAAGTGCGATGGCACACGATTGCACTGGCCGCGATGCGGTCTAACTACGGATTCGAATCGCTCACGCGCCGCCGAAGTCACGATTTGAGCGTTGCTAAATGATTACGATCTATGAGAAACTCATATCCAAATCGACTGGATCAATTATGTGCTGCTCTTATTCTGACGTGACGGGGAGGAAGCTCTTAGGCTTCCTTCATCATACCATTGCCTTGTTGGCGATACTTTTGGCTCAACTGAATGCTGAGGTTGTCATTGATGGCGATTTCTCAGATTGGGTGACCATTGGTCAAGGATCGACAGGCACGGCGGCTCCTATCGAGATCACGGATCCTTCGGACTTGGGAGACTCGAGTGGAGACCTGGCCAAAGTGACGGCGACGGTGGTAGGCGAGAACCTTATTCTAACATTCGAATCCCACGGCATCACAACGCCCACAGAAGAAGAGACGCCAGCAGAGAAGACGAACCGCTACTACTATCATTGGCTCATCGATACGGATAACAATCCGGCAACTGGGGTGAGTAATGCAACGTATGAGAACAATTCGACCGGGATTGTGGATTCGATTGGAACCGAGATCATCATCC
>JBLHHN010000431.1:0-5200 GCA_047616785.1 Verrucomicrobiales bacterium
CCGCTCCGTTTCGCGTGCTTTGTCGCCGCCACACGCCGGTGCGTTACTACATGTTGAATGGTCAATTAACATGATTCATACTTTTCAATGGATTGGAGAAACCGGCCATTGCCGGCACAACCTGAGGGCACTGATCTGAACGTGTTTCGCGGTAATCTCCCTGAATTTACTCAAATGACTCGCAAGCGCGAAAACTAGCGTTTGGCCTAACGGCTCTGACTAATCGCCCGATGGAGCCAAACCTTCGCATAGGTCCACAGGGCTTCGGCTGTGCGCTTCTTCATTCCTAGCGCCGTCGCGGCCTCATCCATCGTCATCCCCACAAAGTAACGTAGCTTGACCAGAGCCGCCGCTGTTTCATCTTCAGCGGCTAACTGATCCAAAGCGTCGTGGACCGCTAACAGTTCATCCGTCGGCACAGCCAGCGCCATCGTTGCGTCATCGACATTCTCATGGGCGACGCCACCGCCACGTTTCGCGCTCTTCTTCCTGCGGGCGTGATCCACGAGAATCCGCCGCATGGCCTCACCCGCCGCGCCAAAGAAGTGCGCTCGATTCTCCCACGACTCGCCACGCTCAGACCCGGCCAACCGCATCCAAGCCTCATGGACCAATGCCGTCGCCTGCAACGTGTGGCCGGCGGATTCGCCTGCCATCTTGCGACCGGCCAACTGACGCAATTCTTGATAGACCATCGGCAGCAGCTCACGGGCATCCAACTTCCCTAGTTCAGCGGAATTGAGAATGCGTGTAAAGTTGGGATCCATGAAAGGGTGTCGTAGAAGACGATAAGGTGAACCCCGGTCAGCGACAATGGATTGCTAAGAGGCACGAATCGCCCAGCGTAGCTTCGCAGACGATGCTCGCGGGTTGCTGCCGATTTCGTCAAACGTCGGACGGATGATGTCCTGGGCGATCTCGCGATAGATGCCTGCACGAAAGCCGTCTCGGAAATGGTGTTTCACACGACGATCTTCTCCCGAATGGAAGCTCAGAATAGCCACACGACCTTCGGGCCTGAGGCAAGTCGGCAATTGTGATAGAAAAGCATCGAGCGCCGTGAACTCTTCATTCACCCCTATTCGAATGGCTTGGAAAACTCGAGCCACGGTGACGCTACGCTCTTCATCATCAAAGTAGTCCGGCAAACACGACTCGATCACGGCACGCAGTTGACCTGTCGTTTGCATGGGAAGAGCTCTGATGATGGCATCAGCGATAGGCTTGGCTTGAGGTTCATCTCCCCCATCCGTCAAGGCCTTGGCGAGTTTGCTAGGCTTGTGCCGCGCCAACCAATCCCGAGCAGGAGCACCACGCGCAGGATTCATCCGCATATCGAGTGGACCATCGTGCTTGTAGGAGAACCCACGCTCGGGGTTATCGATCTGCATGGATGATAGGCCGAGATCCGCGAGTAGGAAATCGATGCCATCGAGCCACTCCACCTGGTCGAGCATCCCTGCTAAGCCTGCGTAATTGCATCGGCGAACGAGCAGCGCCTCTTCCTCATAGCCAAGCCCACGTAACCTTGCCTCCGTGCGTGGCAATTGCACGGCATCAACATCAAACGCTAACAGTTGCCCGCCAGGTCGCAACTTGGCTAGGAGGGCTTCCGCATGACCGCCATACCCAACCGTCACATCCGCACCGCGTTCGCCGGGTTGAATGGCAAGATGCTCAAGGATCTCCGAGACCAGGATGGGCCGATGCTGGCCCGCCGGCGTCTTTCCCGAAGCAATGATCTTCGCAATCGTCTCGGGATCACGCGCTGGATCGAGTTCCTTGTACTTCTCTTCAAAGCGACGTGGATGAGTGCCACTATAGCGCACTCGACGGCGATGCGGCGGTTTGATCGGAGTCTCAGGATCGTTCATGACAAATGACTCTTCCTCCAGTTCAGTGAAGACATCCATGCCGAATGAAGCCTCACCTCCCTCTAATGATCCTCTCCACGGCGTCACGCTGAAGATGATGCTCACCGAGTTGGTCGACGAACTCGGCTGGGAGGACATGAGCGCCCGTATCCGGATCAATTGTTTCGCGGAAAACCCAAGCCTCTCCTCAAGCCTCAAGTTTCTCCGTAGGACTCCCTGGGCGCGCAAGAAAGTCGAGGACCTCTACCTGCGCATCGCGTCTTCAAAGCAGTAATGTCGTCGACTCGCCCATCTCAGACCGCCGCGCGTCTACGCGACGCCATGGAAGCCTTGGAATCCATCGTCGCCGATCGCACCTTGCTCAATGACATGCCAGCGGAAGAGCGGCAGCGCCTGATCACCGCAGCAGGCGATGTGTTCTGCCCCGACGTGACACAGCGACGCCGTCAAATGAAGGGCCGACGCAAGCAGCACCGCGCGGACAAACTCCAGTCCGCACAAGAAATCCTAGCAGAAACAGGCATCCGCAAGCTTCGCGCGCAGACCGTGTTCACCACTCCCAATGTCTACCCTCCGAAAGACTTCGAGCAACGGGACGTAGAAAACGAACCTGAATTCCGAGAAGTGATCGAGCCGCAGAACTGTTACATTTGCAAACAAGACTACGCGCAGGTTCATCACTTCTACGATCAACTGTGTCCCGACTGCGCGGAGTTCAACTACCATAAACGCACCGAAACGTCCGATCTGCATGGACGCGTGGCATTACTGACAGGAGGACGAATCAAGATCGGCTACCAAGCCGGGATCAAACTCCTCCGCGCCGGTGCCCAACTCATCGTGACGACACGTTTCCCTCGCGATGCGGCGAAACGCTACGCCGAAGAGCCTGACTTTGCCACATGGGGTGATCGGTTAGAGATCTTCGGGCTCGATCTCCGCCACACCCCGAGCCTGGAAGCCTTCTGCCAGCACCTACAGGAGACCCAAGAGCGCCTCGACTACATCATCAGCAATGCGTGCCAAACGGTGCGTCGTCCGCCCGAGTTCTATCGCCACATGATGGATCGCGAGACCGGCACATTACTTCAACTGCCAGAGGAAACGCATCGCCTTCTGGGCGTATATGAGGGCTTGCGAGGCTACCACCTGCTTCCAGAAAGCCAGGCAGAGGAGTCCGCGTCTTTGGCCGGGCTCACCCATGCCGCCGAACTCTCGCAGAAGGTGCTTCTGCCAGAAGAACTTGCCGCACAGACGCATCTCTTTCCTGAAGGACAGCTTGATCAGGATTTCCAACAAGTCGATCTGAGAGAGCGAAATTCGTGGAGGCTCATGCTCGCTGAAGTTTCTTCCGTGGAATTGTTAGAGACCCAGCTCGTGAACGCTATCGCCCCTTTTGTGCTCAATGCTAGATTGAAGTCGCTCATGATGCGGACTCCAGAACACGACAAGCACATTGTGAATGTGTCAGCAGTCGAAGGTCAGTTCTACCGCAAATTCAAAACGACGCGGCACCCACACACCAACATGGCGAAGGCGGCGCTCAACATGATGACCCGCACCTCAGCCGCGGAATATCATGCGGATGGGATCCACATGAACGCCGTCGATACCGGATGGGTGAGCGATGAAGATCCGGTCCACATCGCCGAACGCAAGACGAGTGAGCACCGATTCCATCCGCCGCTTGATATCGTGGACGGAGCGGCACGTATCGTGGATCCCATCATCAACGGCACCAATACCGGTGCGCATGTATGGGGGAAATTCCTCAAGGACTACCGCGAAACGGATTGGTGATCCGTTGATTTACCCGTGTACGCCTCACTTGTAACGATATTGTAACGGTTTTAATGGGCTTTTCGGCCTGTTTCTGCTTAATTCTAGTTAATGAGATCCCGTTCTGCATCAAAGAAGGTTTCCCTGAAGCCTTGCACACATCCACGCTACAAATGGAGAGTGTTTTTCCCTGACGGTGGCACGCGCAAGGGATGTTACTTCCGGCTCAAGCGGAATGCCGAAGCTTTCATGACAGAGAAGGAGAACGAGCTTCATGAACACGGAGGTGCCCTTATAGCTGACAAGGATGCAAGTGCAGTGAGGGATTACCGAGATCGGATCACCGCTGTGGGTGGAAGCGTTCGTGAAGCCTTAAGCCTCTACGTCAAGGCGAAGGAAGCTGAGCAGCATACCGTCCCTATATCCGAAGCTGTCGGTGCGCTTCTCACTTCAAAACGGCGTGAGGAAAAGTCTCATCGCTACCTACTCGACCTCAAAAGTCGCCTCGCCCGGTTCTCTGTGGACTTCGGAGATCAGGCGATCTCATCAGTGACAACCGAGCAGCTCAACAAGTGGCTGTATGGGTTAGGGGTCGCCCCGACTACTTATAACAACTTCAGACGGATCCTTTGTGTGCTTTGGTCCTTCGCCGCCAAGAAGGGGTGGAGTGACGCCGAAGTCGCCCGTGGCTGTGAGGTGGTGAAGGCAGTGGACGGCAAGATAGGCATCCTCACACCGACCGAGTTAGCCGTTCTTCTCAATGCCTGCGACGAAGAGACGCTTCCCGCAGTGGCTATCGGTGCCTTTGCTGGTCTCCGACGTGCTGAGATCGAGCGTCTCGATTGGGATGAAGTTGATCTTCAAGGCGGACACATCGAGATAAAGGCGAGCAAGGCCAAGTCGGCCCGTCGGCGGCTGGTCACGATCTCGAATAATCTCAAGCAGTGGCTCGCATCGCATGCCGTGCTGAAGGGGCCAGTCATGCCGACCGACTATCAAGAACGCATCCTTTTAGCAAGGGAGCGAGCGGAGCTTCACGAATGGCCCCAGAATGGATTGCGGCATAGCTATGCTTCTTATCACTTGGCGCATTTCAGAGATGCTGCCCGGCTTGCTCTCGAATTAGGGCACACAACTTCAGGGCTGATCTTCGCCAACTATAGGGAAGTGGTGAAGCCGAAGGACGCCGAAGCTTATTGGCAAGTAATGCCCAGCAATGCCGACGAGAAGGTCGTTTCGATCTGATTGGCTACGCGTAAGTCATGATTTTTCGACCCTTAAGTGAGCGACCAGTAGTCTGTTCTAGGCTTGTCGAAGATCCGATAGCCTCCGTTCTCGTTCCAGTGCTTTACGTTCTTCGAGGATCCGTGATATTGCATCATAATCACTAACAAACCATGACTCCCGAAGAATTTCAAGAGAACCCGGATAGTGAGGAGGCAAGAGAGCAGCTCCTTGTGGAACCGTGGCGCGAGTTGGATACTTTTAAGTCCAAATTAGAACACCTTCAGTCCAGAGAATTCAAACAGTTCCGCAAGCTTAGAGCC
>JBLHHN010000432.1:0-5195 GCA_047616785.1 Verrucomicrobiales bacterium
TGGCACTTCAAGTGTCTGCATCGCTGTGATTTGCTCTCCCGCTTCTGTGAGGCTTGCTAGGGCTGCTGCATTCTTCTCTTCAAGAAAGCGATAGAGATCGTCATAGACTTCTTGGGCAGGCCCTTTCCCTTGCGCTCGCCGCGGACGGGTGAAGAGGCGAGCGAGTTCTCCATGATGACGCTTTGATAGGTAACTCCGGAGGTTGCGCTCCTTATGCACAAGGCAGCGCTGAATGATTGCGGTGGCGAAGTGATTTCGGATGTCTTTTTGAAGGGCTGCTGAGCCGTCTAGCACTGCCAGGAAGCGTTTTGCGACGCTCTTGAGTCCACGTTTCCGCAGCCGTGTTAGGAGATCGTTAGCTACTTAAAAGCTTTCACTGCTGCCGACTTGGAAGTCGAGCATCTCTTTACTGCCGTCCTCGCGAATGCCGAGGGCAACAATGGCGGTTTGGCCTTTGCTTAGGTGAATGCCGTCTAGCATGATGACTAGATAGCCTTCTTGATGTAGAGGGCGCGACCGAAACTCTTCCAGTTTCTCGGCTGATTTCTCAATCCACTGAGATGACGCTCTTGCTGACGGTGTCTCCGCTTAGGCGACTGGCTCCCCGAGTGCTAACTCCTTCAAGAAGGAGTGCGACAATGTCTTCGCCAATGTTGTCGGCCTTACGTGCTGCTTGGTAGGTGTTGAGGCTGACCTCCTCCTCACTGCCTGCACGGCGATTCTCCAGAGAGGAGTCACGGGAGTGCGAAGGGGCCACAGAGTTCTGCGACTTTTTGTTGCATGAGATCGAAGACGGCAAGACGGGCAGATCCACAGAGATACTCGTTGAAGATGGCTGTGGTTTCTGCGGAATCGGACTGGAGTAGTGGCTGCTTGATTGGATGGTTGGGTTTCCTTTGTTTTGGTGCCACGCCCCGCAGGCGGCGCGCCAACCATCCACCATTCCTATTTTAACGATCTAATGGACGTCTCCCGATGCCGCCGGAAGAAGTTAGACAACACTGAAACCGCCTTCGCCACGAAGCTCTCTCTGCGACTTGTCGAAGAGTATCAACGATTGATAGACAACTACGCCAAGAAGTATATCCTGAGTGGGAATGCGATGGCGAACCCTGGCTTGACAAGATGATCGAAAGTCTCGATAAATGTCAGTCTTAAACACAGAAAATCTTCGCGGACACCTGTCCTTATTTCGGAATATTGCCGTTTCAAGCCGTAGAAATACAGCTCGCAATCCCATCCCTAGTGAGTCCGCAACCGATTGAAGGTCCCTAAGTTACGCCGCAATCGAATTCCCGGACACTACGCCCAGCAGTTCTTGGCACCTCGCACCCAGCTCGCCCGACGGATGGTCTCGCTTTAGAATGAGAAAACGTCAGCGATGCGAGCCGCAACCACAATTTCTTGACACTCCTTCGAGGGCTGACTAGACTATCCTCCTCCTCGGTAGGCAGGCAACCCGCGAAGAGAAATTCACATAGCGATGCTTCCGAAGCCCCCTTTTCAGTCCATTATATGGAAAGTGATAGCGCTGATCGCGATGCTCCCGTTCGCCGTCAACGGCGCCGTCACCGTCCAAGCCAATGCTGGACTAGGACAACCCGCCTTCACCACGTCTAGTCGCGAACCGATCCCGGACGGTTCTAGCGTTGAACTAGGTTTCTTTGACATCGGCTTTGACCTTGTTGCGAACGCACATGATCCAGCCGCATTGCTGAGTGCCTGGCACGTCTTTGGGGCTTTGGAAACAACAACCCTTTTAGGGGAGCCCGGCAGGCTCGCAGGCGAAATTTCCATAACGGACAGCGCCTTCGATGGGCGTGCGGTCTATTGGTGGGTTCTCCAGAGGAAGGACTCCATACTGTTAGAGTATGCCATCTTCACGAGTGCTTCGTCAAACTGGCGATTTCCCACAGAGGGAAGCGCCAGTACCTCCAGGCTCTTGAGCTCTTCTGAAGTCGACACCGTCTACCACGGCTCGATTTCGGAGTCACACTTGCAGACGGAGCCTTCTGTCGATGTCTCCCAGACTTCCCCTCCTCTGAAACTGGACATTTCTCGAAACCTCAACTCCATCACTCTCACGTTTTCCAGCCAACCCGGCGAACTCTATCAGTTTTACTATTCCGCATCCTTGGAATCGGTGACCTGGCAAGCACTTACGGTAATTTCAGCGGGTGAGGGCGTAGAAACCATCTTCCTAGACACCAATGACGGACGTCTCTCTCGTCAACAAGGCTACTACCGCGTCGCAACGCTCATAGACGCTCCGTGACAGGTCATTTCATTTGGCCATTCACATCGACGACAATTTGCAGAAACCGGTGTTTCAGATTATCCAAAGGAAGCGTCACCGTGACCAGGGACTGCAACGCGTTTAGATACGTCATGGTGATGTCCAGGCTTGGATCCTTGATCCAGAGCTTCAGATCCCCCGACACCTCGATGTACTCCGTTCCGGTCGGGACAGCGTTGCTACGCGGATAAGTAACGCGCAAACTGTTGCCTAACAGTTGTGAATCGATTGGGGATTCGGTCGGAAACTCCGGATGCGAGCCTATGAGGTACTCGAGCCCATTATTCAGATCATCGCCATCGGGGTTATCCTCCGGATCCCGACTCGCCACCGGTGTGGACGTCTTAAAAACGCCTGCCGCCCACTGGAGGTAGGAGTTCTGGTTTGCTGAGAGGGCGGCCGCCAAGATGAGACTGCTATCATCAACCGAACCGACACCGTAAAGCACGTTCACGTGATCGCTCACGATCGTCACACTGTTGCCAGGGGGCGGGGCCGAATCGAGGGGAAAAGTCCATTCCGTGCTGTCGCTGGAATAGAGCCCGTAAGCCTCCACATTGCCCAGATCTTGAGCCACAGACCCATTCGTGAATGTTTTCAGTATCCATAAATAAATCGGCTTATCAGTGAAAGTGCCAGCTTCGCCACTCAGCGTGCCGGAGAATAGGCCCATCTGACCCGAGAGCGTGCGGATCGAGGTTTGCCCGAACTCGTTCCACGCCCCCTCCAAGGCGGTTAAGTTCGAAGCATTCACCGCCACGTCAAACCCGTTATCAAAGTAACCAATCCTTACCTCATTACCGTTCGGAACCAACGTTCCTGAAGCTAGCCTAACATCTCGCTGGCCCACCTGGGCCTGACAATGCACCGTAATATCACCTGCATGAAGGTGCGCAGTGAACCCAAGACACCCCAATAAAAGACCAACGAACCGTTTCATATAAATTTTTCAGAGTGTTTGTGACGATGATCAAGATCCACCACGCTGCCATCAGGCAGTGGGGTGTTCAAAGCATTGACCAAGGGTAGGATATTCAGCCCTCCATTGACTTGAACGGTTACGGCACCATAACTCAAAGGCGCCACCACCGCGATGAGTAGTGCCTGAATCGATAGAGTAGGTTTGCTATTCATTGGAGATTGAATGGATTCACGTATTCGCTTTGTGGTTGTTAGGATTCGGGGGGAATGTTCCAGTTGAAGGGGGGATTGGCCGGGCGACGGAGGATGTAGAAAGAGGTGCCCGGTTCGATAAGGACATGGCCAGCAAGGGTGTAGTTGACGCGCCGCCAAGTGGTGTCTACAAAGAGCCAGTAAAGGGACGTCGTTCCATCCGCATTGAGGATGAGCAGGTTGTCCGCTACCAGAGGATTCAGTCCAGGTGACAATCCCGTGGCCTGTTCGCCCGTGTATAGGCCTAACTCATCTAGTCTCAGCGCTTGGTGCGTCTTGATGGAACTCAGGAGGTTGAAGCCGTTCTCGATCGGCACGGTCTTCGCCGTTAGCAGGAGGGCACCGTGGGTGTAGATATTGAGCGCGGCAGCAGACTTGCGCCGCACAATGAATCCTTGTTCGGGAGCGATCGGAAGATCGCTGGCATCATCAAAATTTCCATCCAACCACATGGTATTCAGATCTGAGTATAACAACTGCGTTTCCGCTCCGCCTGAGGCGAGGAGCAAGACGTTATCTGCTTCGGCGGCATTTCGCCCTCCTAACAAACCCGCTTCATTGTTCATGCCAAAGAGTTGCCCTGGCGTTGTGTGGGACCGGATATCGAAACTCTGATTGCGAATTTCGAAGGCGCCAAGATTGTCTATGAGGCTCAAGGTGGTCGCCGTGTTGGAGACGATGTCCGTCATTAGTCCTGCATTCGGGCCCTTCGTGATGATAACATAACAGTCATCAAGACCGTCATCAGGCCACTGCGCAGTGGCGTCGGTGAGACTGTTAACTCCAGTGTCACTCACCGTTCCCGTGGCTTTCTTTTGCTGCACCAACTGCAAGCCGCGGAAACTCAGCGTTCCTTGGGTATCCACCGAGTGGGGTGTGATCGGGATGCAAGTTGTTCCTAGCGTTTCACTCTCGATCTCCTCGCCATCAAGCGCCAGGAGCACACGGAGAAAACGCGGCGAGCCTGGAGCTACGGGCTCGTCGTCGGTGAAAACGATGTTCTCGAAGTCCGCATCGATGCTCGTGGCCGTCGTCGGCGCCGTGGTTGCCGCGAACAAATTGATGCGATGGGCAGAGACTTGGACCTTCAGGGTGGCATCGGAAAGAGCGAGCCGCTTGACGAAAGTGAGCGTCGCCCGGACATTCGGCGCGGTCCCGGTAGTTCCCTGGACTAGCGGAGAGTCGAGATTGAAGACTAAGGGGCCACTGCCGTGGAGGAACTCAAAGGCATTCTTTCGGCAATCGCCATCGGGATCGGCACCGAAGCCCCAGAGAGTTTCCTCTTTGCTAGGATCCAACAGATCAGCGGCGTCGAATTCATCGCGCTGCCAGGTCTTCCAACTTGTCAGGACAACGACGGTGCGAGTTACGGTATCCGCAGCATTGCTCGCCGCGTCTGAGACATCATAAGTGACGGCATAACTACCGGGCACGGCCACATTCACGGCGGTTGCATCGATGTCTAACGCAAACGCGAGATCGCCATCACAAGCGTCTAGGGCTTGAGCGCCGAGCTCGGAGTAGGCTTGGCCTAATCCAAGGATCTGCGGGTTGGCGCCTTTGAGCGTGATCACCGGCGGCGTGGTATCGACCACATTCACCGTGCGGGTCACTTGCGATGCCGCGTTGGTGCTCGCGTCAGAGATGTTGTAGGTCACCGTGTAGGAACCGGGCGTCAAGGTATCCACGGCACTGGCGTCGATGACGACGACTCCCAGTGTCAAGT
>JBLHHN010000433.1:0-5187 GCA_047616785.1 Verrucomicrobiales bacterium
CGGCTGACCACGAGATCTTTCTTAAAAAGCTTGCCGCTACGCGGATACATCTGTTCATTCAATTTCATCTTTACGCTTCCCGCAATCTCCCAAATCGATGTGCGCTAGGAGTATGAATCCAAGTGTCCAGAATCATGCCGATGACGACAGTGCCCGGATCAAGGTTCATCTCAGAGGGGACGAGGCGATTGACGATCTTGTCGATCTTCAGGTCGCGGCAGAAGGCGGCGATGACTGGAAGGTGATCGGTCTGGCAAACGTCGACGGTTTTGGAAAGGTCAGCAAGTGAAGGTTCCATGGGAGGGAGCAAAGCACACCCTAACCAAAGTACATGTATTAAATAATTAAAATTATAACCAATTTACTGTTAGGTGCTTATTAAATCAAAAACATAACATTAACCCAATTCGGAATGTGTGATTCATGGATGGTTTCTGGTTTGTATTTGTCCGACTTCGCGTAACTGCGGAGCCAGAAACCATCCAGCCAATTTCTAACAATTCATGGGGCACTGCCTGAAGCCATTCGTAGGGCCACTTGCTGATTCGTTGATCAATATCAGTCAGCCGCTGGTCCTCGTTCGGAGAGCGGAGGATGCCGCCAGCCTACCATTCGCATCCAAAGGCTTATTTCACTTTTGGAAGAAGACGCGACACCTACGCCAGTGACTCCAGGAACGCTTCAGCATTCCCCAGATGCGCGTTCAACTTGGCCGCGTCCATCTTTTCTAACTGACGCACCATCATGCCTAGCCGATGCTGACTTCGGAAAAATGTTTCGTGTTGCTTGATGAAGCTCCAGAAGAGGCCATCCCATGTAGCACACCAGTCGCCCTTGCTGTAGTCACTCATTTTGAGAATATAGTTAGATCCTGAAACGTAGGGCTTGGTGGTGAAGAGCCCCCCATCGGCGAATTGGCTCATCCCGTAGACGTTCGGAACCATGACCCAGTCGTAGGCATCGACGAAGAGTTCCATGAACCAATCGTATACCCGATCCGGATGAAAGCCACACAGCAACATGAAGTTGCCGAGGATCATGAGTCGCTCGATGTGGTGGCAGTAGCCGTGTGCGAGCACGCGTTTGATCGTGATATCGATCGGTGTGATGCCTGTGGAGCCTTCGTAAAACGATTGCGGAATGGGTCGGTCCTCAAACTGCCAGAAATTCGTCGTTCGTGATGGTACACCCAGCTTCTGGTAAACTCCTCGGATGAATTCCCGCCAGCCGATAATCTGTCTAACGAAGCCTTCTAGGGAGTTGAGTGGAACATTTCTCTCTACCGCAATCGACATCGCTCGATCGATCACTTTCTGAGGTGTGAGCAGTCCAATGTTCAGCATCGGGGCGAGGATGCTGTGAAACAAGACACGTTCACGCTCGCTGATGGCGTCTTCGTAAGGACCGAACAAAGCGAACCGCTGCTCCAGAAAGGTCTCAAACCAAGTCTCAGCAGCAGCGTGAGATACCGGGTAGGCGAAGCCCGAAGCATCGCCGTGGGCATTGGGGAAATGCTCGGCCACATAGGCCTTCGCTTCTTTGACAAACTTCGTAAAGCGAGAGGTCTGATCAGACGGCACATCGAGACCTTTCTTTGGCATTGATTTGCGATTCTCATCGTCATAACTCCAACGGCCACCCTCCGGTTTGCCATCCTTATCTAGCAAAATGCCCATGCGCCGCCGCTGGTTCTCATAGAATCTTGCCATGAAAGGTTTTTTGTCGCCAGCGAACTGTTCGTCCAACCAATCCTTAGGAGATAGAAACATGGGCGTCTCGTAGACCCGAGTCGTCAGTTCGTGCTTCTGAGTGAATCGGCGCAAGCGTTTCTCCAAGAGAAAATCTGCCGGTTCTGCATAGTGAAATATGTGGGTACCACTATTCAGAAGAGGTTGAAGATGATCAGCGATGGTAGCCCCTCGTTCGTAGTCGAGGTAAGTAACTTCATACCCACGCCGCGCTAACAGACCGGCATAAGTCTTCATTGACGCACGATGCAAGATGAGCTTCTGACGATGAAACTCCAGGCCCACGTGTGGGTCGCCAAAGGTCAGTCCATCCTCGATCAACACCACAGGGCGCTCTTTGCTAAGCGCAGGGTGGGGATCAAAGAGTTGGTGAGGAAAGATGAGAGTGACTTCGGTCATGGCGTTTCGCTGTTCTCAATACGCATTCACGAAGTCGGTGGATGTCCGGCCAATCGGAGGTCATCGATGAATCGTGCATATTCCTGTGCAGAGTTCATTTCTTCTTTCTGTCGCAGAATATAGGATGGATGCACGGTGGCAATCACGCACGAGGCTAGCCCCTCATGACTGACAAGACCCCGTTCCCTGGTGATCTTGAAATCTGGGCTGATGACAGATTGTGCAGCCGTGGCTCCCAAGCAAAGCACAACTTTAGGCTTCACACGTTTAATCTCTGCCAAGATCCATGGTCGACACGCTCCGACCTCGGCTTGGTTTGGCGATTGATGAAGACGTCGTTTGCCGCGTGGTTGCCATTTGAAATGCTTCACCGCGTTGGTCACATAGGCGGCGCTGCGATCGATTCCCACTTCTTTCAGTGCTTTGTCTAACGATTGCCCGGAAGGGCCTTGAAACGGCTTTCCTCTCAGGTCCTCTTCATCTCCCGGGTGCTCACCGATGATCATGATCTCAGCATCCTCGGGCCCTTCCCCGAAGACCGTTTGCGTGGCCTTTTCCCAAAGAGGACAAGCGCGGCAAGTCTCCGCCAGAGAACGCATATCCCCCATCGAGACTGCATCCAAAGGCTCGATATCACTGAGCGCGGGCGCTTCTTTCCGCTCATGGAGACTTCGAATATAGGCATTGTTAGGCAGGGCTGAAGGTGTGGTAGCGTCTTTCGCTATCATCGCCTCGCTTCTCTGCGAAGCGTTAACCATGAGTTCATGAATGAGCGATGCTTCAGGCAGATTCTTCCAATACTTCTTCGGCATCCCTGCTTGCATCGCCTTCATCTTGAGCCGAGCCGGATTGAAGATGCTCCGATAGTAGCTGAGCCAGAGAGCGTCTAACGCATCTTCATCGGGAGCCTCCGCTTTGGTCACTCCGGCCGTTGTGTGCAGTGTTTCGCCATCCCAATGAATGCATTTGTCAGGAGTGAGAATGGACCAGTCCATGCCGGTGAAGCGTTTGACAAAGAAAGGTGCCGTCAGTTCGACGATGTAGTGATCCGGTTCGAACCAGGCCACAAATTGTTCACGACCCGTTTCAGCATCTTCACCGACTTTACGAAATCTGACAAAAGCCGTCATCTTATGGCGATCTCGGCCGATTGCTTTGGCCATCGTCTCTAACGCCCGCACATCATCGTCGTTCGGTTTGCGGAGCAGATGGATATCCCTCTCCACAACGAGACGCCACAGAACGCGATAGAGTCTTCCCCATCGTTCGGGACTTCGGTGGCAGGCGACGGATTTGGTGAGACTGAGGAATTCTCGAGGGGCATTGAAACTGCCTGGCGCAGCGGGCAAATCAGATCCCTCATTACTAGCAAAGAGATATCCGGCAGCTTCGCGTTCATCCGACCATAGCAGCTCTCCAGGCGAGATACGGGCCAGGATGATCCTTCTCGCCTGTGCACGCCAAGCTTCCAAGGTGGGGGCGATGCGGACAGTCCTCACAAAACTCTACTTCCTAGACTTCACCCGTCACAGCACTCCGTTTGGCGCTGCCGAACTCAAGCTCCAGTTGCTTCGGGCCAGGGAGAAACCGGGCACGGAGACGATCACTATCCAAGCCAAGGTGAGCCGGGTGATGATCCGCCGTGATGATTGCGGGGTGATTTCTTTCACATCGAATCCATAGAAACGAAGCAGCCAATCGGCTTGATAAAGCCGGTGCTCGCGGATCAAAGGCGGCGCGATGGACGGCAGGACGGAGGACGAATTTGGGATGGGGCTAAAGGCAGAATAGTAGACGCGGCGCAGATGATAGGATTGATAAAGATGCGTGGATCGCGAGAGAATGGTGTGGTCATTCGACGCATCAGCTCCCACGATCATCTGCGTGCTCTGTCCGTTCGCATAGTGTGGCTTCTTACGGGAATGGTCGGTCTTCGATTCCTCGATACGCTCCCGAATACCCGCCATCGCTTGCTGAGTCCGACGGAGGTCCTTTTCAGGGGCGAGCTGTTTGATGCTCTTCTCCAAAGGCAACTCGATGTTGATGCTGATACGATCCGCATACCGCCCCGCCTCTTCGATCAAGGCCTGAGACGCCTCGGGGATTGTCTTCAGATGAATGTAGCCACGAAAGTGATGCTCTTCTCGGAGTAGCTTCGCCACACGCACGACCAACTCCATCGTGTGATCGGCATCCCTAACGATGCCACTACTGAGAAACAGACCCTCGATGTAGTTCCGCTTATAGAAGTCGAGGGTCAACGCAATGACCTCTTCAGGCGTGAAGCGCGCTCGCCTGACATTAGAAGATCTTCTATTGATGCAGTAATGGCAATCATAGAGACAGACATTAGTCAGCAGGACTTTTAGCGAAGAGATGCATCGCCCATCAGGCGCGTAGGAATGGCAAATGCCAGCGCCTCCCGCAGATCCCACGCCCTTGCTGCCTAACGAGTTTCGCTTCTTCGCTCCCGAACTTGCGCAAGACGCATCGTACTTGGCAGCGTCCGCCAGGATCTCAAGCTTGGTTTGAAGTGTGCTAGCCATCTGTTCTTATGAACAGTCCCTGGATGATGACCTTGCGCAAGCCGAATTGTCGCAGCATTGACACTTCTCTGATTGCAACCCTCATCGACACCGCCGGAAAGCTGTACGGCTCGAACAGCGTGCCCGTTTGTCTTCGTCCTCCTTGGCTGTATTCTGCGATATGACCCGCCTCCTGATAGTTCTCGCCTCTCTCTGCGTAGAGCTTAGTCCCGCCCAAGCTGCGGAGCTGCTCTACACCGAAAACTTCGACATCAATCCCGGATACGTCACTGCGGCGGGGCCGAACGCCAACAACCTTTCTTCCATCGCCTTCGGAGTCGGCAAGGCAGGCTTGCCCAAAGTCACCTTCGGCCAGAACGGCGGCACACGTGCGCCGTCAAGCAGCACAACCCCGCTGGGTGGGAGACCCAGCACAACACAAACCATGAAGAAAGTTGATAACTCAAGCGTAACTGCGTCGCCAAGAGGCGGGGTGGGAAGCAACGTGAAGAGAA
>JBLHHN010000434.1:0-5186 GCA_047616785.1 Verrucomicrobiales bacterium
CTCGTCTTTCTGCCATCCTACAGCCCCAACCTAAACTTGATCGAACGGTTGTGGAAGCTGACCAAACGCCGGTGCCTGACCAATCGGTACTATGCCGACTTCAAAGCATTCTGCGATGCAATCGACAACTGCCTTGATGATCTGTCCGGTCCTCTCAAAGCGGAACTTACCAGCTTGATGAGCCTCAACTTCCAGTTCTTCCCAAATCACAAATAGTAACGCGCGGCAGTATAGCAGCGACAACTCCCCTTTCCTTCGGATCGCTCGTGGAGCGTCCATTCTTTCCGCCATCGGAATCGCTGCGGGTGTGTTCTGGTGGAATCATCAACGCTCGAATCCACCCGTGGACTCTAGCTTAAGCACGAGCGCCACCGAAAGCCCTTCTGATCAGAATTCTAAGTTCGATCTCATGGCCACCTCGAAATCGGCAGGGCACTTCATCGAAATCAAACAGTCTCTGGATCCTATGGTCGGCGAAGAAGACGTTGTGACTTTGAAAGAGCCGTCACTCTTCATGTCAAGCTTCAAGTCATGGGCCGGCGCGCAAGTCTTGACTCGCAATCCACCCGAGCCCGTCATTGGTCCCGGCTTTGTCCTAGAACCCGAGTCCGAACCTCCTCCGTCTTTCTTCGTCGGACTGGAGAGTAGGCCATGACCATCGCACTCAGGTTCCTCGCGACGGGCATCAGTTTCTTGGTGCTCCTCCTCATCTTCCGTCCGTTGGAAAAGTGTTTCCCGGCGAAGTCCAAAGCCTTACTTCGTCCTGCGTGGTTCACGGATCTCGCGTTCTTTCTTGGTCAGTATCTCATCTGGACGGGCCTGGTCTTCGCTGTCCTAGCAGGATTCGGACAATGGTTAGGCCAGTTCGTGCCCAGTTCGTGCCCATGTCGTTTCAATCCTCGGTCCAGGCACAGCCTTGGTGGCTCCAGGCCTTCGAAGTGATTCTGTTAAGCGATTTCCTCATCTACTGGGGCCATCGCTTGCAGCATCGGGTGAATTTCCTCTGGCGCTTTCATTCCATTCATCATAGCGCAGAACATCTCGATTGGATGGCCGCCCACCGCGAGCATCCTCTCGACACGATCTACACCGTGGGCCTGATCAATCTGCCCGCGTTTCTTCTTGGATTTCCGCTAGAAACACTCGCTGGAATGGTAGCCTTTCGCGGTCTTTGGGCCGTTTACATCCACTCGAATGTGAAACTTCCGTTAGGGCCGCTGAGGATGCTCATCGGCGCGCCGGAGCTGCATCATTGGCATCACGATCGCGCTCGTGATGCTGGCAATTACGCCAATCTCTCGCCGCTCATGGACATCTTGTTTGGCACCTACCGCCATCCAGGCGTCGAGCCCGAGGCCTTTGGCGTGGACAAACCGATGCCTCAGTCCTATCTCGGACTGCTTCTCCATCCGTTTCGACGGAAGCCGTGAATGGAAGGACGAAGAGTGGCTTGATCCTGCGAAGGTGACGGCTAAAGTGGCCGAAACTTGTCGGCGTCCTGCGGACAGGTTCCTTCAAACACAAAGACAAATCGCATTCTCATGGCCCATACCTTACCTGACCTGCCCTACGCGCCCGACGCGCTCGTGCCACACATCGACAAGCAGACGATGGAAATCCATCACGGCAAGCATCATAACGCTTACATCACGAACCTGAACAACGCTCTCGACGGCCACGACGCCCTCGCCGCGAAGTCCATCGAGGACCTGATCAGTGATCTCGATGCGGTGCCTGAAGGTATCCGCGGGGCCGTCCGCAACAATGGTGGTGGCCACGCCAATCACAGCTTCTTCTGGACCGTCGTTGCTCCAGGAAAAGGCGGGGCACCCAGTGGTGATCTCGCCGCAGCGATCGATGCCGCCTTTGGTTCCTTCGATGCATTCAAAGAGCAATTTGCCAAAGCCGGCGCCACTCGTTTCGGCAGCGGTTGGGCATGGTTGAGCGTGAAAGACGGCGCTCTGCTCGTCAGTTCGACCGCGAATCAAGACAGCCCTGTCATGGAAGGCGCCACCCCGATCATCGGTCTCGATGTTTGGGAGCACGCCTACTATCTTAACTACCAGAATCGTCGCCCAGACTACATTGGCGCATTCTGGAATTTGGTCGATTGGGACGCGGCAGCTGCTCGCTACGCCGCCGCCAAAGGCTAACATCTCCAACACGTTTTCTGAGAAAGCCGACTTCGAAAGGAGTCGGCTTTCTTCGTTTTCAGCGAGCGATCAACGCTCGCATATCTGCTACTGATCCGCCCATCGAAGGCGAAAGGCTTTGAGTGATTACAGAAATCATGGAATTCTGGCGGGATGATTTCCGAATCCTTCTGACCTCGTGGCTTCTGGGGCTCGGTCTCATGTCGGGTCTCGCCCAAGACCGACCGAATATCCTGCTCATCATGGCGGACGACCTGGGCTACTCCGATCTGGGTTCTTACGGCGGCGAGATCGATACGCCGCATCTCAATCGCTTGGCGGCGAATGGCCTTCGCTTCACCGATTTCTACAACACAGGCCGCTGTTGCCCATCCAGAGCGTCCTTGCTCACCGGCCTCTATCCTCATCAAACTGGGATGGGTTGGATGACCGCCGCCGACCTCCAACTTCCAGCGTATCAGGGTGAACTGAATGAATCGTCGGCCACGATCGCCGAAGTGTTATCGTCAGCAGGCTACGGCACTTACATGACGGGCAAATGGCATCTCACTCGTTACGATCATGAACAGGCTCAAGCCAACAAGTCCTCGTGGCCGCGCCAACGTGGGTTCGATCAATTCTATGGTTCCATGCGCGGAGGCAACTACTTCGCTCCCGATACCCTCACCAAAGACAACGAGCGGATCAGCCCAACAAGTGAAGGCTATTTCTACACCGACGCCATCAGCGCCGCGACCCAGGGCTACCTTCAAGAGCATCACAAAGCCACTACTAACAAGCCCTTATTCTGCTACGTAGCTTACACCGCGCCACACTTTCCTTTACACGCTCCGGAACAAGACATCGCCAAGTATCGCGAGCGCTATGCAAGAGGTTGGGATGCTCTGCGTCAGGAACGTTATGATCGTATGCGTCAAATGCGCCTGTTAGAGCCTCAGTGGAAACTCCCTCCCCGTCCGGAATCCGTCCCCGCTTGGGGGACAGTCTAGAACTTGAGCAACAGCAAGAATCCGTCGAGCGCATGGCCATCTACGCCGCGCAGATCGAGGGCATGGATCGCGGCATCGGCCAGATCCTTGATACCCTTGAAGCGACGAAGCAGCTCGACAACACACTCATCCTCTTCCTCGCCGACAATGGAGGCACCGCCGAGGGCAGAAACTTCGGATTCGAGAGGACTCCAGGCGCAACGTTAGGAACCGCCGCATCCTTCGCCAGCTATGGCCAAGGCTGGGCCACCCTATCAAACACGCCTTTCCGTGAATACAAGCATTGGGTGCACGAAGGCATTTCCTCTCCGCTCATCGCGCATTGGCCACGCGGCATCATCGAGCGCGGCCGCGTGCGCACCGCCCCCACGCATCTGATCGATATCATGCCGACCTGCGTCGAACTCGGCCGCGCCAAGCATCCTAACAAGCGCCCAGAGCACACCGTGCCTCCCATGGAAGGCCAGAGCATGGTCACGCTGTTCAAAGGCATGTCCGCGGATCGCGAAGACCTTTGCTGGGAGCACGAAGGCCCTCGCGCCATCCGTCGCCAGCAGTGGAAGCTCGTTTCCAAATTCGAGCAACCCTAGTAGCTCTATCACTTAGATCAAGAACGCACCGAGACACGCAACGTCGCGAGCCAGTATCCAAGCGTGGTCAAAGATCTCAGCGATCGCTGGGACGCCTATGCCAAACGCACCGATGTCCTGCCCCTCGATGGACGTCCCTGGGGCCAACGCGTGCCTGCCGATTTGGCCAGTCTAAACGCTGCTGCGGCAGCAGGCACCTTGCCGACCGGTTCCGGCTTTCCAAGTTCCGCACTGCTGCCTCAGCGCCCCGAGAAACCTAACGTCATCGTCATCCTTTGTGACGACCTTGGCTACGGCGATCTCGGCTGTTTCGGATCGAGCAATAACATCGACCGCATGGCTGAGGAAGGCGCCGTCCTCACAAGCTTCTATTCCACCAGCGGGGTCTGCACACCTTCACGCTCTTCCGTCCTCACCGGTTGCTACCCGCGCCGAGTCAGCATGCACATGAATCACATGCCGCCTGGCTCGAGCACCATGCGCCAAGTCCTCTTTCCCGTCGCTCGCAAAGGATTGCACCCAAACGAGATCACCATCGCGGAGGCGCTAAAGAAGCGCGGCTACGCCACCGCTTGTGTTGGCAAATGGCATCTCGGTGATCAGAAAGTGTTTCTCCCCACGAGGCAAGGCTTCGACGAATACTTCGGCATTCCCTACAGCAATGACATGGGATCCAAGCAGTTCCCAATCAACCCACTACTACCATTGCTACGAAACGAAGAGGTGATCGAGGCTCCCGTGGATCAGACGACCCTCACACGACGCTATTCGGAAGAAGCAATCAGCTTCATCCGCAAGCATCAGGAAGATCCTTTCTTCCTCTACCTTCCGCACACCATGCCGCACAATCCCGTGCACGTGAGCGAAGAGTTCAAAGGCCAATCTGAGAATGGCCTCTACGCGGATTGTGTGGAAGAAATCGATTGGTCGACCGGACAGATTCTCAGCACTCTCCAAGAACTCAATCTCTCTGAAAGGACCCTCATCATCTTCACCTCGGACAATGGCGCCGCCATGAAATGGGGCGGGAGTAATACACCCTTGTCAGGATACAAGGGAAGCGTCATGGAAGGTGGCAGGCGCATGCCGTGTGTCGCGCATTGGCCCGGACAGATCCCCGCCGGTCACCGTTCATTGGAATTGACCAGTACGCTCGATCTCTTCCCGACATTAGTCGCTTTGACAGGGGGCGAGATGCCGACAGATCGACGGCAAAGACATTTATGACCGGCGTCTCGCCCTATAAAACAAGGGCTCGCTCCGCAAAGGCACTACAAAGTCGTCGCCCCCTTCAGTTCTGACTTCACTGCTGGGCAGGCACGTTTCGAATCGATCCCCAGGAGTTGGTAGACTCGGCTTTGCTCCGCGTCTGGTAGGCTCGGCTTTCGCACCGTCACGATCCGGCCATCCTTCAGTGGCAGTCGGGTGCTAACCAGCGAGTGGGTGCTGAGTAG
>JBLHHN010000435.1:0-5150 GCA_047616785.1 Verrucomicrobiales bacterium
GGTTTCGCTAGACTGAGATTCGGTAGTGAAACCGCAAGGCCGCTTTTTTTCGAGCCTGCAACTGCCTACTGGCCCCTGTCACCCTCCAGAAGTAGGCGAAACCATCCAGCCAACCTGACGGAGGGCCATAAATCTTGCGCATCCAACTGACGATACATCGTTTAAGTAAAGTACAAGTCTGGGCTGAAAAATATCCATCATTTATTCTGTGACACTCTACTAGTGCGTTGGCTCGATCGCCGTCATGAGCCGCTTCTGGTTCAGTTGCCGAAGAAGGAGTATGCCAAGCTTCAAGGGCAATGGCTGCTACCAGAACTCACGCGCGATCCTTAGCAAGGAGTTGACGTCACGTGCAGCATGGGAAAGTCTCGGACCTGTCCGACTTTCTCATGTCTCATCGAATCGCCCTTTCCCCCCATGGCAGCCTACGGCTGGAAGCCGAAGCTTCAGCCCGGCCAATGGTGGATGCGGCACGATTGCCGGCACTAGCATCAGCTTTTGAGCAATCCTCTGGCCACGGCTTGGTGGCTCTTGGGTCGGTGTTCCCAGAAGAGCCTCTTCCTGTAACCTTGGCCTACTGGCGTGACATGGCGGAGCGTTATCTAAAGGCGCTGCGCGATGCTACACCTGAGGACGTGGCTGAAGACGAAGCTTTGCAGACCATCCCTGCGCCAAGTTCCGAGTGGGAGGAGCTGATCACGCAAGCACCTCCAGGTCCAGGCATGGAGTATCTTTCTGCGAGTGCCCTGGAGGCGCTCTGGTTGACCGTGGAGGTCGTGGTGCACGCCTATTGCGAAGCTCATGATGGCGGCGTGCGCGGTTGGCTGGCAGAAGTGAATCCTGATCGGCAACTGTTAGGCCGTGTCAGTTTCCATCTGGCGGAGAACAAACGCGATGAGCGCAAGCCGTTCGCTTTCATCGCGACCTACAGCCACGGCATGTCGGCCCGCGAACGCCTGCAGCATGTGCCCTTGAGCAGAGCTCTGATACAATATGCAGGCGAGGGCAACAAAGTGCTGATGGAACGACTGCTGCGACCTGTGCAAGAGGCTGCTCAGAAATGCGCTCTTGTGAAACAGCTCGTTGATTCGCGACACTTGTTTCAGCCTCTCGCATGGACACCACGGCAAGCTTACGCCTTCATGCAGGAGATTCCCAAGATGGAATCAAGCGGTTTGGTGGTGAAGGTGCCCAACTGGTGGAAAGGCAAACGCCCATCACAACCCAAGGTCAGCGTGAATGTCGGCAAAAGCTTCAGCTGTGTGGGCCCGAGCTCGATGTTGGACTTCTCCGTGGGCATGGCCTTGGAAGGTGAAACGTTGACCCAGGAAGAGATGGACGCGCTGTTGCAGAGCGATGGCAACTTGGTGCGTTTGCGAGGGCAGTGGGTCGAGGTGGATCAGCAACGATTGGAAGAAGTCCTGCAACATTGGCAGGGCGTTGCTAACTCACATTACAATGATGGTATTTCCTTCCTCGATGGCATGCGCCTTTTGGCAGGCTATAGAGGTGAAGCGGATCAATCGCTGTTCACCGACGATGTTGCGCATCAGACTGATCTGCAAGCTGGTGACTGGCTGCGCGAGGCGCTTGAAACCATGCGTGATCCGGCTCGTGCCGATGACGTGCTCCCTGGCGAAGAGCTGCAGGCAACCCTGCGACCTTATCAAGAGGACGGAGTGAATTGGCTGTGGTTCGTCTATCAAATGGGCATTGGAGCCTGCTTGGCCGATGACATGGGACTCGGCAAGACAATCCAGATCATTGCCTTGCTGCTGATCATCAAGCGCACCGCGGGTGATGAGAAGAAACGCCCTAGCTTATTGGTGGTGCCTTCCTCATTGTTAGGCAATTGGCGCGCTGAGCTGGAGAAGTTTGCGCCCAGCTTGAAGGTCTTTCTCATGCACCCTTCGCAGACCACCGCGGAGGAGCGTAAGCAAGCCAACAAGGCGCCGGAAGCCTTCTATCAGAACTACGATTTGGTCATCACGACGTATGGATTGACCCGACGTGTGGAAGGTCTTCGTGAAGGACAATGGGATCTCTTGGTGCTCGATGAAGCGCAGGCGATCAAGAACCCGAACACCGCGCAGACCCGCGCGGTGAAGCAGGTGCGGTCCAAGGTGCGCGTGGCCTTGAGTGGCACGCCCATCGAGAATCGCCTGAGCGATCTGTGGTCGTTGTTCGACTTCATGAATCCGAAACTGTTAGGAACTTTCCCTGAGTTCAAGAAGTTCACCAAGGCGTTGGAAACAGCAGAACAGCCTGACTACGCACCGCTGCGCAAGCTCGCGCGTCCCTATATCTTAAGGCGTCTCAAAACGGATAAAAGCATCATTGCGGATCTGCCAGATAAGATCGAGATGCGCATCCTGTGTCAGTTGACTAAGGTACAGGCAGCGCACTACAGCAAGGCTGTCGATGAACTTGCGGAAGCCATGGATGGTGAAGACGAGAATGGCATCAAGCGGCGCGGCGTGGTGCTCGCGTTCCTGATGCGTTTCAAGCAGATCTGCAACCATCCCGCGCAATGGGGAGGTTCCGGGGAATACACCGTCAAGGGGAGCGGCAAGTTTGAGCGCTTGGTGGCCTTGTGTGAGGAAATGGCTTCACGTCAGGAGCGGGTGCTGGTGTTCACTCAGTTTCGCGAAATGACCACCCCGCTGAGTTCTTTGTTAGCAGAGCAGTTTGGGCGAGAAGGTCTGGTCCTGCATGGTGGCATCGCGGTGAAAGCGCGCCAACGCATGGTCGACGATTTCCAGCGCGAGGATGGGCCGCCGTTCTTCGTGCTCTCACTGAAGGCTGGCGGTACCGGCTTGAACCTTACCAAAGCCTCACAAGTGATTCATTTCGATCGATGGTGGAACCCCGCTGTGGAAGATCAAGCCACCGACCGTGCCTTCCGCATTGGTCAGCAGAATAATGTGCTCGTGCACAAGTTCGTCTGTCAGGGGACCATTGAAGAGAAGATTGACCTTCTGATTTCAGAGAAACGCGCTTTAGCCGAAGACATCCTTGGGCCAAGTGCTGGCGCAGAGAAACTCCTAACCAACATGAGCACTGAAGAGTTGTTGGACTTCGTGGCCATCGACCTCAACAAAGCCGTGGCTTCCTAACGATCATGTCGAGTTGGTACGACTACAAGCCCTACGTTCCAGTGCACGAGCGCCAAGCGAATGCGAAATGCAAGATCGCGAAGTTGTTAGGCAATGATGCGCAACCCATCGAGAAGTTTGGCGGACGCAAGTTGGCCAAGACCTTCTGGGGTGAGGCCTGGTGTGAGAACCTTGAAGCCTACAGCGACTACGCCAACCGCTTGCCCCGGGGCCGTACGTACTCCAAGAACGGGTCAGTGGCGCACCTAGAGATCAACGAAGGCAAGGTGCTCGCCTACATCTCCGGTTCTGAGCTCTACAAGGTGCAAGTTTCCATCGATGCCTTGGACAACGAGCGTTGGGAAGCCTTCAAAAGCCGTTGCTCAGGAAGGATTGATACGTTGTTAGATCTCCTGCAAGGCAAAGTGGCGGATGCCGTGTTGCTGGAGATCACCAATCGCCAAGACGGTCTGTTTCCTGCACCCAAGGAGATCGATTTCACTTGTTCCTGTCCTGACAGTGCCATCATGTGCAAGCATGTGGCCGCCACGCTCTACGGCGTCGGCATTCGTCTCGATAGCGAGCCTGAATTGTTCTTCGCGCTGCGAGGCGTGGATCACGCGGAGATCATTGCCAGCGCTTCGACGGATTCGCTCGACGAAGGACTTCCAGAACACGAAGACTTGCTACTCGAAGGTGATCTGGCCGGGATCTTCGGCATCGAGTTCTCTGACATCCCGACACGCCTCATCAAGAAGATGCGGGCAGTGAAGGTTAAGCGATGATGTCTTTCACGACGTTTCCGTGAACATCGGTGAGTGGGAAATAGCGGAGCGCTGCTTTGTTCTGCCTTGGTTAGTTTTCCCATGATGTGCCAATGATGGCTTTTGAATCAAGGTTCATGAATACGGTCATCCACTGATCGTTGAGTTCCCGTCCGATCGTGAAATCAAACACTCCCTGCTCGTTGTCTGTCCCGGCTGACCAAACTGCGACCGAGTCGAGTTCCATCTGCGAGTGAAAGTCCTTAGCTGTGATACTAGCGCGTTCGGTATGGCCAAAGACCGTGTGAATCTCTTCGTCGTCAAACCTGTAACCTTCCTCCCACAGAAACGCTTGGCGATACTTCGAGGAAAGCTCTTGATCACTTGGAATAGCATCGAACGCGAGTTGAACTTCCCGGGGCAATTCTTCACAGAAGCGAAGTAATCGCGTTCGCCATGCTTCCGCAACGGAGGGCACGTCGAAGCCGACGTAGAATCGAACTTTGGATCCCTTCACGTCGAAGTCGGTCGAATAGGACTTCTCAAATCGTCCGATTTCGAAAGGGCCGAGTTGGGGAAAGCGTTGGGAGTGGTTCTGGATCTTTCCATCGAAAGAGATCTCGGTGGATCCACGTGGTGTTCCTGTCGGTGAGGCTGCGGAGGGGAAGGCGGATATGGAGGTGCGACGGCGTCATCACATCACGGATGTGACGGTGGGGCGTGCGCTGAAGAAGGCGGTGAGGGCAGCGCGGCTTTCGAAGAAGGTGACAGCGCATACGTTGCGGCATAGTTATGCGACGCATTTGCTACTGTCAGGGGTGGATCTGCGGTCGATCCAGGAGGCGCTGGGGCATGAGGATATCCGGACGACGAAGATTTATGCGAAAGTGATGCGGGGGATTTTGAGAGTCCTTTGGATGATCTGTGATTCCGTGAGTCAGTTCGGCGGGATTCCCTTGGACTGCTGATGCTTCGGGGGCTTCGGATTGAGATCACGATTGTACACGAATACAGGAATGATATATATACTGGTCCTGCATCCTGCATGTCGATCAAAGATCGGGCTGAAATAGTAAGCGAACCACGTCACCAATGAGCCGAAGGCTTCGAAGGGAACGACAGAAATATGGATGACAGAAACAGGGGCTTCTGAAGATAGGCAAGGGCGGATTCATAGTCCTAGCGCACAAATGAAGCAGGGTAGAGTAGACGAGGGGACACGCCCGAAGGCATGCCCGCCTCGCCCCTCATCGAACCGAGTATACAGATTTCCAGTTCACGGCTCTCCTGC
>JBLHHN010000436.1:0-5148 GCA_047616785.1 Verrucomicrobiales bacterium
TCTTTTTCAGGGCTAATTGGCCTTCTCAGCCGTATTTCTGGCCATGGCACAATCCCTAACACGAGCACTATCGCTTGAACGGCTCTGACACCCCTCACGCTATCCTAGGTGAATAGGACAGGCTAGCTGTTGGATGATTTCAATGTGATTCATGGATGGTTTGTATTTGTCCGACTTCGCGTAACTGCGGAGCCAGAAACCATCCAGCCAATTTCTAACAATTCATGGGGCACTGCCCTTCGATCACTGTATTGACAGAAACTGGATCTAGGCTTGCCTTCGACATTCCTGGACAGGAAAAAATCTGGCAGGAAGCGCACTTGGGAGAAATTTTGAGCATGCCGTTCGGGGATCCCACCATTTCTATTGTGACGCAGCTTTGAGAAGGACTACTCAAGCGTCGAATCTGATCGTGAACGCGCTGCGACTCTCCCTACTACTTGCGCAGGTACACATCGCCAGCGATCGTGGGCAGGAAGCGAGCTGTTTGCGTGGTAGGCTCTCGGATAAGTCTTGTGCTGGCTCTCCGTTTGGGGATGGAGCCGGTCAAATCGCTTCAGTTGTCAGCAAAGGAGCCTGAAAATTCGCCAACATCTGGGCGATCTGCGAGCCGGCGTAAGACCTTCAGCGCGATTTTTTTACAGTTCGCGTCGACAAATGATCATTGAATCCACTTGACTGCTCACGAATCTGTGTAACTTGCGTGTGAAAGCTGGATCCTATTTAACTGGGCGTCTCCACGAAACCTCACCCTTCTCGATTAGAATAGTTGATCCTTTGTTCGGCTTTCCACCTAGAAGACAGGTCCGTAGAGTGCCCAGATCCGGCATGCAACACACTAAGAAAAAGAAAAGAAAGTAAGTCATATGTCAGAACAAGTCGAAGGAATCGTGAAGTGGTTTAATGATGAAAAGGGATTTGGATTTGTGGGGTGCGATGGTGCTCCCGATGTCTTTGTCCATCACAGTGCCATCAACGGCAATGGTAGGAAGACCCTCTTTGAAGGTCAGCGCGTGCAGATGGAAGTCGTTGCGGGCCAGAAAGGCCCACAAGCGGAGAACGTTACGCCTCTTTAATAAGAGTTAAGTAACTTGCCCTCACCGTTCGCTAGACAGCGCCGGTGGGGATACCAACTTTGAAAGGCGCGTGGCTCACTGCCCGCGCCTTTCTTGTGTTCTTCAGGGACGGTGCCGATGCCTCGCTAAAGTCGGGCGGCATTACTCTCTTGTTTCACTGGGAGATTACTTTGCATTTACCTCTTTCTTGGCGTCACCGATCCTCTTCTCAGAGTAATTCTTGTTCCGTTTCTGATCTCGGTAACGCAGGGTTTTGCCATCGTGGCTGAGAACTTTGAACTTCAAAGGCACGCCGATCGGGGCATTGCTGGGTGTCGAACTTTGGCTTAATATGTAGATTAACTCGCCATTTTGCAGCTTCCATCTGCCGCGATGCACCAGTTTTTTTTCGATTCCTAGAATCTTCGCCTTTCCCACGCTCTCGTAGGTCCCGTCGGAATGGTACGATTTCACCGCCTCAAGACTCAGAAATGTGCCAGAATAGGTGAGCTTATATTTTCCGGGAAGATGTTTTTTCCATTCCACTTCCTTTGCGGTAGCGAACGAGAGCGTCAGGGCTGTTGTCAATATGGATAGAGCGAATCTGGCCTTCATGGAGAATTGATTTTAGAATTTCAGGATCTTCGCCCTCCGATTCCAAAGCGATGCTTAGACTGGCTTTACTGAAAAGATACGTCCGCATTCTCGAATCGGACTCTTTCTGAAACGATCCCCAGAGGCCACGCACATCGCTAATGATGGCGTCTGTGAAATCGGTGCCATCACGTTCCGTGCTGGACAGATCCGCAGCGATCAAGTCGGTGCCGACGAATTTCGTGCGGGTGAGATTGGCGTTTACAAACGTCGCTCCTGAGCAGTCGGCAGCGCTGAGGTCGGCTCCTGATAGATTCTGTGAGGTCGACGACGCTGAGATTGGCTCCGGTGAACGTGGCTCCGCTGAAATCTGCTCCGGAAAAGTTCACTTCTGTGATATTGGCGTCGACGAAGGTGGTGCCAATGAAATGCTCTTTGGGCATGCGCGCTCCTGAGGCATCGATACCGGTGAGGTTCTGTGACCTGTTTTATCGAGTTTCGTGCCGGTAGCGCCATCGTAGGCTAACCATTCGGCGTGTGCTGCGAGATCTTCTGGGGAGATTGAGGCCATGCCCCTATTAGGGCAGAGAATGGCGGATTCGGCAAGATCTAGAGGATCACGAAAAGTGCCCAGGCGAGTAAGAACCCGACGACTGAGATGACCGTAGTGACAATGGTCCACGTTTGGAGGGTCTGTTTCTCGGTCATGCCGAAGTAACGATTCACGATCCAGAAGCCACTGTCATTGACGTGTGAGAGGATGGTGGAACCGGCGGCGATGGCAATGACCACGAGTGCCGTGTGCATTTCTCCGAGATTGTAGGTGGCGACAACAGGGGCAATGAGGCTGGAGGCCGCGATCATCGAGACGGTGGCCGAGCCTTGAGTCACCCTCACGATGACTGCAAAGAGGTAAGCGAGTAAGATGGGACTGAAATTGGAGCTGGCTAGGAGATCGGCCAAGGTCCGGCCCACGCCGCTGTCTCCTAACATTTGTTTGAAAACTCCGCCAGCGCCGGTGACGAGAATGATGATTCCGGCGGGTGCCAAGGCCGCGGTGCTAAGCTCCATGAGCTTATCCCGACTCACGCCGCGGCGTGTGCCTAACATGTAGATGGCGATCAAGGTTGAGATAATGAGGGCGATGATGGGATGTCCCAGGAAGATGAAGATCTCGGTGGTCGTGTTGTTCGGTAAACTGCCTTTGTCGATCATGATCTTCAGCACGGTGCCCGCGAGGATCATAATGATAGGAAGGCCAATGATGAGAAGGATCATGCCCAAACTTGGCAATTTCATGGTGGTCCCTTCACGTTTCTCTTCGATCCCAAGACTGGCCATGTCGGGTACGGCGACGAAGTGCTTTTCCGCCAGCTTGCAGCCTAACCATGGTCCGGCGATGATGGCAGTGGGCAATCCGACGATGAAACCGAAGAAGATGACCCAACCGAGGCCGACGCCGAGATTCTCTGCTACCAAGATTGGTCCTGGGGTGGGGGGGATGAAGGCGTGTGTGGTGGCCATTCCTGCGACTAACGGAAGTCCGTAATAGAGAAGGGACTTCTTCGAATCACGCGCCATGGCGTAAACGATAGAGATGAGAATGACCAAGCCCACATCAAAGAACACGGGGATGGAAATCAGAAATCCTGTGACCAGCAAGGCCCATGGGGCGCGTTTCTCTCCGAAGCCACGGATCAATGACTTGGCGAGGCTTTCGGCACCGCCGGAAAACTCCAACACTTTCCCTAGAATGGCTCCTAGTCCAATGATGGTAGCGATGAATCCTAGGCTATTGCCCATGCCATCGATCACACTTTGCACGACTTCCATGAGTGGCATACCTGCGCCAATACCCACAATGATGGATGCTAGCAAGAGTGCGATGAATGCTTGCATCTTGAAGACGAGGATCAGGACCAAGAGGAAGATGACGGAGATCAAGAGAACGGCGACCAACCAGCCAACGGACGGGCCGTCGGATTGCGCGAGCTTGTCCAAGCCTGGCTTGTTGGATTCCAGCCAGGCGATACGAGCGTCTTCGTCGAATCGACTGGATTCAGATCGAAGCTTGAATTGGAATCGATCGCCAATGAGCACGTTTGTTTCGTTTCCAAGATTCGTCGCCGATGATGATGGGTAGCCTCCAACTATGATGGTGCCTTTCTGAAAGGAGGCCAGTTTGTCGGGAGCGGGAATGAGATCGGTGATGACCAGTGCGCCGAGTCTGACCTTATCCGCGTCGTAAAGCGTCAGTTCGGCATACCCGTCTTCCACGAGATTTACCAGGGCAGGCTGGCCAAGTCCGTCGATGAATCCTTTCAGTTGTTCAGCTACCGTGAGAGTGTCCTTCTGCATGCAACCCGTGAGTAAGAGGCAGATACCTAACAAGATCGCGGGAATGATGCGTGCTCTCAATCGAGGGGAAGGTTTTCGTAAGAAGGTCATGTGGTAGGGGTTGCGTTTACTTGGCTGGCTTACTAGAATCAACTTCCATGATCAAGGTCTATCGTAGCTCAGAATCGGTGATGATCTCCACTGGGGATGGTCTCTATGAACATCCTCAGTTGTGTTTCAATGGTATCTTTCAAGCGGAAGATCCGATGCACTACCTCGAGCAGGCGATCCGTGAAGCCACGCCGGTGTCCGAGGGAGCCTTGGAACGCAGTGAATGGTTGCCTCCATTGGCTTCCCAGGAGGTGTGGGCGGCTGGGGTGACGTATTTTAGGAGCCGAGAAGCGCGCATGGAAGAATCTGAGAGCGCTGGCGGGGATGTCTTCTACGACAAAGTGTACGATGCTGAGCGTCCTGAGCTGTTCTTCAAATCGACGCCAGGCAAAGTGCGGGGTCATGGAGCTTTGATTTGTATTCGTGAGGATTCGACCTGGGACGTGCCAGAGCCCGAACTGACCCTTGCGATCAATCAGCATGGGCGGGTGTTTGGATACACCATTGGTAATGATGTGAGTTCGCGGTCCATTGAAGGCGAGAATCCGCTCTATCTTCCTCAAGCCAAGGTTTATCGAGGATCATGCGCTCTGGGTCCTGCTCTCTGCGTCTGCGATCCACTTCCGAGGGAGACGAAGATTCACTTGAGCATCTTCCGTGACGGACAAGTTGCCTTTGAGGATGAAACGGCTCTGACTCAGCTCAAACGCACGTTTGAAGAACTGGCAGAGTTCTTGTTCCGCGATAATGAGTTTTCGGATGGCTGTTGGCTCATGACAGGGACTGGCATTGTCCCGTCGACGGACTTCACCTTGCAGTCGGGGGATGTCGTCAAGATCGCTATTGATGGCCTTGGTGTCTTAGGGAACACTGTGGAGTGATAGAACACTGTGGAGTGATAGAACACTGTGGAGTGATAGAACACTGTGGAGTGATAGAACACTGTGGAGTGATAGTCAGGCATAGAAATCGGCGATGACGGAGCATCGCTCTCGTGCGCCGTCAAGCAGCACAACCCCGCTGGGTGGGAGACCCAGCACAACACAAACCA
>JBLHHN010000437.1:0-5140 GCA_047616785.1 Verrucomicrobiales bacterium
TTCCTGAAACCGATCATGGCACCGGCCAAACCGACGATCATCGACTCAGGCTTCTGGGGAGATAGTCTCTTGAGTGAGATCCTTACCAACAAGTATCTGTATCATTTGCCCTTTTACAGACAAGAGTAACTCTATCATTACAGCTTTGGGATCTCCCTTTCGCGTAAGACCATGGGCGACGCTGTGGAGAAAGTCTCGGGGATGATGGGATTACTCGTCAATTCGATGAAAGAGAACATGATTCTTGGCGGACACATCCAAGTCGACGAAACGCCCGTCACCTACCTAGACCCGAAGCATCCCAAAGGAAGTAGCAAGGGATACTAATGGGTCTATCGAGGGCTTAACGGCGAAGTCATCTTCGACTGGTGCACGACTCGCGAGCACAAGCACTTACTGAAATGGTTAGGGAAGGATTTCACTGGCACACTGCAAAGCGACGGCTATGCCGCTTATGATGGCTGCGCCAAAAGTCAGACCTTGGCGGGGAAGGAAGTGATGCGCGCCAGCTGCCTAGCACACATTCGCCGAAAGTTTGAGAACGCGAAGGACCAAAGCTCTGAGATCGTCAAGTGGTTCTTACGGATCATCGGAAAGCTCTATGGGATCGAAAAAAACCTTACGAGAACACCATACAGACGCAGCGATCAGAGCGCGAATGCGACAGAAACATAGCGCCTCCTGAAAAAAGCTATCACCCATCTCCTCACAAACGAATCTCAGATCCTGCCAAAGAGTCATCTAGGGCAAGCACTCCGTTATGCCCTGGGCCAATGGTCAGGGATGCAGATCTATCTTGAGCATGGAGAAGTCGAAATAGACAATAATCTGGTGGAGAATGCGATCCGACCGACAGCAGTGGGCAAGAAGAACTCGCTCTTCATCGGGCACCCAGAAGCATGCGAACGGAGTGCGGTGATCTACACGTTGCTGATCAGCGCCAAAGCCCAGGGAGTCGACCCTCAAGCCTACCGGAAGGACTTGATTGAGAAGTTGCCGGAAGCAAAGCCCCTTCAATCTAGACGCCCTGCGGCCAGCCAATTGGGCAAAGGAATTCAAGGCTCGCCAAGCCTTGGAGAATGAAGCCCAAGAGTCAGTCGCTGCCTAAAAACCGCCAAGCTCAAACCCGAATCGCAAGCGCATTCATACGGAGGCTGCTCAGGCGCTTACTTCTGTAACCATTCACAGTGATAGGGCGATGCCTCATGGACAAAAGTGCGATTGGTAACGAAAGTGTCTCTTTAGGAGGCATTTCAGGGAGCGAAATCGCTCGCTTTGAAGACGCAGATTGGATTTAATCCTTCTGATGAGAATCCGAAGGCCCGGTTGCCAAGGACCAACACGCCGAGCGTTTCTCGAGCTGGGCGCCTATTCGCTTTGTGGGCTAGGGCTAGGGCTGGGGGACTTGGCGAGGGCGGCGAATCGCCAGGTGATTTCAGAAGATGATCCGGCCGTAATCTTTGTGTGGTTGCCAGGTGGTCCGCCGCACATGGAGATGTATGACATGAAGCCGGATGCTCCTGCGGAGTATCGCGGGGAGTTCCGTCCCATCCGTACGAACAATCCGGATCTGCAAGTGTGTGAGTTGATGCCGCTGCACGCGAAATGCGCGGACAAATATAACATCATCCGCTCGGTGCATCACACTTTCAGTGATCACGGTGGTGGTCACAAGCGCTTCATGACCGCTCGGGATCCCAAGGAACCTACGGGATTTGTCAATGACATGCCGGCAGTGACCTCCTTCATCGATGCGGCCTTGAAGCGTCAGAACCAAGCGTCATCCTCCAATGGGCTCCCAATGAATATCGGGCTGATCAAGCAAGGCCGCGACCAGATCGATACATTCAGTCTGGGAGCGTCATGGATGGGTGGTCACAACACGCCCTTCGTCATCAATGGCGATCCTAATGACGATCAATTTAAGATTGATAGTCTCTCCATCGCTCAGGGCATGGAAGAGCGTTTGGAGGACCGAATGACTCTCCTCAGTGGCTTGGATCGTCTGCGACGCAACGTGGATGCCAATCAGTCCATGCATGCGATGGACGCCTTCAACCGGCAGGCGGTGGACATGTTATACTCGGATGATTTTCGCAAAGCCTTTGATCTCTCGAAGGAGACCACCAAAGTGCGCGAACGTTTCGGGCGGCATGCTTGGGGTCAGCGCGCCATCTTGGCGAGACGGCTGGTGGAAGCTGGGGCGCGTTTTGTGACCGTGGTGATGGAGAATCCCTATGTGTCCGGAATCAAGATGCCGTCTTACGGCACCTACAATTGGGATTCGCACGCGGTGAACTGTCATTTGTTCAAAGAGGCGGAATGGCGTCTGCCGATTTATGACAAGGTCGTCACAGCGATGATCGAGGACCTGTATGCGCGAGGATTGGACAAGCGGGTGATGCTTGTGGTCACCGGAGAGTTCGGTCGCACGCCGAGGATCAGTGTCTCTCAGGGCAGCCAGACCAAGACGGCGCAACCTGGTCGCGATCATTGGCCAGATGCCATGTCGATGCTGGTGTCAGGTGGCGGCATGCGGACGGGTCAAGTCATTGGGGCGACGGACGCAAGAGGGGAGCATCCCATTGAACGTGCGCTCACGCCGAATGATATTTGGGCATCGATGTTGCATCACCTTAACATTGATCCTGCTCAAACGTTCGAAGATCTCGGAGGTCGGCCGCATCCGATCTTGCCCTACGGGGAGCCATTGCACGAACTATCGCGAGTTTTGTAGATCGAAGTCTTGAAAAGACCCACCAAATGAGGATATGGGAATAAACCACCCACAGACTGCTCTTAACTGACATCTCCTCCCGTTCGGCCCTATGCCTGAATCTCTCGCACCACCTATCCGCCCGTTCGCCCGTACATTAGCCGATCAGGGCCTCGATCTGAAACGGGGTGAAACGACGATCCTTCAGCTGAACCTCGGCAAGCTGTGCAACATCACCTGCACCCACTGTCATGTGAATGCGGGGCCGGGTCGGAAAGAGATCATCACGCGTGAGACGGTGGATCGGGTGCTGGCATGGTTCGAGAAACATCGTCCAACCACGGTGGATCTCACAGGAGGCGCCCCCGAAATGGCTCCGGATTTCCGCCATCTCGTCATGTCGATTCGAGAGATGGCGCCGCAGACGCAGATCATCGACCGATGCAATCTTGTGATCCTGAACGAGCCTGGATTCGAATGGGCTGGGGAGTTTCTCCAGGATCAACGTGTGGAGATCGTCGCGTCAATGCCATGCTACTCGGCGGAGAATGTGAATGCCCAACGAGGCGATGGTGTCTTTGATAGGAGTATTGCCGCGCTGAAGCAACTGAATGCGCTGGGTTATGGGAAAGGGGATGCCAGTTATCCTCTCAACCTGGTATACAATCCTGGGGGCGATTGGTTGCCGCCGGAACAAGAGGCCCTGCAAGCGGATTACAAACGGGAACTCAAGAAGCACTTTGGGATCACTTTTGACCAACTCTATGCGTTGACGAATCTGCCAGTGTCTCGCTTCGCCTCCTATTTGCGACGAGAAGGCTCCTACGATACCTACATGGAGCTGCTGGCCAACGCTTTCAATCCGCACACCGTGGCCGGGCTCATGTGTCGGGATACGATTAGTGTCAGTTGGAAGGGTGAAGTCTACGATTGTGACTTCAATCAGATGCTGAATCTGCAATGGCAGGATGACACTGGCACCGGACAATTTCTCTGGGACGTGGATCCGTCGAAGATGGAGGGGCGTGCGATTGCCACGGCCAATCATTGCTACGGATGCACCGCGGGTGCCGGCTCAAGCTGCGGAGGCACCGTTATTTAAGTCTAGCTTTCTGATACATTTCTAACATCATGTCCACATCTCTCAACTACCACGACAACTCACAGTCCTACTATGGCTCAGTAATTACGAGCACGGCTGATCTGAAGACCTCTGCCTGCTGTGCCGCGGAAGCGCCGCCTCTGTGGTTGCGTGGGGCAATCAAGCGATTGCCTGAAGAGATCCTCACGAAGTTCTACGGATGTGGCTCGCCTCTGCCTCTGGCTCTGGACGGGTGTAGTGTCTTGGATCTAGGATGTGGCACCGGTCGCGATGTCTACACCGCCGCTCAGTTTGTCGGTTCCACGGGAAAAGTGATAGGTGTGGATCTCACCGCTTCTCAGCTTGAGGTGGCGAACCGTTACAAAGAGAATCTCTGCCGGACCTTCGACTTGCCGGCCGATGCGATTCGCTTTGCGCAAGGGCCGCTGGAGGATCTGGCCGCGCTTGGCATCGAGGATGCCTCAGTGGATGTGGTGATCTCGAATTGCGTTCTCAATCTATGCCCCGATAAACGGCAGGTCCTGGGCGAGATCGCCCGAGTGCTTAAGCCAGGTGGAGAACTTTATTTCTCCGATGTCTTTGCCTCACGGCGATTGCCAGATGGGCTTCGCAATGATCCAGTCTTTCATGGGGAGTGTCTGGGTGGTGCGTGGTATTGGGAAGACTTCCGCCGTTTCCTAGCAGAACTGCAGATACCGGACTACCGGGTCATGAGTCAGAGCGTTCTCGAGATCGAAGATCAAACGATGGCGGCGCAGACCGAAGGCATCGGGTTCGATTCCGCCACCATTCGGGCGTTCAAGATCTCCTCCATGGAGGATCGCTGTGAGGACTACGGACAGATCGTCACCTACAAAGGGACCTTGGCGGAGTGTCCACGTGTCTTCGAGCTCGATCCAGGGCACCGCTTCGAAGTGGGTCGCCCCGTAAGCGTCTGTGGGAACTCTGCAGCCATGATTGAGGAAACAAGGTTCTCCAAGCACTTCGAAGTCCAAGGGGACCGCGGAGTCCATTATGGGCTGTTTGAGCAAGAAGAAGCGGAGCCAGTGAAGGCACCAACGAACAGCGGATGCTGTTAGCGATCTTCCAGGGCTTACGCATGAAAATGCGCTAAAAACATAGCTTGTACTTTTAATTATAGCTATTATTTGAGGTGGGTATGAACCCATCTTCAAAGTCATTTCCCAAAACACTCACCGACGATCAACTCATTGCCGTCGAGTGCCTCCGCGCCCGCTTCGCGCAGCTCCCAGATGAGCGCATGCCCGGGCGGATCATCCATCGCATCGACGAGGTGGTGATGATTGCCCTGTGTTCGATCC
>JBLHHN010000438.1:0-5101 GCA_047616785.1 Verrucomicrobiales bacterium
CTAACATAATAGAGAATTCCATACTCAACATACGCCGTAGGATGAGCAAAGTGAATCGATGGCGAGCCGAAACGAAGATGGCCGACCGTTACCTTCTCCCTCGCCTGATCCGATGAGACCACGGGCCCAGGCCGCGCTGTGAAGATATCGATTGTCAGCAACGCTAGCTTACATGAATAACGTACCGATGAGCACTACCCTGACCATTCGAAACCTGGATAAAGAAGTGAAACGCAAACTCTAGCTTCAAGCCGCCAGTCATCAGCGTTCCATGGAGGCGGAGGCCCGGGAGATTCTAGCCACCAGTCTCGCCAACGTCTCTTCGGTTGAACTCGACCCAGAAGTAGCGAGAGCAGAAAGACGACGGCGCTTCGAGGCGGTGGTTGGCGTGTGGAAGGATGAAATGAACGGTAAAACCACCGATGACATCATCCAGGAATTAAGAGGCGATGAGTGAAATCGATCAAGCGTTAGTCAATAGCAATGTCATTATTGACATCATTGGGCAAGACGCCCACTGGATGAGTTGGTCGATGAACACCTTAAGCCAATACGAGCAAACGTTTGTTAATCCGCTAGTCTTTTCAGGGCTCTGTTATTTGCGGCCATCCGTTGTGGAGGTGGAAGAAGTCTTGGCTAGTCTTGATCTTGGCTATGCGGAGTTGCCGAAAGACACGCTCTTCCTAGCGGCTCAGGCCTACACCCATTATCATCAACGAGGCGGAATGAAGAACGCGCCGCTCGTGGATTTCTTTATCGGTGCCCATGCGGCGGCTCGCGGTGTGCCCATTCTCACACGGGATGTGGGTCGCTATCAGGCTTATTTGCCCATGGTCACTCTGATCTCGCCTTAAGCGTCTCGCCGCCGAATTCAAGCGTTCCGATTCCTCTGATGCTTGGCGTCACTTTGCCAGGTCAATGGTCTCGCCATTGGAATGGCGAGCGACGTAGCGTGGCATTCCAATGCCGCTTTTTCAAATAGCGACGTAGCGTGGCATTCCAATGCCGCGTTCTCACCCCTCCTTCAACGTCGCCATCAGCCAGTGCAACTCGTCAGCCGCCTCCTTGGGCGTATCCACGGTTTGGCGGATTTCCTCGCGGATGAGATCGCCGAACTTCTGGCGTAGACGGAAGAGTTGCAGGCGCAGGGCGGCTTCCCGCATCGTGAATTTCACAGCAAACTCCCGGTAAGGCACGCGGTCATACTCGGGATCGAGGTAGGGTTCCAGCGCTGTCGACACGTCTGGTCGCGGCGAGCGCTGATAAGCGACCCGCAGCTTCTCCCTCGCTTGATCGATGAGACCACGGGCCCACGCCGCCAGGTAGATTTTCTCAGGATCTCGGTTAGCGTTAGAGTGGGACTCAAAGTATTTCTCGGCGATCTCGACATCGAAGGGCACCATCACCTGCTTGCCGCCGCGCTTCTGTGCCCGAGCACCGCGTATCTGACTGATGTGGAACTGCTTCAAAGCAGTGAGCAACAGAGAGCTCAGCCGCCCCCGCTCCGCTTGGCCTGATTGGAAGAGTCCCTTTCTTAGAATAAGCTCAAAGAAGCCCTGCGTCAGATCCTCCGCATCCTCCTTCGAACACCCGCGCGCGCGTAGGAAGCCGTAGATCGTTGGCCAGTAGCCCCGGCACAATGCCTCAAGCGCGGCTGCGCCATCGGGACCTTCCTGCCGCACACGATGAATCAGGGACCACTGCGTTTCCGGGAAGAGACCACCTGGCAAACTGGGATCTTGGGGGTTTTTGGCCATTGGGGCGGACCCCTTTCTACAAGAATAGGAGAGGAAAGAAATCACCACTTTTTTTGAAACAAACGGCCGGTTTCTGCGTATACTCAGCTATGAAATCCGTCTCCCCATTCCTCTCCGTGGCTGCCTTCTTTGGCTTGAGCACGATCGTGGGGGCGCAAACCCCCGTGGTGGATGAACTCATCGATCCCGTCTCTCTCGAAATCACAGGCGGCGAAGTCGTGGCCGTCTTCGATGAAGTGCAGCACTCAAGGGGAAAGCTCCCAAACCACATCGCCGCCGATTGGCTCATCGCATGAACCTACATTTCCGAATTCTTTTTCCCCTTGCCTTGTTAGGCTGGGTGACTGTCCTCCAGGCTCAAGTCATTGATCAGGTCATCGATCCCATCTCGTTGGAGGTCAATGGCACCACGCTCACCGTCGTCTTCGAAGACCTTCATAAGGACACCACGATGAACTTCGAAGCTCAGCACTCTGAGAACATCTCCACTTGGACCGGTATCACGTCGGCAAACGTCGTCGGGCCCAGCATCGAGAACGACCCTCCACAGCATTTCTATACCCTCACCGCCGATGACCCGGGCGGGTTGAGGAAATTCTATCGAATCATCGGCTACTCCACGACGGCCGAGGACAGCGATGGCGACGGACTTTCGGATGCTTTCGAGACAAGCCGTCCTCCGGCCCTTCGTACACTGACGAATAAAGTCGACTCAGACTACGACGGCTACAGCGATGGCATGGAGTTCGCCGCAGGCACGGATCCTAACAACGCAAGCAACAAGCCTGATCTTGGGGAACTCCCCCAGGTCGAGTTTGCAGCGCCGAACTCTCTGCACATGGAAGGCGATAGCATCCACATGATTCCCCTCAGCATCACCAAGGGATACAGCGGATCCATCTCCTATAAGATCAGCATGGCGGGCAGCACGGACACGCCAATCACAGACACGACACAGTCTAACAATGGCACTGCGAGCATCCCGTTCTTCATCGACGATGATAGCGTCGTTGAGCCCAAGTTCCGCCTCTATCTCATTGATATCACCAACGCCAATCTCGGGGTCGGCTACAATCCATCTGGGACCATCACCCATGTGGTAGTCGTCTCTGACAATGACGCTTACTGGAGCGGCAAACTCGTGGTCGAGGCCGGTGAGGCCAACACGAATCCCGGTCCCCTGGAATCCTTGCGCGATCAACCCTCCGATCGCGATTTCCGGGTTTGCATCTCTCGATCTCCAGGCAACGTCGTCATCCAGTTCCGATCTGGGAGCTCCGATGGCCTCTACCAACCCGATGGAGGCGACTCCAGCCAATCGACCGGCGTCATTCCTGACTATGACCTCGCCGGTGCCGAGCAAACCATCTTCGACTCCCTGACAGACATCTTCACGACGACCCGTTTCGAGGCCCTCACGCCACCGTTGCCAGTCGCCACGGCAGGCTTCCTTGATAAGGCCCCACTCCAAAGGCAGATCCACCTCATCGCAGACACCACGGCAAGCACTGATCCGGGCGTGATCCAAACGACCAAGGTCTTTGGCTATTTCACCGATACCGTGACCCACGTCCCTCCGGCCTCTGGCCCTACTCCCACTTACCTCGCCTCGGAAGTGAAGGGGTACTTCGTCCTCGTCAAAGACATCCCCCAGGCGGCTGACATCCCTTCTCCTTTCGCCCCCTAGCCTCTCCTCGTCATGCGTTCCATTCTCTTTCTCCTCGCCACCGCCGGTTGCGTCGCCGCTGCCCATCCATCAGGCATCGCCCGACCTGCCTTTGAAAATACGCACGTTAAGAACTCCACCCCCCCGAACGCCGGAGTTACCTCGTTCAGCGAAAACGCCGGGGTCGTCTCTTTCAATAGCAGCATTGTCGATAGCAGTCCTCCCAGTTCGGAGAACAACAGCCTGAAGGAATACTCCTTCGGCCAGCCCTTCTTAAGCTATGACACGCCGTATGAAACGCCCTCTGCGAGCTTTGCAGATGATGTGCTCTTCAATGGCCGCACGGTCGATGGCGTGACGGTCGACGCCGTTTTTCCGAAGCTCTATCCCACAGGATTTGGCACGAGCGAAGGCGTCGTGATTTCCAAAACCGATCTTCAGGACCCCGCCAAAGGAGGAGCCTTTCGCTATCGCTGGCTCATGTACGGGCCAGACCCGAATCATACGGATGGAGAGGATAACGATGGGGATGGCGAGCTGGACACCAAACCGGCTATTCTGAACCTTTTCGCAAACCAGAGTGGCGACTCCAACCAATGGTTCACGGAAGATGACCGCACCACGGTCAAGGAGCAGATAGGCGTGCTGCGAGACGCTCTAGCATTGGATCCCTTGAACCGCGCTCTGCAATCCGCCCTGCTCGATATCTACTATGACCTCAGTGTCGCAGAGATGCAGCTCGTCCGCCGCCAGCAAGTCCTGCTCGGACGCATCCGGCTGGGCTTGGATCCGCCGCTGACGTTCATCATCGATGAAGAGATCATGATTTATGAGAAGATGGTCGCCCGCACCGGCGACGTCCTCGCGCTCTATGGCGAACTCTTCTCCTTCCGTTTCGATGACGGTGGGAACAATATCGATGGTTTTACGCCTACCGATCTCTTCTCCGGGACCATCGCTTCAGACATGGTCGATCCGAGCAGAGGCGCGCCGTTTGGCTACTTCATCTTTCAGAATCAAGTCCCCCTTAGGAATCAAGTGGTGAGTCAATTCGCTACCGCGGATGCTAACGTCGTCATTAATATCATCGATCCCGGTGATCAGAATATCTTCCAGGGCTTCAAGGACTACCGTTCCCTTCTCACCATCCTCGGGCAGTACATTCAGTTCCAGTCTGATCTCGCCATCCTCCGCGGCAAGCGGATGGCTACCACGCCTTCAGGAGACGACATCGACCTCGCACAACAAGGCCTGCAGTACGCCCAGGAGGCCGCCTCCGTGGCGACCATGCTCAACCGGATGTTCTATCAACCGAGGCGCTGGACCGGATCCATGGACGAGCCCGTTCCTATCGACTTCGATGCCCCCGCCTTCGAAGCCACTGGCGTCAGTGCGGCCAAAGAAGCTGTCATTACCGCCCTGACGAGTTCGACCAATGCGAGGACTTTCACGAACGGTGTGACCAATTCGCTTGGGCTCGATCCGAATTTCCTCCTACTCATCCCCTCCCAGCCTTTCTTGGATCTGGGAGAGAAGGGGAATAGTTACGATTCTTACGATGTCCTCGCCTACAAAATGGCCGAGAAGAGCGGTGACACGCCAATCGGCCCTCTCGCCGTGGCGATAGATCTCCTGGGTGATCCTGCCAATTCCACCACGGGCGGCGGGGCGATCCAAG
>JBLHHN010000439.1:0-5089 GCA_047616785.1 Verrucomicrobiales bacterium
CTTTGGTTCACTGTTCATTAGCATCACGCGTTCTTACATTGCCACGGCGGGCTTTGCCTTTCTGGCTTGTGTGGCCCTGCTCTATGGAAGCTTAAGGCGACGTCAATGGACGGTGCCTGCGATCTACGGCAAGTTGCGACAGGCCATGGGGCTTGGTGTGATTGGATTGTTCATGATCATTGTGATTGGGGCGACCAATCCTCTTGTCGTGGAGCGATGGGTAGGTCGGCTCTTTGAGAACGCAGGTACTGGGGCAGACACATCGACGGATGTGAGCGTGCTGACTAGACGAGCCGAAGCGGATACGATGTTTACCATGCCGTCGGCTAATCCCCACACCTACTTCTTCGGGCTCGGGCTTGGTGCCTCCTATCAATGGGATGAAGCCTACTTGCAGGAACTTCTCTTGGTATGGGGAGACCGGGACGCGCTCAATGAGGCTACCTTTTCGCCGGGCCATTCGACCTGGGTCTATGCGGTCTTTTCCAGTGGTTACTTTGGGCTCGCGTGCTACTTGCTGATCTTCTTTGGAAGCCTAGCATTTGCCTGGCGAGTCAACTGGAAGCTCAGTGCGAGCGGTGTGCCTCCGGATGAGTTCATGATCCTCCCTTTCGTTGTGACGTTATGTTATATGAGTCAGACCTTCACGGCGAACCCCTTCATGGATCGATTTGCTGGGTTGATCATCGGGCTTTTCATGGTCTATCCACAAGTGTTTCTCAATCGCTACCGTCTGACACAACAAGCAGCGACCTACTACCAACTGGAGCATCAAGCAAAGCCACATTTCAGGCCCCGTCCCGCCTCATGAAGCCGGTGCATTTGTTAGCTGTCTTTGATAGTCACACGCCATATTTGGCGTTTCGGCTCAATGCGTTCCAGGATGCCATTGCTGCACGTGGATTAGCCGATCGCCTTCGTATAGAGATCGTGCTTATTGGTGCGGAAGAAGCCAGTTATGGGTGGGAAGGAGAGGGCTTGCAAGCTCTTTACAAAGCGCCCGTGACGGTTCTCTCGCATCGGTTTCGCGGACTCGGGATGCGCTCTTTCTTACATCCATCCGTGCCGGGTTGTCTTTGGAAGCTCTTCAAGATCTTGATCAGACAGCGTCCCAAGGTTGCTTTCGTCGGCGGGTATGATCGTCCTGAGAGCATGCTCACGACGTTGCTTGGCCGACTGTGGCGATGCAAGACAGGGGTGTGGAATGATTCCAAGTTCAATGACGCCGAAAGCTACGGAAAAAGCATTTGGTTAGAGCTGATTAAGAGCTTCATGGTCGCTCGCTATCATTTCTATCTCTGTCCCGGACGCGATAGCGTGGACTACCACCGCTTTCTCGGTGGACGGAAGAAGCTAGCGCTTTCCCGCAGTTGGGATGTCGTCGATAACAAATCCATTGGGCGATTGGCCAATGATTCCGAACATGACGAAGCCATTGAAGAAGCCTTGCAAGTCTCTGGAGAATATTTCCTCATGCCTGTCCGTTTCGTGGAGAAGAAGAACAGCATGGGGGTGATCGACGCATACGCGCAGTATCATCAGCGTCTCAAGGAGCGCGCTATTCCTCTAGTTATCTGTGGGAAAGGGCCGCAGGAGGAAATGATGCGCCAGAGAATCTCGGATCGTAGAATGGAAAATTACATCCGTCTGGTGCCCTGGTTAGCCTATGAGCAAGTTCCCCGGGCCAGTCGCCGATCTCGCGCCGTTCTTCTAGCAAGCACCCATGACCAGTGGGGCATGATCGTCAATGAAGCCCTTGCTGCCGGGGCACCCGTCCTTGTCTCCAACCGCTGCGGCGCGCACGAATTGGTGCGCAATCATGTCAATGGCTTCACCTTCGACCCTTATGATATGGAGCATCTTGGGCGTCTCTTCGATGTGATGACTGAGAACAAAGCTCTTGTCTCACAGATGCGTCAAGAAGCCGCCAAATCGATCGATAGTTTTTCCATTGATAGCTGGATCCAGCATCATTTCAACGTCTTGGAACACTTTGGTGTCCTCGAAGAAGAACCTGCCCCGCTCGCTGAAACTCGCACTGTGTCATGAAGATCCATCTCATCACCAATCTCTTTCATCCCGATGAGCTCGCGGGTGCTTCCCTCTACACGGATCTTGCCCGTTACTTTAAGGATCGCGGTCATGATGTGAGAGTGACAGGAACATTCTCCTATTACCCCGCCTGGAAACTTCGTCCAGAGGACGAAGGGGTCTCTCTCCGTGAGGAAGAGGTCGAGGGTATTCCATTGCGGCGACTGAAGATGTATGTGCCTGCAAAGGCCAGCGGCCTCAAGCGCATGCTTTCCGATGCCAGTTTTCTCTGGGCGCTGGCACGCAAAGCCCCATTTCACGGTTGGCAACCCGATGTCGTCATTTCGGCCTGCCCCATGTTGTCACAATGTGTGGGCCAACGATTCCTCTACCTCGGGAAAGGCGTTCCTCGCCTTCTCATTGTGCAGGATTTCGTCGTCGACGCCGCCTTGGAATTGAAGATGCTGAATCTGCCTGGGTTGAGTTGGGGCTTGCGAAAGATGGAAAGCTGGGCCCTGCGTTCCGCCGCCACGCTTTCGACCATCAGCCCTGAAATGCTCGCCAAATTGGAGGCTAAGATTTCGGACAAGAACCAACGTCAGATCTTCATTCCTAACTGGATTCACCAGAGCCTCACCGATGAGATCGATCGTCAATGGGCCGATCGTCCTCAGCGTGAGGCGCATCAGTTGCTCTATTCTGGCAATGTGGGGGTCAAACAAGGGTTGCCGGATTTCGTTGATACCTTTGAAACGTTGGAGAGTGGCTGGCAATTGTGCATCCAAGGAGGCGGTGCCGAGCGCACGCGGGTGGTCGAGCGCACCAAAGATTGTCCTGACATTGTCATGGTAGATGTCTCCGGCGAGGATGCTTACGTGCGTTCTCTTTTGAACGCCAGTGCTTGCCTGATCACCCAGAAGCCGGACATTTCAGCGAATTTCCTTCCCAGCAAGCTCCTCCCGGCGCTGGCCACCGGGACCCCGGTCCTCGCCGTTTGCGAAGCGGACAGTCCGCTCGGCCGCGAAGTCAGTACCGGTGGTTATGGTGCGGTGATTCATCCACACGATGACAAAGCCATTGCTGCGACCCTTCTGAGTTGGCGTGATTCTCCGGAACTTATGGCAAGCTTCAGTGATAAAGCTAGGGAACGCTCCATCTTTTTTAGTAGGGAACGTATTCTGGCTGAGTATGAGAATGAACTGGCCGCTCTCTGCACGAATGCCGTTTCTGCTCAAGAGATCTCCGAAGCCCCTTGTTCCCCTGCGTTGTCCTCCTAACTCTTTATGAAAACATCCTATCATTGCACGGTCGGTCTCGTCGATCCTGTTTGGGTAGGCCATCACGCCACCTATTTTAGGGCATTCATTGAGTCGTTTGTCGAAGCGGGCGCGCGTGTGGTTGCTCTTTGCCCCAATCCAGAGGATCTCGAAGATCTCGCGCAGACCTACCCTGACGCCTTGGTCGTCGGAAAGCTTGAACACGCAGGAGAAAGCCGTCTCTTACGCGGGCGCGAGCACGATCCCTTCGTCACGCAGAAACGCTGGAGGCTTGCTAGCAAATCTCTTGCGGAGATCGAAGCCGCCTCCGGTTGGAAAGTGGATTTCGTCTTCTTCGCCTGGTTGGACAGCTATTTGCGATTCATGTCGTCCTCAGGAAAGGCTGATCGTCTGTTAGGCCGACCGTGGACTGGACTCTACTTCCGCAACCAACATCTTACGGAAGAAGCGTCTGGGATCATCGCCAAAGTGAAGCAGCGCTTGAAAGGCGATTTCATCATGCGTTCAGAGAATTGCCGCTTGATTTCAGGTGTGGATGAACGCGCGTTGCCCTTTGTTGAGGCGTTTGCTAGAAAGCCCGTGCTCCTCATGCCTGACATCACCGATGAGACTGCGGGTGACCCCGAAGTGCCTCTGGCTGTGACGATTCGCGAAAAGGCTGCCGGTCGAAAAGTGATAGGCATTGTTGGGCTTGAGAAACGCAAAGGCTGTCTAACGCTCATGCGAGTCGCCCGAGAAGCAGAGAAACAGGGCAAGCCTTTGTTCTTTGCCTTCACCGGAGTGCTTTGGTGGGATACGTTTTCCGATGACGAGGTCGCCTGGATCAAAGAGTTCTTGGCCAATCCTCCTGGTAACATCCATCTGGATTCCGATGCAGGTATGGTGCCAGACGGAGCCGTTTACAACGGGATCGCCTTGACCTTCGATGTCTTCTTCGCCGCCTACCTGAATTCCCTCTACAACGGCAGCAGTAATGTTCTAACCAAAGGCGCGCTTCTCAAGCTGCCAACGATCGTCACAGAAGGTGCCTGTTTAGAGGATCGCGTGAAAGCGTATCGCCTCGGTCTCGCAGTTCCAGAGGACGATGTCGAACGTTGCATGGATGCCATCGAGCGATTGCTCAAAGGGGTTAATTGGGATGGGATTCCGTTAGATCCACGCTACAGCGATTACTTCGCCCTGCACTCGCACCAGCGATTGATCGAGCACGCCCGCGAGATGATCTCGACTGCGATGGCGGGGTAATAACGAATCCCTGGAAATTGCTAGGATTGCGTTTGTGTTAGTTGCATGTTGTGCTCAAAGACAATCTCGACCTTGCGTGGGCTTTCGCCATTGGCTGATTTGGAATTTTGTGATTCTACAAATGCTAGCGCACGAATACGAGAACTGTGAGCCCCTTGGCTGACAGGCTGACGAGTATTTCACGGACCGCTTCACATCGAGCTTGCGCCAAGATTGCGTTGTACTTCGCATCTCCGGTCGAGTCGGAGAATCCACGAAGAATGATTCTCAGATCAGCGCGTTCCTTTAGCTTTTTGGCAGGACCTGAAAGGGTGCTCTTCGCTGAAGCATCGACAAGAGAAGAATCAACTGCGAATACGATGGTTAAAGAGGCGAGGAGTGGCCCTCGCTTGACTTGTTTTTTTCAAATCGCGTAGCTCTGCAAGAAGAGTTTTGGATTCATCAAGGGTCCTATTCATGTTCCGAGGCGTTTATGACCGTGGAGATATAGCTAATGGGTGACGTGTGAGTTTCGTTCTGTTCCGTGGTGAGTTTCA
>JBLHHN010000440.1:0-5076 GCA_047616785.1 Verrucomicrobiales bacterium
AGTTTCGATTCGAAATCGCCGTTCTCGTCGTAGACGTAGGCCACTCCCCCGCTCATTCCGGCGGCAAAGTTGCGTCCTGTGCCTCCGAGGCAGATTACGGATCCACCGGTCATGTATTCACAAGCGTGGTCTCCGACGCCCTCCACCACGGCATGCACCCCGCTATTACGGACGCAGAATCGCTCGCCAGCCACCCCTACGATGTTCGCCTCTCCGCTAGTCGCGCCATAGAAAGCGACATTGCCGATGATAACATTCTGATCGGCAACGAAATCGGGATGCGAGTTCTTGGGCGGATAAACGATGATCTTGGATCCACAGAGTCCTTTGCCGATGTAGTCATTGGCATCGCCTTCAAGCTCGAGCTTCATTCCGTTAGGGCAGAAAGCACCGAAGCTCTGTCCAGCGCTTCCGGTGAACTTGAGATGGATCGTGTCCGCTGGGAGCCCTTCAGCGCCGTAGCGTCGGCTGATCTCCGCGCCGGTAATGGTACCGACCACGCGATTGACATTGATGATAGGGACCTCGGCAAACACCTTCTCACCGCTTTCCAGAGCCGGCTTGCAGAGCTCTAGGAGCGTGGTGTTGTCGAGAGCACGCTCGAGCAAGTGATCCTGGGACTGGCTGCAGAACCTGCCCACATTCGGTCCAACCTTCGGGCGATAGAGAATCTTTGAGTAGTCCAAGCCCTTGGCTTTCCAATGCCCTATGGCATGACGCATCTCCAACCGATCCGTGTGGCCTACCATTTCTTCAATGGTGCGGTATCCGAGCTTGGCCATGAGTTCACGGACCTCCTCGGCAATGTAATTCATGAAATTGACCACATTCTCCACGGCGCCATCGAACTTGGCACGAAGGCGAGGGTCCTGCGTCGCTATGCCGACGGGACAAGTATTCTTGTGGCACACCCGCATCATGAGGCAGCCCAGCGTGACCAACGGTGCCGTCGCGAAGCCAAACTCTTCGGCGCCGAGGAGAGTGGCGATGACGACATCGCGTCCCGTCTTGAGTTGGCCGTCCGTCTCCAGAACGACCCGGCTACGCAGGTCATTGAGCAGGAGAGTCTGGTTGGTCTCGGCAAGGCCGAGCTCCCACGGGCATCCCGCGTGCTGGATGGATGAGCGCGGACTAGCACCCGTGCCTCCATCGTGACCGGAAATGAGGATCACATCGGCCTTAGCCTTGGCCACGCCCGCAGCGATCGTTCCGACCCCGATCTCGGAGACCAGCTTCACATTGATACGAGCATCGACATTGGAGTTCTTGAGGTCATGGATGAGCTCCGCCATGTCCTCGATGGAGTAAATGTCATGGTGTGGCGGCGGCGAGATGAGTCCTACTCCCGGTGTGGTGCCGCGTACCTTGGCAATCTGTGGAAGGACCTTGTGACCCGGCAATTCGCCGCCTTCCCCGGGCTTGGCACCCTGAGAGATCTTGATCTGCAATTCGTTGGCGTTGACCAGGTAGTAACTGTGAACACCAAAGCGTCCGCTGGCCACTTGCTTAATCGCACTCTTCTTCGAGTCACCGTTAGGGAGGGGCTTGAAGCGCTCGGGATCTTCACCGCCTTCGCCAGTGTTAGAGCGACCTCCGATCCTGTTCATGGCGACTGCTAGGGCCTCGTGGGCTTCTTTTGAAATCGACCCATACGACATGGCGCCCGTCTTGAAACGCTTGACGATATCGGCGGCTGATTCGACTTCCTCAAGAGGGATCTCCTTCTTGGGATCGAATTTGAATTCCATCAATCCTCGCAGAGTATAAAAATCGCGTGACTGGTCATTGACGAGCTCCGAATACTTGCGGAAAAGATCGAAGTCTCCCCGGCGAGTCGCTTGTTGCAGAAGATGGATGGTCTGCGGATTGAACAAATGAAGTTCCCCGTCCGAACGCCACTGGTAAACGCCGCCTGCATCGAGAGCTTCGTTTTCCACTTCGCGAGTCTTGAAAGCGTCGTCATGACGAATCTTGACCTCTCTGGAAATGACGTCGAGTCCGATGCCTTCCACCCGCGATGCCGTGCGAGAGAAGTAATTGTCGATGACCTCGTGATTGAGCCCGATGCATTCGAAAATCTGCGCTCCCCGGTAACTGGCGACCGTTGAGATGCCCATCTTCGACATAGTCTTGATGACGCCTTTGATAGAGGCTTTGAGGTACTTCTTAATGGCGTGCTCGTAGTCGTCCTCGATCTCGCCACCTTCGATCATGTCCGCGATGGTATCGATCGCGAGATAGGGATTCACCACATCAACGCCGTATCCCAGGAGGACGGCGAAATGATGCACTTCCCGCGGCTCTCCGGATTCGAGAACAATGGAAACTTTGGTGCGTGTGCCAGAGCGAATGAGATGATGGTGCAGACCGGCCACCGCAAGCAGGGCTGGGATGGGCGCGTGTCTTTCATCTACTCCGCGGTCGGAGAGAATGATGATGTTGACCCCATCGCGGATCGCCGCATTGGCGGCGGCGAAGAGTCGCTCCATGGCGTGCTCCAAGCCTGCTCCTGAAACGCCGTCTTCAGAAATTCCCAAGACATGCGGACTCTCGGCTTGGCCTGGCAGGTGCCCATCCGCCAATCCCGGAGTCTCACCCTCGAAGGTGTAGAGAATAGGAATGGTGCGGCTATTGAATCCCTCGAGGTCGACCTCACGCAGTGAGGCGAGAGCGGTGTTGTCGACGATAGGATTCTCAATGCGCAACATGCGGCAGTTTTCCGGTCCGGGGTCAAGGATGTCCTGTTCCGAACCGACAAAGGTCACGCTGGCAGTGATGAGTTCCTCGCGGATGGGATCAATCGCGGGATTCGTGACCTGGGCGAAGAGCTGCTTGAAGTAATTGTAGAGCAGCTGAGACCGGTCAGAGAGAACCGCGACCGGAGAGTCATTGCCCATGGACCCCAGAGGCTGAACGCCATTCTCAGCCGTAGGACCAAGAATGAATCGCTTGTCTTCAAAAGTGTATCCGAAGGCGCGGTTGAACTGGATCAGTTTGTGACCAGTGATTGAAGGATCGGCCTCAGAATCAGCGAGATTTTCAAAAAAGATACGGTTGGAAGCCAACCAATCGCCATAGGGTTCGGCCTGAGCGACTTCTTCTTTGATCTCTTCGTCTCCGACGATGCGTCCCTTCTTAGTGTCGACCAGGAACATCCGGCCGGGTTGGAGGCGGCCTTTCTTGATCACCGTGGCTGGATCGACTTTGAGGACTCCCACTTCGGAAGCCATGATGACGAGATCATCGGTCGTCACATAGTAGCGCGACGGGCGCAGACCATTGCGATCGAGCACGGCACCGATGGAAATACCGTCGCAGAACGCGATGGAAGCCGGACCATCCCAGGGCTCCATCATACAGGCGTGGTATTCGTAGAAGGCCTTCTTCGTGTCCGTCATGTGCTGATGCTTCTCCCAGGGCTCGGGAATCATCATCATGACGGCATGAGGGAGCGAGCGCCCCGAAAGGACGAGAAACTCCAGGCAGTTGTCGAACATCGCAGAATCCGATCCGTCATCACGAATGATGGGGAGCAGTTTCTCCAAGTCCTTGCCCATGATCCCGCTATCGAGGAGCTGCTGCCTGGCCTGCATCCAGTTGGCGTTGCCGCGCATGGTGTTGATCTCACCATTGTGCGACATGTAGCGGAAAGGCTGAGCCCGAGGCCAGCTGGGAAAGGTGTTCGTGCTGAACCGTGAGTGCACCAGCGCCATCGCAGACTCCATGTCCGGATGATGCAGGTCAGGGAAGTAATCCTCGAGCTGCCCCGTCGTCAGCATCCCCTTGTAGACAATCGTCCGCGCCGAAAGCGAGGCCGTGTAGAAGAAGTCACCGCCATCCACGGCGCTGTAGCGGACGGAATCGGAAGCACGCCGACGAATGACGTAGAGCTTGCGTTCGAAGTCCTGATCGTCGTCAAGATCCGCATTCCGACCGATAAAAATCTGTTTCATCAGCGGTTCGCAAGCTTTCGAAGCTTCGCCGAGAATCTCGCTTTTCACCGGCACATCGCGCCATCCGAGTAGGGTTTGGCCTTCCTCCTCCACGATCTCTTTGCAGATCTCCATGGCCTTGGCGCTCTCGCCCGGATCGGACGAAAGATAGACAAATCCCACCGCATACTGCCCCTCTTCAGGCAGATCGATGCCAAGCTCCGGCGTGACCGTCTTGAAGAACTTGTGGGGCAACTGGAAGAAAAGGCCTGCCCCGTCCCCCGTATTCGCGTCGCAGCCACAGCCACCGCGGTGGTCCATGTTTCCACACATCTCAAGGGCTCCCTCGATGATACTATGGGATTTCTGACCTTTCAGGTGGCAGAGAAATCCGACACCGCAAGAGTCCTTCTCATTAATGGGGTCATAGAGCCCCTGCTTGGGTGGCATTCCAGGTACCATAGTAAGTTTGTTGCTGTCTTGCATGTTGATTTCGATGTATCAGCCACCCTGCGAAGGGTTTCAAGAACCATATTTCTTCACTTCTCCATGAAGATTATTGCTAGCACCAGAACTCACAGGTTGTCTTCTGCCAATCTTCTCGGGCTGGATCCGCAGGCGAGCTCAGAATGGGCTTGCGCCTTCAATCGGAATTCGGCGCGATCTCGCGGCAGGGGCGGTTCTGCTCGTAGACACGACGCCTTCTTTGCAGACCGTCGAGCAATCTCTGGTTTGAGTTCACTGCGAATGCGATCGCTTGATCGATGGTTGTGAGAACGGTTTGGAAATCGCCCGTGGCAGCGTGTGCGGCGGCCAGCGCGTCGAGAATATCTGCTTTCTGAGAGCGCGTTTCCAGAGCGGCTTTCGAGGCAAATGCCAGTGCCTCTTTGGGCTGGCGAATCTTGGCATCACTGTGAGTTGCCAGCAACCAGGCGAGTTCATTGACTGCTAAGGAATCCGGTTGCCGCCGAAGCGACGCTCGGAAATGCCCGGTAGCCTTCTCGGCTTTGCTTACCCGGCAACGGTGTAGAAAACTTTCCATTTTTTTGGAAGCTCAGCACGTGCCTGCGCGCCGCCGGTTGCGCTGTATGACCTCGGCTGCGGGCAGGTTCGAATCAGTCTCGAAGGAAGCCGCAATGTCAGG
>JBLHHN010000441.1:0-5070 GCA_047616785.1 Verrucomicrobiales bacterium
GCAAGACGCCGACAGCACCAGAGATCATCGCCATTGTGAAACGCTTGGTCAAAGCGATCCGAGAACGTTTTCCGAAAACGATCATCACGTTTCGCGCTGATAGCCATCACACCAAGCCAGCGGTGATTGATTTCTTTGAAGAGCACGACGTAGAGTTCATCACCGGCCTGGTCACGAACGAAGTGTTAGAGATGCTTTTCGCTGAAGACATCGCGCAAGCCAAAGAGCGCTACGATCGTCGCAAGAACTATGACAAAGAGACGAAAGAGATCACCGTTTACGCCGACGATTTCTACGCGGCTGGCACCTGGAGCAAAGAGCGGCGCGTGATCGCCCGCATCATCGCGGGGCCACAGGGCGTGGATGTGCGCTATGTGGTGACGTCTTATGAGAAGGCCGGAGCGAAGTATCTTTACAACGTCGTTTACTGTGGACGTGGCGAAGCCGAATTGTTCATCAAGGAATGCAAGCATGGGTTGGGCAGCGATACGAGCCACTGTCAGAAAGCGACGGCCAACCAGTTCCGGCTGCTTCTGCACGCGGTGACCTACGCGATCCTGCATCGCTTCCGGAGCACCGTGTTGAAAGGAACGCAGTGGGAGCGCAAGACCTTCGCGGAGATCCGACTACGGCTCTTCAAAGGTCGCTGGGCGAGTTCAAGTCATGAGGACGAAGGTGCGCCTCCATTTGGCTACGCACTGGAAGCATCGCACCGAGTGATTTGGGAACGCTGCGTTCAGCCCGCTTTGCAGTGAGAAGAGGACCAGGCTGAGCCTTCCAGCCGTTTAAAATGGAGGTGGGTGTCCCTCAGTGTGCCCTGATGGCTCGATCATAGGCTCTGCAGACTGCTTCGCGGCCTCCGGAACGGCTTTGCGGGCCTCGGCATGCCACCTATCACGAGCACTACTATCTGATCGCCGCCCAATGTCACTCACACTACCCTGCGTGAATAGGACAGGCTAGAGTATCGCCGGATTGTTTCAGGGGAGCAGATGACCAACACGCATTACGTGAAAGGTCAGCTTGATTACGATCTCGAAACGACAGATGATTTGGTGATCCCATGGGCTGAGAACGCGCTGGGGTGAAGCACCCCGCAAGCCCTGATTGACCACGGTGATAGCACCGAGACCGTGCAGGTGAAGCTTTTGATCAACTCTCTTACTCGGCGCTTTGTGCAGTTGCGGGTGGGATGGGCCCCGTGATTTGCGGGAGGAATCTGGCATTGACCAGCACCGCATCTGGAGGCTCTGTCTCGGCACGCCCATGACCTCGCAAGCCATCCGCCAGTCCTTCCTCGATTTCTTCAAAGAGAAGGGGCACACCATCGTGCCGTCCGCTTCTCTCATGCCCACTTCGCCGAATCTCTTGTTCACGAATGCGGGCATGAATCAATTCGTGCCCTATTTCCTCGGGACTCAGAAGGCGCCTTACAGTCCGCCCCGCGCAACGGATACGCAGAAATGCATTCGTGCCGGAGGCAAACACAATGACCTGGAGGATGTCGGCTACGACACCTACCACCACACACTTTTCGAAATGCTCGGCAACTGGAGCTTCGGAGATTACTTCAAAGAAGAAGCCATTGCGTGGGCCTGGGAGCTGGTCATCGAGCGCTGGGGCTTTCCTGCGCAGCGGCTTTACGCGACCATTTACCAACCTGAAGAGGGTGATCCTGGGGAGCGCGATGAAGAGGCTTATGCTCTCTGGGCCGCTCTCTTTGAGAAAGCTGGGCTCGATCCTCGCAAGCACATCGTCGACGGGAACAAGAAGGACAATTTCTGGATGATGGGTGAAACGGGGCCGTGTGGTCCGTGCTCAGAGTTGCACGTCGATCTCACGCCGAATGGCGATAGCGAGGGCAAGCTCGTGAACATGGACGATGCGCAGTGCATCGAGATCTGGAACTTGGTCTTCATTCAATACAATGCGGAACAGGATGGAAGCTTCCGGCCGTTGCCCGCCACGCATGTGGACACGGGCATGGGTTTCGAGCGCGTTTGTAGTATTCTGCAAGGAACCAATGGCCTTACTGATTTCAGCAAACGTATTTCCAACTACGACACGGATGTTTTCACGCCGCTCTTTGCCAAGCTCGCCGAGATCAGTGGAAAGACCTACGAAAGGACTCTGCCAGAGTCGCGCCAGGCTACGAGTGCGCAGGAACAGATCGATGTGGCCTTCCGTGTCATTGGTGATCACATCCGGACCTTGAGTTTCTCCATTGCGGATGGGATTCTGCCAGGGAATAAAGATCGAAATTACGTGCTACGTCGCATCCTACGTCGTGCGGTGCGTTTCGGGCGCACGTTAGGGTTGGGTGAAGACGGGAAGCCGTTTCTCAGCCGCTTGGTGCCGACCTTGGTCAAAGAATTTGGAACGGCATTCCCTGAACTTCAAACGCATGCCCAGCGCATCGCGGAGACTTTGGATCAAGAGGAATTCAGTTTCAACCGCACGCTGGACCGCGGTCTGCTGCTCTTTGAATCAGCGGTGACCAAGTTGTCTGACGGTGAAAAAGCCTTTCCTCCCGAGACCGCGAGCAAGCTCTACGATACCTACGGGTTTCCGTTAGATCTGACCTATCTCATGGCGGAAGAACGCGGCATGACGGTGGATGAGCAGGAAGTGGAACGCCTCATGGAAGAGATCCGCATACGGAGTGCAGGGGCTCAGAAGAAACAAGTCATCAGTGCCGAGGAAATTTCCACGGACGTCGTCACGGAGTTTACTGGTTTCGAATCGCGGACGAGTGAGGCGCAGATCGTAGAGATGCATGAGAAAGACGGCAACTGGCTCGCCATCGTGGATCGTTGTCCGTTCTACGTGGAGAAAGGTGGCCAGGTGGGCGATGAAGGAGTGCTGGTGGCCGGTGGTGATGAGATCGAAGTGGTCCAAGTATATCAGATTGGCGAAGCGATGGCTTTGCTTTTGCCAGAGCGTCCTGCGGCTTTCCAAGAGGGGAAACCGCTCGGGGTGGAGCTCCGTGTCACTTCGGAGCGACGCCATGCCATCGAAGCCCATCATACGTCCACTCACCTGCTGCACTGGGCCTTGCATGAAGTGGTGAGCCCTGACATAGCCCAACAAGGCTCGTATGTCGGGCCGGATCGATTGCGATTTGATTTCAATAGCGCCGCTGTCACGGACGCGCAGGTCGCGGAGATTGAGCGGGTGGTGAATGCGCGCGTTCTGGAGAATGTACCTGTCTCGGCCACGGAAGTGTCTCACCAAGACATCAAAGACCGCACGGACATCATGCAGTTCTTTGGCGATAAGTATGGTGATCTCGTCAGGGTCGTTCAGGTCGGTGGCGAGCCTGGAAGTTTGACCGGCTATTCCATGGAGCTCTGTGGAGGCACCCATGTCCAACGCACGGGCGATATCGGGTTCTTTAAGATCCGATCTGAAGGTGCCATTTCTTCCGGCGTGCGACGCATCGAAGCGTTGGTGGGGACTGCGGCTGTCGCCTATGTGAACGAACAGTTGGCGACCAAAGATCAGGCCATTGCTGATCTCGAAGCGAAACTGCTAGAAGCGAATAAGACCCTGACCAAGGAGCGTAACGCCGCCTTGGCTGGCGAAGCCGATCGTTTGTTAGGTGATGCGGTTGAGAAAGCGTTGCAGGCTGGGAATGCCCCATCTCGCGTGGTCATGGGATTGAAGGGCGACGCTGGCTTGATCCAAGAGATGCTCAATGGATTGAAGAAACGTCAGTTCCCCGGCGTGGGTGTGTTTGTCATCAATGATGGCGAGAAAGCACACCTGGGAACCTACGTGGCCAAGGACCTCACGAAAGAATTCCAAGCCGGCAAGCTGCTTCAAGAACTCGCTCCCATCATCGGTGGTCGAGGTGGTGGCAAGCCCGACATGGCACGCGGTGCTGGCAGTGACACGTCGAAGATAGATGATCTGTTAGCGAAAGCAGAGAGTTTGTTAGGTTAGGTTTGGCGGCGTTTGTTGTTGCTAGGAATTTGCTTTTTGCGTGGGGCGGTTGAGGGCGCCGTTAAAGGGATCGGAGATGGGGAGAAAGGGGGTTGTGTCTTGCCTGGGCGTAGTGTGGCAGTCATGAGCCTGCCATTGATGCCATCGAAGACATAAAAGGGCATGAGGCAATGGTCGCCGACATGCGTATTGAAGAGGCCGAGCTGTTGCTGACCGTAGACGAGATGAGCGCTGGGATCAATGTCGATGCAGATCATCGTCGGAGCTTTGCCTTCGAAGCTATCGAGGTAGTCATCGAACAACGCACGTGCCATGCTTACGAGGTCTTTCTTGCTAACACTGCCTTTAATGCGGGAGATGGTCGGCTGACTGGCTAAGCCGCCTTCCTCAAGTGCTTTGCCTGCTGCAGTTCGCATGACGGTGTCATCTCGCAAGTGATCGCTATCATTGGCGTCATAGTATCCGCCGAGAACCAGGAAGGTGCGCTGGCAAAGCAGTTGCACCGTGCTATGGTGCGGGGATCGTCCAAGGCAGCCGCGAGATTGGTTAACAAACCATCGGCGATGCCACTACTCACGAGCGACGCGAGCCCGGCGTCGCTGGAAAGATCGGGTTCGTCAAACTGGGTCTCCCAGCGACGCCCGAATAGTGAAGCTACTTTGAAAGGTTTGGGTGCATCTTTGCCCTTAGTCGAATTGCCTCTTTTTAGAGGCGTAACTTACTATCTATCAGTAAGTTGCAGTGTACAACATTTATCTATACATTCTTTTCATGAATAATGCAGGCTAGAACTCCTGCTTTAAAGGGTTTCCGCATTCATAGCAAAGAACTGCGATCGTCACCCAATCCCATAGCACTGAAGAGCACAGGAAAGCACTGGAAAGTGCCTGTTTCAGTGTATTTCCCGCTATTCCTGAGGGATCGCTGTTTTTTTATATTGAGATGTTGTTCCTATTCAATAACTTACAAAACAGCTATAGGGGCTTAAGTGGAAAGATATTAACTGTTTCAAGTCGTTATGTGATATTTTTCCTGATTATATCGGATTTGGGGTACAGCTATTCGAGGAAACATGATTATGTTAGAGTTTATGGTATCTCGCACTTTGGCGTGCTATCATATACA
>JBLHHN010000442.1:0-5051 GCA_047616785.1 Verrucomicrobiales bacterium
AAAATGTTGCGACTTGAGGAGGCAGAAAAAGCAGGGACGAATTTTGTCGCAACATTCGTTCAGCGCTTCACGGTGAGGACTCTGAAATTTATCCGCTGGTTACGCAACGTTGTCTACCGCAAGGCTTCCTGGAGCCAAGCCACCGCGAGATTGGGCAAAGCCTACGCCCAAACATGAGAAAAGTTTTCTACACCGTTGGATCCTGTCTCTGCCTGCTGCCCTGCTGAAGGGTAGGCGACTTCGGACGGCCAGGAATGGCCATCCTACGACTAATGAAGCCGCGCGAGGACGCGCAGTCCTACGAGGTTTGCACGTTTCAGGTGTGGACTCCGCGTTTCTCGCATGTTTCAATCCTTCTCATGAACCGTTCTCTTTCTCGTCGTTCGTTTACCAAACTCGCCGCTGCCAGTGCGGTCTACAGTCTGATCCCTGGTCGCGTCATGGGTGCGAATGAGAAAGTGAATGTCGCCTTCATCGGCTGTGGTGGCATGGGCGCAGGGGATGCGAAGAGTGTCAGTGCCACGGGCATGGTGAATCCCGTCGCTCTTTGTGACATCGCTTTCGGCTCGAAACACACGGCTGAGACAGAGAAGCGCTTTCCTGGCGTGCCCAAGTATAAAGATTTCCGAGAGATGTTCGACAAGCATGGCAAAGAGATCGACGCCTGCACGATTGGTGTTCCGGATCACTCGCACTTTCCTATTTCCATGCGCGCCATGTCCGAGGGCATCCACTGCTATGTGGAGAAGCCATTGGCGCACACGTTCCAAGAGATCGAACTCATGATGGCGGCGGAGAAGAAGTACAAGGTCTCGTGCCAGATGGGGAACCAAGGACACTCGGGACCGAACTATCATCAATTCAAAGCTTGGAAAGAAGCCGGCGTGATCAAGGACGTGACCAAGATCACAGCACACATGAATGGTGGTCGACGTTGGCATGGATGGACGATCGATGGGTATCCGGAAGATCCCATGCCAGAAGGCATCGACTGGGACACCTGGCTCGGCACCGCACCGAAGCATCCGTTTTCCAAGAAGCTGCATCCTGGCAACTGGCGCAGTTGGTATGACTATGGGAATGGAGCGTTCGGTGACTGGGGGCCGCACATTCTTGATACCTGCCATCGTTTCCTCAATCTCGGGATGCCTAGCAAGATCACAGCGGTCAAGCGTGAAGGGCCTAACGAATACATTTTCCCTCAAGCCACGACCATTCGTTTTGACTTCCCAGCGCGTGAAAACGAGCCGCCTTGCGAAGTCACTTGGTATGATGGGGTAAAGAACTTTCCTGACGCTCCTGAAGAACTCGATGAAGATCGCAAGGCCAAGTGGGGCAACCCCAAGCTGGGCGCGGGCAAAGTCATCTATGGCAAGGATCTCACCTTCAAGGGCAACTCTCATGGCAGTCCTTTGCGCATCATTCCTGAAACGAAGATGAAGGACATGGGCAAAGATCTTCCCAAGTTCGAGACAGGTTCCAACCATCACGAGAATTTCATTCTCGGAGCGAAGGGAGAGGAACAGACGCGCTCGCCGTTCTACATTTCAGGCCCTTTGAGCCAGATGTTCTGCCTTGGCGTAATGGCGCAACGGTTAGGCGGTGAAATCGAGTTCGATCGGGAGACGAAACGCATCACCAATCGCTCGGTGGCCGATGCCCTCTTGGACGGGCCTCCACCGCGCAAGGGCTGGGAAGAGTATTACAAGCTCTAAGATTGGTTTCTCGAATGACCAATCGGCATTCGTGGTCCACCCTGCCGCGATGCCCCTAGATCCAAGCGCTGTTTCTGATCGTTCCTCTGCAGATGCGATCCTCGATACTTTCCTCGACTACCTCGCGGCGGAGAAGATCGAGCCGTATGGTCACCAAGAGGAGGCCATCCTGGAATTGTACGCCGGGAAGAATGTCATTCTCAACACGCCCACCGGATCTGGGAAATCGCTCGTCGCCCTAGCGCAGCATTTCAAAGGGCTCTGTCAGGGCAGGCGTTCGTACTACACGGTGCCGATCAAGGCGCTGGCCAATGAGAAGTTTCTCTCATTGTGTCAGGTCTTTGGACCGGACAATGTCGGCATGATCACGGGCGACGCCACGGTCAATGCCAGTGCGCCGATCATCTGCTGTACCGCCGAGATCCTCGCCAATCTCGCGTTGCGCGAAGGCGATAAGGCGGAGGTGGATGACGTGATCATGGATGAGTTCCACTACTACTCGGATCACAGTCGGGGCAGCGCGTGGCAGATCCCACTTCTCATTCTCCCGCAGTCCCGTTTCCTTCTTATGTCGGCCACACTCGGCGAGACAGATTTCTTTGAGAAAGTGCTCACCGATCTCACACAGTCTCCCACGGCGTTGGTTCGGTCGGAGGATCGACCGGTACCCTTAGAGTTTACCTACAGCGAGGACACGTTGGAAGAGAAGGTGGCGGAGTTGGTGGAGGGTGATAAGGCTCCCATCTACCTCGTCAACTTCACGCAGCTGGCCTGCGCACGCACGGCGCAGAATCTGATGTCGACGAATTTCTGTACCAAGGAAGAGAAGAAAGCGATCTCCGAAGCCTTGATCGATGCCAATTTCCGCAGCCCATACGGAAAAGAAGTCAACAAGTTGTTGCGTCATGGCATTGGCATTCATCATGCCGGACTCTTGCCCAAGTACCGCGTTCTTGTGGAGAAACTCACACAACGCGGTTTGCTCAAAGTGATCTGTGGCACGGACACGCTGGGTGTCGGTGTGAATGTTCCTATCCGCACGGTTCTCTTCACGCAGCTATGCAAGTATGATGGGCAAGGCACGCGGATCCTCAGTGTGCGTGATTTCAAACAGATCTGCGGGCGAGCCGGGCGTCGTGGTTTTGATAGTATTGGCTATGTCGTCGCGCAAGCGCCAGAGCACATGATCGAGAATCGACGCATGGATGCCAAGGCAGGGGACAATCCCAAGAAGCGGCGCAAGGTCGTCAAACGCAAGCCGCCGGAAAAGGGATTCGTGGGGTGGGATGAAGCAACCTTCAAGAGGCTCCAGACGTCACCGCCGGAGAAGTTGGAGTCGCGCTTCACCATGACCCATAACATTCTGCTCAATATCCTCAGCCGCAAAGAGGTAGATGGCTGCGCTGCGTTGCGACGGATCATTAGCGACTGTCATCAACCGCCCAGCCACAAACTAGGCCTCAAGAAACAGGCCTTTCGGCTCTTCCGAGGTCTCGTTGTCGGCAAGGTCCTCACCATCATCCCACCGGCCGAGCGTCAGGGACCTAACAAGGTCATTCTCAACGTCGATCTGCAAGACGATTTCACGCTTAACCAAACGCTCGGTCTCTACCTGCTCGATACCATTGGCGAGCTCGACAAGGAATCATCGACCTACACATTCGATCTTCTTTCACTCATCGAAGCTATCATCGAGAATCCAGACGCGATTCTCCGCAAGCAAGTGGACAAGCTCAAGACTGAGCTGGTCGCCGCCATGAAAAGTGAAGGCATCGAGTATGAAGAACGCATGGAACGCTTGGAGGAAGTCGAGTGTCCCAAGCCGAACAAAGAGTTTCTTTACGACACGTTCAACCGATTCGCAGCCTTGCATCCATGGATCGCGGAGTTCTCGGTGAAGCCGAAATCGATCGCGCGTGAGATGCTCGAGAACTACCAATCGTTCGAAGACTACATCTGCCAGTATGAATTGCAGCGCAGCGAAGCCGTCTTGCTCCGGCATCTCACGGAAGTCTACAAAGTCCTCGACCAAACCGTACCCCCTGCGGCGAAAACGGAAGAAGTCGAAGAAGCCGAAGCCTTCCTCGAAGACATCGTGCGCAGTGTTGATTCCAGCTTGATCGATGAATGGCATCGACTTCGAGATCCCGCCTATGTTCCCGAAGCTAAGAAGCCTGAGGCCGAGCGGAACAAACGGCTCCCACCCATCACTCGGAACCGCCCCGCGTTCACTCGCATTGTCCGCAAACGTGTTTTCGACATTTTGAAAGCCTTGGGAAATCGTCAATGGACGGCTGCTCTCGCATTGGTCGAACCCAACGATCATGAAGACCAAGCCTGGACGGCTAATCGTCTGGAAGAGCGGACGACCACCTATTTGGAATCCCACGAACTCATCCGCCTCGATCCCGAAGCTCGCAATCGCAAGCACACCTACATCGACGAAGAGCCCAAGCAATGGCGTGTCGAACAAATTCTAGTCGACCGCGAGGAGCTGAACGATTGGGTTCTAACACTCACCATCGATCTACCGGCATCTGACGAAGCCTATCAGCCCGTCCTGACACTTCACCGCATCGGCCCTGTCACCGCAACGTAGAAATCAGGACAGCATCCGCTCGGCAACTTGGAGAAGATCTCGGCCACCATTTTCAGATGAAGGAACTTTGTCATCGACCAGCTGGCTAAGTAGGCCAGTCCCTGAGCAGAACCGGATCATGGAGCTCCAAAGGACGGAGAAGGTTTGACCACAGCCGGAATTGGAATAGCGGTTAGAGCAGAAGAAACGCAGTCCCCGGATCTCTGTCCCGTGACCACTCTCGGTGTAACCGCGAAGGTAACCGTGGGCGACGACCGTCTCCGAGCGCTGACAATGGACGCAGCCACTGGCACGGATGGTGATCCGAAGATTGAGCAACTCCAGAGAATCGAGAATCGAGAACCAGAGACGGGGTGAACTTCATGAGGCTACCGTATCAGCCCATGCTACCCAATCGGATTTGCCGAATTAACATCGGAACTCAGCCCCTCCGCACGACAACAATTCGGTCATTTTCAGTGATCCACTGCGACCAGTAGGTGGAAATTCACACTGAACTGTGGGAGACTGATGGTTCGGTGAAGGGAACAATGGCTTTTGAGGACATTTCGCCCGGGGCGTTGTCCGCGTTTCCCAATCAGATCACGCCGGTGGGTAGCCAGGGCTTTTAGCTGGCACTATTTAAGTCGTTGATGCTGTATGATCTCAATCGCTTTGATAGGATTTCGAGCCATGGTTTCGATGGCCTCGGGGAGGTTGCCGTAGCCGGCACGGCTTAGGGGGGCCAGTAGGGAGCA
>JBLHHN010000443.1:0-5045 GCA_047616785.1 Verrucomicrobiales bacterium
TATCTCGAAGACATCATCAACAACGAACCCAAACCACGCACGAAAAGCTGGGCCCAAGCAGCCATGGCAACGTTCACTGAAAGCTTGGAAGTGCTTGCGCAATAGACTAACTCTAACGCATCCGACGCAGCGAACTCCCCAGCCTAAATTGCCAAAAAACATCGTGAATTTATTGAGACACCGCACTAGTTGATTTCGCAAACATCATCCTCCTCGACCCTGACCTCACGCCACGCTCGGGGCAAGCAACGACAACATCGTAGAAGAGATCGTCACACTTCTTTGGAGCTGATCGCCTGGGAAGTCGAACGCCCGGAAGTATCACCACTTCCACTACATCACGTCCCTTACTCGATCAGGAGGTCGTCAATGTACCAGCCCGCCCCATCGTCGTCGATATTGTCATCACTGAGGAATCTGAATTCAAACCGGACTTTCTGGCCGACGATCGAATTCTGTGTGTCGCCAAATCGCAGCAGGTTCAACGAGATTTCCTGCCACCCACCAGAGTCTCCGGTGTAGACCTCACTCGATCCAAGCTCCTCGTCAGCGGCTTCGTCTAGCACACGGATTTGACCGCCTTCGTTGTCTGACGATTGGAGAAAGTACCAGAGCTTAAGTGATCCACGTTCCACAGAAGTCAGATCGATGACCGGCGACAACAGCGTGATATTGGCCGACTGACCGTAATTGCTGTCCAAGTTGGTTCCATACACATTGGCGCCCGAATTCGCGGCTTCAGGCCCCACGTTGATCGGCGTTCCCAAGGCCCAGACAGTTTCTCCGGCCGTACCTCCTGTCCCCCAACCTTCGCCACCAGACTCGAAGTCTTCTGTGAATAATTGTCCAGGACCGACCCTGACAAACTTCTGCGCATCGCTAGCACCCACCGAAAAGACCGCTGAGGTTACTCCACCATCTGCGCCAGGTAGACTGTTCGCCACCGTCGCCCAAGTTCCAAACTCGAGACTATCAGATGTCTGAATGGCATAGAATTTGCCCACCTCTGAAGTCCAGGAAATGGAAGCTTCCTCCGCAGATGTCCGCTCAATGGACATAACTTTGACCTCCTTCGGTGCGAAGTCGATGATGTAGCGACCGTAGCCATAGATCCCGCTGTGCCAGAGAAGCTCGGCTTGTCCCGGGCGCATCCCAGGAAGCACATTGAGGTTGAGTTCGCCCAGCGTTCCGTGGAAAAGCGAGGCAGCCCCAACAAGCTCTTTATCTTCCGTCACATCAATCTTGCGCAAGCCGATCAACAGCGCTTCGCCACCTTCCTCCGAATCTGGATCGTAGAATTGATCATGCACCGCAATCCATCCTGGTTCGACAGGATCCACATTGACGCCGTCAGGACCGCTATTCCAACTCGGCGTGCTGTAGGACACCAGATAGGGAAAGTCCGGATGAACTTCGGTGTCCGAAATGAAACGCGCTTGATAACCAATGTCCTCGTCTTTCTCAACGGAGAATGAGCTACCGCCAAATGGCTCGTCCTTGGCCGTGTCTCTCACATTACGCACGATGCTCGTATCGACGCCATTGCTGCCTCCCGGATACAAGGAACCGTAGATCCATTCTTGCGTCGCTGTCTCGCCGAAGAGCGCCGTTACGATCGAGCTGCCGCCGCCTTTGAATCCTATCACGTCTCTTTCAGTGAATGTGAGACCATCCGTCGTGACGAGTTCGCGGTAACCTTGGTTCGGACGCCACGTCTTGCCTCCGGCTACCAATACGGTGTCCGCCCCGCTCCCGCGAGCGCGCAACGTCTCGAACCGCCATGCCGACCAAGTCTCAGAACCATCATTCTCCACCGTGAAAACCACTGTCGGATCACTGAAGCCGTCGCCCTCTGGGGCATAACGGACAATGTTATTCTTGTAGTTCACATAGATCACACCGGCATCGTCGACAGTGAACGTGAAATAGTAATCAAGCACCGTTCCGCCCGCGCCAGTGAAGTCAACAGCCAGTTCGACAGGGCTGTGTCCAACGACGAGAGCCACTCCCAAGGGCGCTCCTGTCGTAGGGTCGATCCAAATCAAAGAGCGATCCGGAAATTGTGCGGCCAAATCAGCATCATGATCTGCTGCCGTCTCATTGATCCCGTTTTCACGAATGGCCAGGATGAGACGATCACCATCATAGCGCTCCAACCCTCCATACGAATCCAAGAGAGATCCACCATCGAACAGATCCTCCCCAGTTTGCTGGGCCTTGAGGATGGGCAGAGGCCCGTCAGGATTCGTCATCAGATGTTCGAAGACGACATCGATCCCGCCAAAGGCAGTGGTGAGGGAGCTGAGGATGGCCAGTGAAGTCAGATGAAGGCTTTTCATTGTGAGGGTGGGTTCAGAAATTCAAATCAACTAAGAGCAAGAAACAAGCCATGGCCAGAAATCTTCATTTCAAGAGCGAAACCGCATTTCGCATGCCTTGAGTGACGATGCTGCCGTCGGATCCATAGGCCAGAAACGTGTATCCCATTTCCTTACGTGCCGCAACATGATCAGGATTCATGATCAAAGTTCCTGCCGCTTTCCCATGAGCCATCGCCGCATCGCTCACCCGTTGCAATGCGGCCAGAAACTTGGGCCGATCAAATTCCTGTAGCATGCCCATGCTGATTCTCAAATCCAGCGGTCCCACGAACAGCACATCCATGCCATCAATCGCGGCAATGGCTTCCACCTCCTCCACGGCTTCGACACGTTCGATCTGAATGATCGTTAGAGTTTCCTCATGAGCCTTCTCCAAATAGTCAGCGAATGGTCGCGCCACAAATCCCGTGGCCCGTGGCCCGCGTGATCGATGCCACGTGGCGGATACCACGTGGCGGATACCACGTGGCGGATACCGCGCTGCAGACACAGCGGCCTCCGCTTCCGCAGCCGAAGCCACCCACGGCACCATGACTCCGTGCGCACCGAGATCTAACACTCGCTTTAAACGTGTCGGATCATTGATGCCAATCCGAACCAAACTAGCACAGCCATTCCCGGCGACGCTTGCAATTGCTGGACCAACGTTTCATGTTCCCCACCCCATGCTCAGTATCGAAGAGCAGCCAAACCACTCTGCGCGGCAATCTCCGCCGTGATCGAGGAACCCAGATTCAGCCAAGTCCCCGCGAGGATCTCACGCGCGAGCACCCGTTTGCGAAACGTCTTTGCATCAAACATACCATTCATAAGTCATCCTCATGGACGGAACGTTAGGCATTCTTCCACAAGCGATCAAGAGGGAAACCTTACTCACAACTCTAAAACCGGCTTGCCCACAAACGCGTTAGGCCTTCTCTTAAATCCATGTCCCCTGAATTGATCGACACCATCCAAACCTCTCCGCTGACCCCTTGGGTCGGCGGAGCCCTCCTCATCTTCCTCGCCTTCACAATGCTCAAGTTCATCGCCAAGACCATTGGCAAACTTGTCTGCACGGCGATCTTGGGGCTTGTCGGTTTCTTCGGTTGGAACTGGTGGGGGCAAACGGAGCAGCGAAACTATTCCGATATCGGAAGTGATTGGTTTGCTTCTATCAAAAGCACTGATTTTTCGAAGAACAGCATTGAGGCCTTGGTCAAAGACACGGGGCATCTTCTCAAAGAAGCCACGGAAGTCTCACGCACCAATGGCCGTGAAGCGACCAAGGCAGCACTCACAAAGATGGCCGATTCGCTGAAACAGAAGATGCAAGAAGCATCCGCCCAGGGAAAAGAAGGCGCTCATCGCGAGTTCGAGAAGCTGTATGACGATGTGATAGCAAAGCTGAAGTAGCCCAGTCACAGAGGGGGCAGAGGAACCCAGCCATGGCGCGTTCATTGAGAGCGACTTGACACGAATGCTCTAGTCAGGGTAGAACCGATTGTTGTCGATACGACATCAACAGGTTCTACCCCTCCTATGAAAACACGCACATTGGTTTCCATTGTTCTATTTCTCGCTGTGCAGGCTGGCTCGAGTCGCGCCGCCTTCATCGCACCCACGGCGGTGATTGCCTCCAACGGCGAAGACACCGCCATCACCATGATCGATGGAGAATCGGACTAAGTGATGATCCGGCCGTCGCGACGTCGACGCATGATGCGGAAGGAAGCGGCATTTGGTCGGCCGTTGGATCGATCAAGGCCAATGTGAGTTTCGATCTCGGGTCCACCATGGACATCGAGAAGGTCTACATTTGAAACTTCAGCGTGGCAGATAACACGCCCACGGGCATGAAAGACTTGGAGATCCAGGTAAGCGCCGATACCGATCCTGCCACACCAAGATTCAGCACCGTCGCGCAGGTGACCCTAGCAGAAGGCGGAGAAAGCGCTCAAGTCTTCGACATTGCCGCTACCAATGTGCGTTGGGTTCGTTTGAATGGTCTCTCCAATTGGGGCAATGGCTTTACCGTAGGGCTTGCTGAAGTGCGATTTGAGTCGAGTGACCTAGCCGGCAGCACGCCCTACGTGGAAGTCTCGAGTCCGAAGGATGGGGACATCATTCCTATTGGGTCTATCATTGACGTCATTGCTTCCGTGGAAGATGCGGATGATGATCTCGAGAAGGTCGAATTCTTTGATGGCGCCACCTTGTTAGGCACAGATTATACGGCCCCTTACTCTTTCAGTGTGTCGAATCCCGATCCAGGCGAACATGCGCTTCAAGCAAAGGCCACGGACAAGACAGGCAAGGTGGCTTGGGGCACAGTGAACGTCATTGTGCGCGACGTGTTATCTGGGGATGTGATCCAGATCGACGACGAAGCGGACATCCGCGAAGGCGTGAACCAGATTACCTACTCGGAGAACTGGAATCTGGCCCACGGGAACGAGAACGATCCTCGATTCAACAACAATGATCACTGGTCCACCACGCAAGGCAGTTGGTTCGAGATCAAGTTTACCGGCGCGAAGATTGATTTCTTTGCCACTGTGGCCAGTCATCACGGCACGGCTACGGCCCAAATAGATGGAGGCACGGAGTTCACCGTGAACTATCAAGCGGAGCAACGTGGCGAGCAGGTCTTGGTTTGGAGCAGTCCTTTGCTCCCTATCCGCG
>JBLHHN010000444.1:0-5037 GCA_047616785.1 Verrucomicrobiales bacterium
CTGATGATGGCCACACTGAGGACAGTGAGGACAGAGAGAATCGACATCACCGTCACCAGCGCGACACCGCGCTGCTTCTTTTCGGTAATGGGCCGATCCTTTGATGGAGGTTGGATGGCTAATTTCATGGACTATTTGGTGAAGTTCTGAACACGATAAGATTGCTACGGTGGGTGTAGCGTCACCCTAAAAATGGACAGATCAGAAAGAATGTCAAGACAAGACATACAAAGACAATACAAGATCTTCCAAAAATCCTTCCACCGAATTTGCGGCGGTGGAAGGCGACTTCTGCCAACTCGCCCTATAAAACAAGGTGTTTTCTAAATAAACCTCCCCTCATGAGCGATATTTTTATCGTTTCGAAGGGAAATTAAGTTGAATCCAAATCCGAGCTTTGTATTCTCAATGTAAATTCATGGAGGATTCGAATTTACAAATCCCCCACCTCTAACTAAGCTCCGCTCATCCATCGTGGTCATCCTATGAAACTGACGCCCCAACAGCTCTCTCCCCGCCGATCCTCAGCCTTCACTCTTATCGAAGTGACGATCGCCATGGCCATCGTCGCCACCGTCATGATGGCGCTCCTAGGGCTTCTGCCTATGAGCCTAGACCAGATGCGGGAAGCCCGGAACATGACGAGCATGGCCCGAATCAGTGAAGACATCATCAATGATGTCCAACTCATGAAGTGGGAAGAGATGGAAAGGCTGGACGGAGAGATCCGGGAGTATGATGACCAAGGAACCCGCGTCCGTAACGCCACAGAGAAATTTCAAATCGTCTACTCCGCAGAGATCGAGGTTGAGCTGGAAGGGATCTTTGTCCCAGGTCAGACCGAAGAACGGAATGACTATGCCAAGCGCATCACGATTTACATGGGGCCCTCCAGAGAAGAGAGCGTGAACATGAAGATGCTCTCTGAAACCAATGACAGGTATACCAAAGTCTCGACTGTGATTGCCCGCATGGACGAGCAGAAGGACAAGAAATAGCCATTGTTTAAGAAGCCCCCCTTCAGCCTATTCAATCATGAATCTTCCAACCTTTCCTAACCGCCGAAACCAAAGCGGCTTCACCCTGATCGAATTGCTCGTCTCGATCTCCATTCTGATCATGCTCTTGCTCATGATCTTCTCCATGGTAGATCAGACACAGCGCACGTGGACGCGTGCTTCCGCCGAGGCGAATCAGTTCCGCGAAGCACGCTTGGGCTTCGAATCCATCACTCGCCGTGTCCGTCAGGCCACGTTGAATACCTACTGGGACTACAAGTTCGACTCTGGCGGACGCCCTGAAGAATACATTCGTCAGTCAGAGCTTCATTTCATCATGGGTGAGACTTCCAAGCTCACACAGCGACCAAGCACTATTTTCCCAGGACATGGCATCTTCTTCCAGGCTCCCTTTGGCTATGTGGTTGAGAAAGACTACCGCCAATTCACTGAGCTGCTCAATGCCTGGGGGTTCTTTGTGGAGTTTGGTGATGATCGCGAGTCTCTTCCCGCCTTCCTTCGCGGTCGTGTCCAGCCTAAGTTCCGCTACCGCCTCAAGGAGTTCCGTCTTCCCTCAGAGAACTTTGAGATCTACGAAGACGCGGAGCAACGCCGCAAATCACAGTCCTCACAAGACAACAAATGGTTCGGGCAATTCATGGGCGGCGGTGCCAAGTCTCTCTTGGTCAAGCGGACACTGGCAGAGAACATCCTCATGCTCGTCCTGACTCCCATGAAAGCGGTGCCTAACAAAGGGTCCTCTGCCGCAGACACTTTCTATGAGCAGGGTTACACCTATGATTCTCGCTTTGGGCTCGGCCAGCCGAAGTCCGAGAGCACTCAGGCAGAAGATAACATTCATCTTCTGCCATCCTTGGTTCGTGTCACCATGATCGCTGTTGACGAAAAGTCAGCACTCCGTGAGGAACGCGGTGCCAACCCACCTTCCCTCATTCCTTCCGGTCTTTTCAAGCAGCCCAAGAATTTGGAACGCGACCTACGACTCGTCGAGGAACAACTATTAGACCGCCGGATCAACCACCGTATCTTCAGCACCACGATCGCAATGCGTGAAGCCAACTGGCTCCGCCGCGAGAAAGACGACGCTTAATCCCTTTAGGACTTACTTTTACTAGCGACTTTCCATGAAAGCCCCTCCCACTCTAACACCTTCCCGAAAAGACAACCGAGCCTTCACCTTGATCGAGTTGATCATCGTGATCACGATCATTGGGATCATGATGGCCTTCACTGTGCCTGCGATCACCGGTGCCTTAAAAGCGAACAAGCTCACGCAATCAGCCGACCTCCTGCGCTCGCAGTTGGCCTATGCGCAGCTTCAAGCGCAGAAAGTCAATTCACCGATACAAGTGCGGTTCTTTCAATACAAGGACCCCAACTCGCCTGGCGCGGTCGACAAGTTTCGCGCTTACCAACTCTTCCGTCGTTCCGCCTTTGATAAAAGTGGTGTGAATGCCGGCAGCGTGAATCAGAATGTTGAGACCATGGAGGCGATCGGCCCGCTTCGTAAGCTTCCAGAGCCGATCGTCTTTGCCGATAGTGAGCGTATCTCGACCTTGCTCAGCCTTCCGAAGAGCCGCGGTGAAGTCCCTTACAAGCGGAACCGCCCCTTGGACGCTCAATTCGTTGCCTTTGACTTCGAACCCACGGGTTCCACCAATCTCGGCGCTGCCAAGCAATGGTATGTCACGCTCATCGACGAGCGGAAAGAGCGGGGCGCAGAGATCCCAGACAACTTCGCCACCGTCCAGATCGATCCGTTCACCGGTTCCATCCGCTTGATCCGCCCATAAGCGGCTAGCAAGCTTGAGGCTGCCATCTATTTCGTCATAGCCTATGGCATGATGATTCGGAAGCTCGTGCTCGCCTGCCTCTTGTTATGCCACATCCTGTCCGCTTACGCGGCCGACTTCACCTTTGGCGAACTCACCCTCACAGTTCCAGACGGTTTCTTTGTAGAAAGAGTCGCGAACACTCCGCTCGTAGACCGGCCCATCATGGCCGACTTGGATGAACAAGGTCGCCTCTATGTCGCGGATTCATCAGGCTCCAATGCTGATGTCAAAACACAACTGCGCGAGAAGCCTCACCGCATCGTTCGGCTTGAAGATACCGATCACGATGGCATCTATGATAGCAGCGTCGTCTTCGCTGAAGACCTAATGTTCCCTGAAGGGGTGCTCTGGACAAACGGTGCCCTCTTTGTATCAGCACCTCCAGTCATCTGGAAACTCACCGATACCGATGACGACGGCGTTTGCGATCAACGTGAGGTCTGGCATGACGGCCAAACGCTGACGGGGTGTGCCAATGATCTCCATGGCCCGTATCTCGGCAGAGATGGCTGGATCTACTGGTGCAAGGGTGCCTTTGCCGAACAAACCTACCCAAAGCCTAACGGAACCGCTTTCGTCAGTCGTGCCGCTCACATCTTTCGTAAACATCCTGAAGGCGGGCTTGTCGAAGCCGTCATGACGGGCGGGATGGACAATCCCGTCGAAGTTGCCTTTTCCCCTGAAGGCGAACGCTTCTTCACCACCACCTTCCTTCAACATCCCGGCGGCGGCCGACGCGATGGCATCATTCACGCCATCTACGGTGGGGTCTATGGCAAAAATCATGATGTGCTAGAGGGGCACCCTCGCACCGGAGATCTCATGCCGATCATGACGCATCTCGGCCCTGCCGCTGCCTGCGCGCTCATGCGTTACGAATCCGAAGCGCTCGGCGCAGGATACCAAGGCAATCTCTTCTCCAGCCTCTTCAACATGCGCAAGATCACTAGGCACGAACTGGTCCCTGATGGTGCCACCTACAAGACGGTCGATCACGATTTCCTCACCGGCGATCACATTGATTTCCATCCCACCGATATTCTGGAGGATGCGGATGGCAGCTTGCTAGTTGTCGATACTGGAGGCTGGTACAAACTCTGCTGCCCCACATCCCAACTCCCCAAGCCAGAAGTGCTTGGAGCCATCTACCGGATCCGTAGAACGAACGCCGCCACCATTCAAGACCCCCTTGGCCTGCAGTTGGATTGGAAACAAGCCTCACCCGCCGCACTCACAGAACGGCTAACCGACAAACGCCCACGGGTTGCCCAAAGAGCGCTCGAACAATTGGCCCGAATCGGCGCGTCCGCAATGCCAGCTCTCACAAACACACCTCGCCCAGCAACCAAACAGCAAGCCATCTGGGCCATGACACGGATGGACGCTCCCGAAGCCAGAGCCGCGATCCGCTCAGCCTTACAAGACCCTTCGCCAACCATCCAACACACCGCTTTGCACAGTGTGAGTGTGCGTCGCGATCGCGCCGCCGCACCGTCTGTGATCACGCTCCTCAAGAGCCCATCACTAAGTGTTCAACGCGCCGCCGCAGAAGCCTTGGGGAGAGTCGGCGATGGCACTCACGTTCCGGCTTTACTCGAAGCGCTGAGCCGACCATTGGATCGGGTGCTAGAGCATTCCCTGCGCTACGCCTTGATCGAGATCGGCGATGAGGCGGCACTATTGTCAGCGCTCCAGTCCAACAACCACCGAACGCAGAGCATCGCCCTTGCCACCTTACACGAACTTCAGTCCCCCCAACTCACAGCCAAGCGCACCTTCCCCTTTCTTCAACACACCGATCCTGCACTGCGCGAAACCGCCTGGAACATCGTCTCCGCTCATCCTGAATGGACCGCCCAGCTCATCGCAGAACTCCCTGAGGCATCCAAGCTCATTCCCGAAGCCAAGCGTGCGCTGTCCAAACTCGTTCCTGAAGATTATCTCACCAAAGCCCTTGGCGAGCCAGGCCAACAGGCTGCCGCGCTCCAGATCATCGAGACCGCCTCCCTCACAGAGATCCCACAAGCGTGGTTCACACCATTGGACACCCTTCTCAATTCTCCCGATCAGAACGTCCGTCACACCGTCCTCAAGATACTCGGCCATGCCAAGAAGATCGACCCTGCCAAACTTCCTTCCCTCGCAAAAGCACAAGCCAACACCCCCGCGGAAAGATTGGAGAT
>JBLHHN010000445.1:0-5037 GCA_047616785.1 Verrucomicrobiales bacterium
TAACCAGCGACTGCAGACGACTTGCGTAATGCTAGCGTGTCTTCTGAAAGCCGATTGAGGATTTCCGTTTCCGCACGCAGGAAGTCCGTATTACTCTCCCACTTTAGCGAGACGAAGACCACAATCCCACGCTCAGCACACGCATCAAGAAATGAAATCGACGGTCGCTCGTAGACGCGCAGCGCATTGAAGCCAAGGTCCCCGATGTGATCCAGATCACGACGAATGACGTCCGTCGCCGTCAGGGGCTTCTCAAAGGGCCCATAGGCGATCCCATGGATCCGAACACGATCATTCCCTCGACGGAAGAAACGTCCATCTAGAGAGAATGTGAGTTGCCCGTCGGTCACGGGCCCAGACTATCGGAGTCGACGACCAAGTCAATCGACCTCAACCGACCTCAACCGACAACGCTGGGATGACCTGCTCACGGAGTTTCAACAGACTTCTCCGAATCCTTGCCTTCACCGTACCCAAAGGTTGGTTCAACTTGCCCGCGATCTCACCCTGAGTCAGACCGTTGAAATAGGCCATTTCAATCGCCTGCCTTTGATCCGTGGACAGTTCCATCACGGCAGAACGCACCTTAGCGCCACATTCCTTCGCATCCAGAAAGTCGGCAGCATCCACATCGTCCGATTCTTGAGGAGTCATCTTCTCGGAGAACGAGGTCAAGAGCCGTGACCGCCGTTGCTTGTGGCGAATCTTATCGATCGCGCGGTTCCGAGCCATGGTCGCCACCCACGTGGTTGGCTTGCCTCGCCCCTCATTGAACAGGTTCGCCTTCTGCCACACCTGTAGAAACACATCCTGACAGACATCTTCCGTATCCTGCGGATCGTTCAGAACACGATAGACCGTCCCGTAAACCAACCTCTCCATCCGTTTCACAAAGAGATCGAAGCACTGCCGATCTCCATTCGCCACTCCTTTAAGAAGTTCAAGGTCCGATTGCAAATTACTCATATTACTCATAACGATATAGGTTCGTTTTCTTTCCAATAATGCATCATAGTAGTAATCAAGATAGATGCAAATCCGTTCTGTTATTTAATCTATTATTAGAATTTCTAATCTAAAGATTCCTCGATATCTCAAGATTCTCTCACTTGACACCATAGTTCGTCGTTCTACTCTTCCGCCCACCAAAGCGCCCGTAGCTCAACTGGATAGAGCGTCTGATTACGGATCAGAAGGCTGGGAGTTCGAACCTCTCCGGGCGTGTTTTGAGTGTCAGTAAGTTATGTGATCTCAACTTGCTCGGCCAAATTTGACTGTCCGGCTTCTGTCCGGCTTCTGTCCGGCTTTTTTCGGGTGACCTACCCCAATTCAGCATTTTCCGTCCCTTGTGGGCACCTCCGAAAACCCGTCGATGCTGCTGTTGAGCGGCGACTGTAGGTAATGCAACACGACGAGAGAAGGCCGGAAGATGTGGCTAAGCTGAACCTGCCTGCCAATGATCCTGATGGCGTTTCTGACGATGAGGTGGAGCGTCAGAGCTTCTTCCTCAGGCGCCGAGAGGAGCTGAAAGAAGAACGCAGACTAGATAGCTTCAGGCGTGCGCGTGCGCGGGCTGGAAGACTCTCACCGGTCAAGGAAAGGCAATGGGCAGCCACTGGCCGAGAAGGTGGACGGATGACCGGTGGCGATGTGATCGAACGCTACTCGATTGCCAGGGAGGTGGCAGCGTGAGCTACTGCATTGAAATGCCAGATCACATGATGCTGAGTGCCCTTCGATTCGATGGCTATGCCTACCTGGAGAGAGAGTTGGGTGACGATATGCAAGCTATCGATTTGCTGAACGAATCGAATATCCTCTCAGAGGATGAGAATCTGAATTTCGCCACCTGCTTCTTTCTGCAGCGTTACCTTTGCAAATGGGGAGGTGAACGTGAATGTGAGGATTCCCAGCCAGTCCAACGCTTCAAGCAGTTGAGCTGGCACCTCTGGGAAAAGCCGGTTCCTCCGGAGTATGCGATGTGGGCAGAACGGTTTGCGCGCGGGCGAGCCGTGGATTACATTGACGTCAATGGAGATCGCCAGTCGGAACGAATCATGAATTTGCTTCCGGGCTACCGCGTGGAATTTGCGGACCAGATCGTCATCGATGCCAAGCAGGTGCAGTGGTAGCAATCATAGATCCGAAACATCATGTGGCTATCCACACGGGAAGAGCTGGGTTCGATCGTTCGTAAACGAGAAGGATGAAACGTCACCTGCTGATCCACAGCCACCTGCTGATCCACCATGTGGCTGATCCACCTCCGTTGCCTCCTTCAAGGCACTCGGATCAACCGAGGAGATCTATCTTACACTTACATCGACCGAATCAACGGTCATCATAAGCTGGGCGTTTCTGGACAACTATTCGATGCAGAAGACATTGGTTCAGGACCAAGTGAAGTCATACTTGGAACTCCGGAAGTAAATTGCGAATCGTGTAGCGGGATTGAACCCGCTCCCCACCTTGGTGGTGACTTGTCCTTCTTCAGCCCCGCGCATGCTCTTGGATCCTGGTTCGCGTCTCGAAGAAGAGTCAGAATCCGCACGGGTAAGAAGTCTTGCCGCCGAGCCTTTCACATCCAAAGTATCTCAATGATCCGACACCGCCTGACCAACCCCAAGGGACCAGTCTAATCCCTGACCGCACTGCTGCGACCATGAGTCAATCTTTAGATAAGCTCTCAGCCTGCGCTCAATGTGACGGGCTCTTCCCTGCGCAGCAGGTCCGAGAAGGCTTATGTCAGCCTTGCCATGATCGATCCAACGCCTGGCCAACGCAGGAGCCCCAGAGCGCACGTTCTTCAGGTGGCAACGTCCTGGCTGCTCTCTGCTCGTTCTTCCTTCCAGGCCTAGGCCAGTTGGTTCAAGGTAGGGTAATGGCCGCCATCACGGTGCTGATCGTGGTCCTGTTAGCATGGTCACTTGCTGTCCTCCTGGTCTTAGGCTCGGCTGTCTGGGGTATCCTGATAATACCGGTTGCTCATATCTGGGCTGTGGTTGATGCGGCGAACTACGATCCCGGCAAGGCAGCCCCCAAGTCGTTCCGCATCTCGTGAGCATGAAGCTCAGCCGGATCTGACCATCCGCCGACACTCGCAGAGTGGCAAGCGATGCCAGTTAGAACACGGGTATATTTATTTGCCAGACTCGATCAGACTCGAGTTTGATGTTTCCGCTGACAGAGTTCCCGTTGACTTCTCCTCTATAGAAGAGCTTTCGAAAAGAACTAATGTCCTCGACGGACGTTGAATGGCCGAGCAATGAAACGACTTGAAATTGAGACATTCCTTTCTCGACACGCTTCCAGTTCGCTGGGTGGTGCCAGCCATCGGCCACTCCGCCTGGCTGCGCCGAGGAACGTTGATCTTTGGCGGGACCAGATACTGCTATCTGGCGCTCAACTGATGTCGAATGCCTCCGACCAGACGGATCGTATGAGTGTTGCTCGGGCCGGGAAGATTGATAAGGAGCCACCGCGTCGAGGAGCCCGTCAGAGCCAGCCTCCTCGGTTGAACTTATCGCGGGTGATTTATACCGATTAATGTCGTAGCCGAAACCCGCGCCTTTTCCAATAGTGTAATGCACAACGGTTTCGCGCATATTTATATTCGTAGCCGACACATAGCCCTGAGGCACCGCCCAAATAACGCTGGGATACCACAAGAGAAAGTCGAGCCAAAAGACGCCCCACTGTTCAAGGTATAAATCGCCAAGCCCGGGACCGACATTGAGAAAAGCGGCAGCGGCGGGATCCTTCTTTTCGATCGGTTCCGCACCTTGACTGATGAGGTTATCATATTGTTGCCGTTCAGTAACAGTGAGACTCTGACAAGCCGTTAAGCCGAGGATTGAGACGCACAACGCAAAGCTGCGCAGGAACCTCCGGAATTTCGCGCGGGTAGACAGTAGGGCGTCGACACAAAGCAACGATAAGACTCTCATCCTGCAAGCCTGCCCCAATTCCGCCCCTCCCGCAATCACCAAAAAACCGAGCTTCCCGCGAAGGAATTGCGATGCAACGGGCTGCACCGGGCTGACCCTGGACGCCGCTTTCCCCCCGTATATGAAACGACCCACAACGCGCTACCCGCAATCCGCCTGGCAAGCGCTCGATGATCTCAGCTTCTTGGCTGTCCCCGGAACGATGTGATCCACCTCAGCAATCTCTCCCGCGTAAGGCCGCCTTCCTAGGCGTCCGATCTCAAGGTGTTCGAGTGGGCGTTACGATGTAAAACTTTCTCAGGCCCGATGCTTCCTTATCGGTAAATCCTAGGATGCCGTCTGGTCCACCAATAGTGGTTAGTAGAATCCAATCAGCATCAAGAAGCGAGTCCTTGTAACTCACTGCATAGCTCACCCCTGCTTTTCCGGGAGAGAGCGTCAGGAGCGCGTCCCCCTCAGCGGCGGCTGGCGTCAGTGTGATTTCCAGAAAGCTCGTTGGGTCATTCGGTAGGAGACGAGCGTGATACTCGTAGAGGTTGTTGTCCCCATCACCGTCTGGATCTAACAATGGGGCGGCGAGCGGGTTGCTCAAGCCGAAGTGGTCCTTCTGCCAGTCGTCATCGATGCCGTCACTGGCGTATGAGCCAAAGTTATCCATGACGGTGTCGAGCACGGTGAAATCCAGGGTAGCGGTGTCTCCGGCATACAGGCCCTGCGTGGTGGCGATGGTGTCTTCGTAGACTGTGCTTGCAGTCGCCAAGCCGTTGGCATTGATACCGCTGAACGGCCCTGCCATCACACTCCAAGTCACGCTGGTAGCAGGCACGGTGAGGATGCTCTCATCGTCGAGCACCTGGGTGGCACTGAGCTGCACGGTGGCCGTTTCGTTCACGCTCATGGAGGCGGCGGAGAGTTCGAGTCCAGTCACCTCATAAAGCTGGCCCATGTAACCCGCCTTCGCGGTCTCGGCATGGGACACCACGGTGGAAATCCCCACGATGCCGCCGACGCTGCCGTGGTTGGTGTAGGAGACGCTGGTGGCTCGCTGGCCTCCGGCTTCCGTGGTGTCAGCGGCGACTGTGTAGTCCGT
>JBLHHN010000446.1:0-5021 GCA_047616785.1 Verrucomicrobiales bacterium
ACCCGCCTTCGGCCGACCTTAGACTGAGGCACTTGAAAGGGCTTCGACGTGAAAATCTCGTTATAAGGCGGCAACGATTCCGTGCCGAGAAATTGAAGTACATAGTGCAGTTCGCCAGAGGAAACGAAGTCCGAATCGTCTTCATCGATGGCCAAGCCAGGGGAACGATCGACCTGGAAAATGACAATGCCTGCATAGTGAGATCCTCGTGTGTAGGCAAAACCCAAATTCATGACTGCACCCTGCTTGGGCGGTTGATCATCGAATGCAATTCTCCGCAAGTCGTACCCTGGCAATTCGATCATTCTCATCATCCCAAGTTCTATCTTCGCACTACGCGAGTCCTCGATCTCGATCGCCATGCCAGCAAGAGTCCCTCTCATAGTTCCCGAGTCTGTCCTTCGCCCCTGGTAGAACACATCCACTGGACGAACGTCAACGCTTGAAAGAAGTAACTGCACCGCTTGAATCTCAAAGGCGTTCGGATTGTCCCAAGAAATGTTTAGACTCTCATTCTCTAACATCTCGAGACGACATTGGATCGGCTTCACATTCGGCACGTAACCCTCCGCGTTGAGGGAATCACGAGCCCAAGGCAAGAGTGGCACCTGCACCTCGGACGACGCTCCGAAAAACGACAACCAGTTTGCGGATCGATCTCGTTGACGAAACCTTGCGTCAGGATCAACAAGACGAAGCGTGTGGCTCCGAGCTCCCGCAGATTCCATTTCGAAGACAGCGGTTTGCAAGGCTCCACCCTGGGATGGAATTTCTGTGAGGCTGCTCCACCAGAGCTCTCCTGAACTCTTGCTCAAGGAAACACTTAACAAGATCACCAATACACAGAAGGTCGCCACTGCTGAGCCTAACATCCAGAGAAATCGGCGGCGCGACGCTTTGCGAAACAGCCAAGCCACGGGTCCTGTAACCAAAGTGAAAAGTCCAGCAAAGAGGAGACACGCATTGCGCGACCGGGCCGCACGAGCGCCTTCCGCCCGAGAATTGTGCCTGGAATAGTGCTCAGAAAGGGCTCCCGCCGGAAACACACGGCTAGGTTGCTTATCCAGAGCTTCATAGATCCAAGCATTCTCCGCGCGATTTCCAGAACGCAGTGCCGTCGAGGGATAACGAATCACCATCCCCAGTCCCACGGCCACTTGACGCCCATCGGACGCAGCCTTGGGAAAAGGCAATTGCGACCAAAGCTTATCCTCAAATGACGACGCCCCTTCCGGCACCAAAAGCACACCGCCCCTTGCGACGTAGTGCGCCAGAGCCGTTTCTTGCGAGCGTGTCAACTTATCCAAGAACTCCTGCCCCAACACCACTCCATCAGACAACGTTAAAAGGAACCGATCTCCAGGCAAAGCCCATGCCGGTATCCGATCAAGATGCAGATCCCTCAACCCAGGGATCGGACTTATCCTCTGCTGGCGATTACTTCTAAAGGTCACGGATGTCCTCATGGGCCCCGCCTCCAAGACCGCATCTTCTGTAGTCACACTCCAAACCCGAAGACGATAGCCATGCGCCTGAATGGGATTCTCGCAGTAATGATAGCGTTGCCACAAGGTCTTTCCCTCTTAATCTAACAAGCGCAATCTCATCGAAGGATCATTGCGATCCATCAACATTGGAAACGCTACCAGCGAACGTGCTCCCTGCCCAATCTCCACCTTGCGGCTCCCAAGGGCATACCAATGGCGAACCCCATCAATTAGGACATCCACCACCAACGTGCCGCTCACAAGCTTGTCCGATTCATTGGTCAATCGAAACGAGGCGAGATTCGTTTGGTCAGAGAAGAGCATGTCATCAAACCCCACACGATAATCAACCGTCAAGTCCTTCGCATCAATCTTGAAGGCTTCGTCGATAGGCTCCGGGAGCAACTGCTGCCCATGCACCGCGAATCCCAAGCCTAACCAAATCAAGATCACCCACTTCATCATAGCATCCTCCTTGGAAGTTGACGACGCTTCCGCCAAGTGATCATGCCGATGATCACCGCAGCCGTGAGATAATAGCCACCACACCACCACAAGCCAAGGATGCCGTCTTCTTCCGAGAGATTCACCGTATCCAACAAAGATTGTATCATGAAGAAAGGGCTAGCCATCAGCAGCCAAGGCGCTTTGACCGGGTCTTCTGGCAATGTTTGGATGTTTGCCAGCAACTGCAGCCAGCCCGGCACAAAACCCGGTACCAGCATAATCAACAACGCGAAAAGGACGCAGCCCGCCTTGGACCGAGGGGCCAAAGAAAGCAACCGGAGCGCAGCATAGAATGCCATCGAAATAATTACTAGCAGATCAACCAAGGCGAAATTCCGCTGCTGAATCTCCCATGACACAAACGGTTCCCCATGACCATTCATGCTTGGGGCCAGGTCCAATTCCAGATGATACGGCCGCCAACCGAATCCCAACCACACCAGTGCCACATTGAAAAGGAAACAACCAAGATTGAGATTCCCAGCCTCCCACCGGCCCAAGGTCAAGCGGTTCGAGACCCAGGTGTCCGAAAAGAGAACGGCGTTGACCGCCAGCGCCGCGACGCAGAAGAGCAGATGAACCCCATAAAACGATGTGACGTACTTTGGTGACGTAAACCACCAATAGAGCCAGATCAAAGCTGCGCCGATCAGAAAGACCAAGACAGGCTCACGCAAGAGCCAGCGGAATCGAAAGTCTGCTGCACGCCAACTCTTCGAGCCATTCTCATAGAGGAAACTGAGCTCCGACTGGCGGCGAAGATCAAACCGGCGCTTCAACCAACCAGACCGTTTCCGATCTCCCGGCAAGACTGCTTCGCCGAAAGTGTTGAGCCCACGAGCAAGAGCGCTGATCGAAACTAACATCACAGCCATACCTCCAAGAGAGAGAATCAGGCCTGAGATAAACCCGTAGAGCAAGACATGGCTCTGGACCAATATCAGTCCTCGAAAACCTCCCAACAAGCTCCGCCCAGGCATGCCCAAAGTTCCGATGAACTCTTGATAGAGCATCCCCATGATCGTCGATGCGGTGTGAGACTCAGTGGATGTGGTCCCAGCGGCGCGAGGCCCAAGGCGGCACTTGCCAGAAACGCGCCAATGACCAAAGGCAACGCCATGATCTCTGAGACCAACGTGGACGCGGCCAACGTCGCGATGACCAACACATGCACATAGATGAAAAGGAGAATGGAGCAGAGAAGAACTTCCAAGAACGAGACCCCTCCAAAGCTCAAGCAGAGAAGTAAGGCAGGCTGACTACCATGACCACGCCGTAGAATGCCTACACGCCTCGGATCTTCCCGGCCAGAAAGCGCCATAGCGTGATCCCGCTTAAGACAATCTGATCAAAGTAACGCCCCGTTCTCGGCCCCACAAACACACCAAACACGCGGATCGGCACAAAGACCGAAAAAAAGAAGGTGAGCGCAAGAAAGATGGCTCCCGAGAACAATCGCCCCATCCCCATGTTGGCCAGCACCGCTGATGACGGATTGTGCGTCGAAGAAACGATGCCATAGACGCTGACGAGACCTATCACGATGAGCGAGTTCAGAATCAGGAACCACATGCCCATGCGCCAGGGCGAGGTGATCGTCGCCGCATCGCGCTCCCACGTCGGGCTGTTCGCCATGTCATGCCCACCTTGCACAAGCCCTTTCATTTTCACACCCACGCTACTTATGTCACTTGCCCTTTCGTCGATTGAATGAAGATCGATTCCAAGTCCGACGTCTGTTCGACCAAGCCTAGCACTTCCATGTCAGCGTCTAACAACGCACGCAAGAGCCCATTGCAATTCTCTTCAGAGCTGCTCACATCAAGCCACCCCTCTTTCTCCACCTCGCACGCGATGACTTGAGCCATGCTCGTGAGCAGTGTCTTTGCTCCAGCCTGGACTCCCATGGCCACGCGAATCTTCACCCGACGATCGGGAGATTTCAGCTGCTCCTTCAGGGCTAGCACATCTCCAGCCAGCGCCACCCTACCCGCTTCCATGATCACGACATGGGTGCAGATGCTTTCAAGATCTTTAAGAATGTGAGAGCTGATGACGATCGTTTTCCCCAAGCCTGCCAGTTCCTGCAAGATCTCTCGCACCTCCACCCTCGCCCGCGGATCAAGCCCGCTCGAAGGTTCATCCAAGATCAACAGTTCCGGATCATGGATCAGCGTCTTTGCTAGAAGGAGCCGCTGTTTATTCCCTGTCGAAAGGCCACCGACCATGACATCATCACGCCCACGCAGATCCGTCAGTTCCAAGCCCTGATCAATCGCCGAATCTCGTTCCTCTCGGGACAGACCCGCCAGGCAGGCAAAGTAACGCATGTATTCGCGCATGTTCATGTCCCGCGGGACTCCGAATTCCGCAGGCATGAAGCCCAAACGCCGACGGATCTCGCGCGGTTCATGCACCGCATCATAGCCCGCGATCTCGATCGTCCCTTCATCGGGCTTGGCCCAGGTCGCCAGCATGCGCAAGAGGGTCGTCTTACCCGCACCATTGGGGCCAATGAGCCCTAACGTCTGCCCAAGACCGACCTCGACACTCACTTCCTTCACGGCGGCCACGCCATCATAGACTTTGGTCAACGCGGTCCCAGTGATCATAGAGAAAGTTCAATGAAACGTTCGCTTGCCTCACCCCGTAAGGCAAGCCGGAGACCCAAGGAAGTTGTGGAAGTCTCATCTTGGCCATTGAATCTTCCGCGTTCATCCGTTTGATATCAAACATGCGAGCTATGTTCGGCTGGGGTGTTCCCCTTCTCAAGCGACACTGGTCACTACGCTGGGGTGAATGTCCCCACTGCGGAAAGGCCGATTTCCGCCGAAGCTACGACGCTTCCAAGATGGCCGTTCTCTTTGGCTTTCCTGTCCTTCCGTTAGGGAAAGTCCATGTACACGAGCATTGCCAGGCCTGTGAACAGAGCAGCTCACGATCCACCATCGATCGCTGGGAGATCGAACGGGAGGAACAACTCTTCCCCGCCATCGAGGCCCTATCAGAACAGCCCCAGGACCCCAC
>JBLHHN010000447.1:0-5019 GCA_047616785.1 Verrucomicrobiales bacterium
ACCACGAGATCTTTCTTAAAAAGCTTGCCGCTACGCGGATACATCTGTTCATTCAATTTCATCTTTACGCTTCCCGCAATCTCCCAAATCGATGTGCGCTAGGAGTATGAATCCAAGGGTCCTTAAATTTCCAAGTCTGGCAGAAAGTTCGGCCAATACGACACTTTGTAGCGGAGATTGATGGCAGCGGCTTTTCACGCGAGAATCCATGAAACGACATCTCACTTTTTCCACGCTCGTAGCAGCTTTGCTAGCGACACCGCTCTGTTGGGCGCAAACAAATGAGCCGGCGAGCGATTGGAAACCCGCTGACACCAACCAGCAGGGCAATCACGTACCGATACTGTTCAACCCGCAGGAGGCGAAAGAACAAAGCGATGAACCCAAGCCCGACGCGGAGCGTCCGGGGCGTGGCGGGCCGATCGAACTTGGCCCGGATGACAAGCAGGTCTATCCAGATCCGCCGGAAGGGATCATAGCGAAACGCGACGGCATCGCCCATGGCAAGTTGGAGATGATCGACTACGACTCCAAGACCGTCGGCACCACGCGCAATATGAATGTTTACACGCCGCCCGGTTATACGAATGAAAAGAAGTAACCAGTGCTCTATCTTCTTCACGGCATCGGTGGCGATGAAACGGAATGGCAGCGGTTCGCCACGCCTAACATGTTGCTCGACAACCTGATCGCCGACGGTAAGACGGAGCCGATGATCATCGTCATGCCGAATGGTCGCGCGCAGAAGAACGATCGCGCTGAAGGGAACGTGTTCGAAAGCGCCCCCGCCTTTGCTGTGTTCGAACGTGACCTGCTCGACGACGTGATCCCCGCGATCGAATCTCGCTATAGCGTAGATCCCAGCCGTGAGAAGCGTGCCCTCGCCGGGCTATCCATGGGCGGCGGGCAATCGTTGAACTTCGGACTAACGCATCTCGACACATTCGCCTGGGTGGGTGGTTTCTCCTCCGCGCCGAACACAAAAGCACCAGACGACCTGTTGAAAGATCCAGAAGCCGCGAAGAAACAATTGAAACTGCTCTATCTTTCCTGTGGAAACAAAGACGGCCTGATCCGCATCAGCCAAGGCATGCATGCTTACCTCAAAGAGAAGGGCATTCCCCACGAGTGGAATGTCGATGGCTATGGCCACGACGCCACGCACTGGCGGAACAATCTCTATTACTTCGCGCAGAAGCTCTTTAAATGATACGGCATAGGTGTTACTGTCGTAGCCGTGGCGTCTCTCCGCAGTGCATTGCCCATATTGTATGAGAATCAACTTCCAGATACCGAATGCCAAGCCGGTCTTTGGAGCGCTTGTCTTGGCCATGAGCGTGCTGCCTGCCGAGGAACCACGACGCTCGAGTCCTGATGGTCTCTGGGCTCTTGAGCCGATCCAGGAGCCGGTCACTACTACTGCTGATCTCGAATTGAACCCGGTGGATGCTGTGATAGAGCGTGAACTCCAACGCCATAGTATCGTGCCCTCCCCGACGGCGGATTCACGGACGCTGCTTCGTCGGCTGAGCTTCGGCCTGATTGGCCTGCCGCCGACCTTGGAAGAACAACGCGCGTTCTTGGGCGACCTCTCAGAGGAAGCCTACGAGAAAGAAGTCGACCGATTGTTAGAAAGCCCGCAACATGGGGTGCGCTATGCGCGGCATTGGTTGGATGTGTTGCGCTACGCGGATGTGGATGATCGAATGCCCGCAGCTTCTAGCATTCATCTGTGGCGTGATTGGATGATACGAGCCCTCAATCGAAACTTGCCGTATGACGCCTTTGTCAGAACGCAGATCTCTGGTTACGAATCCTCCAAGCGCGAGGAAGTCAGCGCCACGGGCTTTCGGCGCAAGCTTCGCCCACGACCGGACAGCCAGTTTGCCTTGGGCTTCCTTTCTCGAGGAGCAACCTCGCGTTCGGATGACGATCAGGCCTTGGCCATTTCAGCGGCGGAAACGATCTCTTCTGCCTTTCTCGGAATGACCTTGCATTGTGCCAAGTGCCATGACCACATGTACGATCCCATCTCGCAGAAGGACTATTATCGGATGAAGGCCCTCTTCGATCCGCTCGTGGTGCGCGAGGTTCCCTTGTCCACCCTGGAGCAGGTCATCGAGCACGGCGACGCGTTGCGGATCGCTGAGCTGAAGCGCGAAGCTCTTGAGAAGGAAATCACATCCCTAGCAAAGCCCTACTACGAACGACTCTATGAGGATCGCGTCGCCATGCTGCCTGAGGACATCCAAGTAGTGATCCGCAAGCCGGAAGGGCAGCGAACCGCCGAGGAAGTGAAGATCGCAGATGATTATTTCCCGATCCTACGCATTGATTCCGGCCAGATCGGCAGCGTCATGCTACCAGAGATCCGTAAGCGGTACGAAGACTTGCGGCGGAAACAGGATCGCATTCGCAAACCTGATTCCTTGCCCTCATTCGTTGCGGTGGAGGAAGATTCACAGCGTCTGAAGCAGACTAGTTATGTGTTAGACACGGGCGATCCCAGTCGGCCGCTCAAGGAACGTCCCGTGGAGCCAGGATTCCTTTTCCAGCCCGAAGCCACGATGTTTCGCGAAGGCCGCCGCGAGACCTTCGTCGATTGGTTGACCTCTAAGGACAATGCCTTGTTCGCTCGCGTCGCCGTGAATCGAATCTGGCAATGGCACTTCGGCAAGGGGCTGCATCCGTCAGCCAATGACTTTGGAAGCCTCACTGGGACTCCGAAACTTCGCGTCTTGCTAGACCGTCTGGCGGCGGAGTTCATCGCACACGAATTCGATATGAAATGGCTGCACAAGACGATTGTCATGTCCCAGGCGTACCGACGAAGCTCCGCAGCTGAGTCACAGGCACTCGACAAAGATTCTAACAATGACTACTATAGGCGTTTCCCCCTGCGTCGTCTCGATGCCGAAGCCCTTCACGATAGCATCGTCATGCTTGCTGGTCGCTTGGATCTGGATCTCTACGGCCCATCCTATGGGAGGCCCAAAGAACTCGATTCAACACTGCGTCGTGCCGCCTTCATGAAACGAGGTTTCCACCCGCAGCGTCAGGAGTTGCCCGCGTTTCTGGACACCTTCGATGCGCAAGATGGCCGTGAATCCTGCCCGCTCCGCGAAGAAACCGTCACGGCCCCGCAGGCTTTGTGGCTGATGAACAATCCCATCGCCATTCAAGCGGCCAAAGCTTTCGGAGATCGGTTGAATGCACTTGAGAACGAGTTCCTCTCACAGCGCATTCAGTTAGGCTATCGCATGGCCCTGGGACGTGAATCGGACAGTCACGAACTCGAGATAGCCCAAGAATACATGAGCCTGCATCCAAACGACTCCGAGAAGTTGGCTTGGATGTTGTTCAACTTAGACGAATTTGTTTACCTTCGCTAACCGCTAATGGCCAACCGCTCTTCAAGACGTCAGTTCCTCCTCCAAGTAAGCGGCGGCTTTCTCGGCTCTGCCCTCGGCGGGCTCTGGGCGCAAGATCGGCAAGCCGCGTTTCCCCTTGGCGTTCATTTGACCGAGCCCAAGGTTCGCTCTGTCATTTATTTATTCATGTGTGGTGGTGTCAGTCAGATCGACACTTTCGATCCCAAAGACCGTCGATGGGAAGGTAAGATGATCGATGCCATCGGCTTTGGTGATAACCAGGCTGAGATGCTGCGCCCGGTCATTCCCTGTCACCGAACGTTCACTCGTTATGGACAGTCCGGCATCCCGGTTTCCGATTGGTTTCCTCACATTGGCAGCGTCATCGATGACATCGCGGTGGTGCGATCGATGTTCTGCAAGGAAGGCAATCACATCCCCGCGGCGATTGAGTCGGCAACGGGACATCGCGGGCGCATGCTAGACCATCCTTCGTTAGGGGGCTGGGTAAACTACGCCTTGGGCACTGCGAATCACAATCTACCCACATTCGTGAACATCGGGCGCGCGACTTCGCCCGTACAATTGACTGGCGGTTACCTCGGCGCTGAGTACGCCGCCACGCCATTCCAATCGGGTTCAGAGCCGATCCCGAATCTCTACCCTGACACTACCGTAGGCGCCGCTGCCCAAGCGCGGCGCCTGGAAACCCTAACAAAGCTGAATCGAGGCTTCCGTGAGCAGTATGCGCACGAAAGCGCCCTCACGGCCCGATTGCGTTCCTACGAACTAGCCGCCCGCATGCAACTTTCAGCGCCTGAAGCCATCGATTTCTCCGACGAACCAGAGCACGTGAAAGCCCTTTATGGGATCGATGAGAAAGAGACCGACGACTTCGGGAAACAACTCTTGCTCGCCAGACGCCTCGCAGAACGCGGGGTGCGTTTCATTCAACTTTGCCACGGCGGAGGCGGCAATGGAAAGTGGGATTCCCATGGCGACATGCAAGGTCACGCGCCGCTTTGTCGCCAAACGGACAAACCTATCGCCGGGCTCATTCGCGATCTCAAGCAACGTGGCATGTTAGAATCAACGCTCGTCGTCTGGACAAGTGACTTTGGCAGGACGCCCTGGTCACAGAACACGATCGGACGTGATCACAACCCCAAAGGATTCACGTCGTGGTTAGCTGGCGGTAGCGTCAAGGGCGGCACGGTGCATGGCAGCACCGATGAAGTTGGGTATCGCGCCGTCGAGCATCCTCACTACATCGCTGATCTCCAAGCCACCATCCTGCACCAGTTAGGCCTGGATGCCGAACGCATGGAAGTGTCGATCGACGGGCGTCCGGTGCGCCGCGTCGATCGCTTTGCCGACCCGATTCACGAGATTCTCGGCTGAAGTAGGGGAGCTATACTTCCCGGCATCATGATTTTCCAGTTGATGCCCGCTGCTAACGTAGCTCGACCCTCTCCGAAACCCGTTTTTTGAAGTTTTTACTTACTTTTACGCTAGATGGAAGTAACGCAAGTAATTGACAATCAGGAATTTACAATTTACAGAAACCTCAATTGATCCACGGCAGGGCGTGCTCCTCGAGGCCGAACTCAGTTCCAGCCTCAGCGATTTCGTCAATCAATCCATCGAG
>JBLHHN010000448.1:0-5011 GCA_047616785.1 Verrucomicrobiales bacterium
AAGATCGAAGGCTTCAACAACCTTGTCTCAAGGGTGGTGCATCGGGCGTGCGGAATCGTCAACCTTGACTACGCCTGGCTCAAGTTTCGACAGCTTTCCATCCAGCCAATCTGACGGAGGGCCAGAAGTCCTCGCAACGCTACCACCCCATCAATGCGCAAACTGCCGCACATTCACCACGCGGTATTGATAGCGATACTCCATCGTCTCTTCATTCGGCTCCTTCTTCACATCAAGGTAGTTCGGCATATCCGGGGCGTTCGGATCGAGGAAACGCTCAATCACCGCCGAACCACGGTACTCTCCCGTGACCTGATCTTCGCCTAAGACAAACACATGATCCGGCGTACCTCGCACTTTCTTTAACGTCTGCACCGTCATGTAGACCTTGAAGGTGTTCGACTTCGTTGTGACGCGTGGATAAATGTTCGCGTAGGGCTGCTCCAGCGTGTTGTCTCCAGACAGACGATGCTTCCACCAGAAATCACGGATGCCCCGATGCTCCTCGTCCCAGCTTTCGCCTTCAGGATAGAGGAAAGCCTCACAAATCTCGCTTCCCGTCTTGAAGACCTCACCTTTGGAGAACCGATGCTCCCATTCCCTCAACGTCTCCGTCGCATCGATCTTGCGATGCCAACCATCCTGCCACTTGCCCGTCTCTTTGTAGGTCTTGCCTGCTGAAGTAGGAATCGCTAACAAACGCTCAGACTTCAGAACCGCATGCAACGCGGTGGCGCGCTTGATGTAATCAAAGGGCAATATCTGATAATTCAGATTCACTTTACCCGCAGTCGAGAAAGGATCACTGATCGGGTAGGGCTCCACAATCGGCATCCAGAAGAGATCCAACCAACGATGATCTGGCGGAAGCTGGTCATCGCCCGTCTTCGAGGCCATCTGCGGGACAGAGAAGCCATCCAAGGTCTTGAGATCGCCCGTGTATTTCAGGCCATTCCCCGCCTGCCCGAGGTGAGGATTCTGCTTAGGATTCGGTGTCACATGAGGTCGGAAGAGAAGCGTGGTCCAAGGAGCATTGGCCTGACTAGCACTCGGCAACGAGCCAAAGGTGACAGCCGAAGCGACCATCCGATTCGGTGAAAAATTCTCTTCGTTACGGTCGCGATAACTTTGATTCACGGCCCACTCCCCAGCATCGTAGTAGGGGAATTTCAGATTGAAGATGGAAGATCCTGGCACATCATCGGCGCCATCATCAGCCTTGTTGATATAGGCCCCATCAGGCGCGGAACCCACCCCATTGTCAAAGTCACGAGTGATTGTGGGATCAATAGGAAAGCGATAGTTCATGCTCAAGAGTGGCGCGAAAGCCTTTCTATCAGAAGGATCAAAGGTGAAATCAGGACGATTCCCTTTCCCATAGTTCACACCATCCACGAGATTCCTACCAGAGATGTCATCGCCCAAAGTCACGCCAGGCGCGATGTTGCCCCCTTTCGGCAGGGCCCATGTCAATGAGTGCGCCGCCATCTCTTTCGTCGTCTTGGGATGACGCCGGAACAGCTCACTCGGCACATGGCGCTTGGAGGCGACAAGCCGGTAGTCGCCATGACTCACAGTCAAACTCTTGACCAGCTCGAAGCCTGGCTTTTCCAACACATCCACGGGTTTCTCTCTCGCATTCGAGCTAGCAGCGCGAGACAACCGCCGCGTCCAGCCCGAGTAGGCTTGGCTATTCTGTTTGGGGGCATCGAAGGTCACCTTCTCACCAGGATTCGCCCAACGTAGATTGAACGCTTGGACGATATTTCCGGAGCCCGTCGTCCCACTGCCGATTGTATCATAGAGCACTAGCCTGATCGGCGCGCCCTGTTCCAAAGTGATCTGCTCATCCTCACGCAACACTAATGGCGTCTGACAATAGAACGCCCGCAGCGGTCCCGTGCCATTGGCCAGGAAACTCTGCCCGAACCAACCAGGATCACTCTCACTGACCTCAAACTCACCAAACCGCATGATCCGATACCCGCCCGCGCCGCCCCAGCCATACCACCCCGCCGGCAAGTCGCCCCGAATATCGGCGCTCGCAGGATTCGCCGTCATCACCACAGGCCCACGGATACCACTGTCCGGCGCGGTGGTGCTATTCCCCCACAACTGCATCGGCACGCCATTGAGACGCAACCCTTTCCCTTCATCGAACCCGCCCTCATAACCCGCGCCGCCGACTAACAAACGCATACTCTGTTTCGGATGGATCTGGTGAAAACCTTGGCTGACGCTGAATATCTCCGGAATCATGCCCACCTCGATGAAGGCAAATTTCTTACCCACATCTTCTGGACCATACTCCCGCCCTTTCCATGTCGCATACTGAGGATGCTGATTGCCGACAATGCGCTGAACCACGCGACCATCCCCGTCTTGACCTGACACTCTCTGAAAAGTCGGTGTCTCGCCATCAGCCCATTTCGTCAGGCGAACTTCGGCCGTCTTGTAGAGAACGAGCGCAGCCTCTGACAGAGTGAACAAACGCCCATCTCCACGCGGCTCTAGCGTTTCCTTATACCAGTTGTCCCGTTGCTCACCGCTGCCCCCGTCACTCAGAAGATCCCGCCCAATCAAGTTGATCCCCGCGATCTGACCAAAGGAGCTGCTATCGTCACCGGCTAAAGGCGCGTAGGGCGTATCCAGATTCCCATCGTGCAAGTTCACCCCACGGATATAATCTAACATCATCATAGGAATGGCGAAGTGATCCAGCTTGTACTCCGTGTCATCGCGATAGTAGGCAGGCCTGAAAGGAGCCTTCTTGGTCGCCCCATATTTCTCTGCCAAAGATTTGCCATACCCTGGGACCGGCTTGTAGATCTGATGCATCAGATACATGTAGAGATTCACATTGGCACGATTCGCCAGCCGATAGAACTCCTGGTGTCGGGACGAGTGATCCTCACGTTGAAAGAAATACTTGTCCTTCCCATCACGCAACGTGGTACTGAAGGCGAGCGTCTGATCAAATACCGTGCGCGTATCATCACTGTCCACAGTATGGATCGGCCAGAGACTGATCCGAGGACGACCATGAGCATTGAGTTCAGGCGCATGGCTCCTTGTCGTGAGCAGCCCGCGAGCCCTCTCAATATGCCCCGTGCCGTCTTTCAGTAAGGAAATCAGTGGATTGTCTTCCCGCCGGATATTGAAGACCGCGTCATCGACCGAGGGATAGAGCCGGTCTTGATCTAGGTGAATCGATTCTTTCCCCTTCTTCGTCCCATCCTCCGATCCGCCAAAGCGCACTTTGGGAGCGAACTCTGTGAGAGCCGTCAACTCCGCCACGCTGAGCTTCGAATCCCCCCTACCATCAACATACTTGCCAGGAAAGAAGACCGAACTCAAACAAATCGTCGCCGGATGCCCCGGGTAACGTTGCACTTCGTTAGAGACCGGTTGGAACTGCGAATAGCGCTTACCTTCTTCTGTCGCCGCCCGCGGTTTGTCCCAAGGAACGCCTTCAGCAGCCACATTAACATTGATCTTCGTCGTCTCGTCATCCGTCCAGAAAGCGATCCGCCCCACCATGGGATTCTCCGGACTTGGCTTCGCAAGCGGGTCTGTGCTCACAAACGCACCAGAAGCATCCAGCGTGCCCAAGCTCCCATCTCGCAGCATGTATAGCCACTCCACCGGCATGGGCAAATGCTTGCCATCGCCCGCACCAGGAAACGCTTCGTAGTCAAAGCCTTCCACGTGATCAATGTCTCGCGCACCCGGATCGAGGATGGGAAAGAAACGCGAGATCTCCCGACCACTCACATCATACCTAATCGCTGGCCTATTCATGTCCTCAAAGCGATGCGGCCACGATTCCCAGGACAGAATCGCCTCGCTGTCTGCTAGGATATCCTTCTCCGAATCCACGTGCATGTTCCCCGAAGAGTAAAGCTTGGACGCCCCTCCAAAGGTGCCGTCCGTCTTGTAGTTCCGGATCAGGCCTGGCTGAGTCACCCATAACATGGGCAAATCTTTCCCAAAGAGAGACTTCTCCTTGTCCGGACGTGTCGCCTCCCGGATCTGGCCAACGACCAGACTGATCGCGATATCCGAAAGCTGGCGGACACGCACGCCCTCCGAATAGGCCACGGCCGAGCGTTGCTCCTGGCCTGCCAACATAAGGATCGCGACGGCAAGCGTGGCGAGCCCTGCGAGCAGGGAGATGACAGTGACCAGCGCAACCCCTCGGGGATGATGTTCGGCACGACGACACTTTTGAGATGAGATAATCTTCATTTACAATGCATTTACTTGGTTTGACGACTGATGAGGTGATGCTTGGAGCCTGGAGTTCCAGGTGTAGATGAAATCAGTCGCCACGTGCCGTTCACGACCAATCTCACGACCCAGCACCGTAGCACACATAAATTCACCTTGTAAATACTTTATACATCAATCATTTCAAGATTGAATCAGCAGGTCACCCGATGACGGCCAACCGAACACCAGAGCAGGGAGCGCTTGATCCCCTGCCCGAATCCACTCTGACCAAGCCCTCTGAAGGCGCCAATCGATGCCCGTCCTTGATACGGAGTGTCCAGTTGCCATCCTAGAATGTGCCCCAGAGTTCAGTTCGAGTGCCGACGAACAATTTGGTGAATCCCTTCCCATGAAAGAGGAGGGGCGTTGGCAGAATCCTCTTGCAGCTTTGCTAGGAAACTATGAGAATAACGAAAACGTTCTGCTTCAAAGATATAGGCATGAACAAAAATGAAAATCCGCCTCCAGGGCATAGTGATTCGGTGAAGATCACGGCCATCATCGACACCACTTCTGTTCTGCTGGCTCTCATCATCATCTTGGCATACAAGCCAAGTTCGGAATTTTCATATATCCTGGTCTGATCATTGTAGCGATAGGTATCCTATCGGTAGCGCCTAATCGGTGGTTTGGCCATCGCAAGGTAATCGACCGACGACCCTCCATCTGATGTGGCTTACGCTGGGATGTGATCAGATTCATGTTTGGGCATGCCAAATTCAATATTGGAGGAATCAGA
>JBLHHN010000449.1:0-4989 GCA_047616785.1 Verrucomicrobiales bacterium
TTATCGGTAGTGGCAGGATCGTCGAGTGCTTCGGCAACGTCGGTCAAGTCTTGGTCAGTGAGTTCTAGGCGGATCATCTTTGCCACCAATGGTAGAGCAGGTAGCTGAATAACATCACCTCTCTTTTTCACAAATCTTGACGCGTGGCAGTATATTCCCTGAACATCCGCGGGACCAACTTTCAACCATTCAGAAACCTAGGCTACTCTAACGTAGCACGGCCTTCTAGGCTGTGCGGTCCCCTATCGCTTCACGGCCTTATCTAACACCGCGCTCAACTTCACCGATTTTCCGCCCTGCCGCTTGCTCTCATCGGCGGCTTCCATGAAAGTGAAAAGTTCGATGGTTTCCTCAGCAGTGACGGGTGGTTGTTTCGTTTGGAAGAACTTCACAATCTCAGCGACCAAGGGCTGGTAGCCATCGAAGTTGCCGATGGGTGCTTCTCCTTTCTCACCTTTGGCCGTGCCGGAGTAGCCTTTGCCTTCTCGGAAAATGCCTGTGCGACCGCCAGCCCAGGTTCCTTCCACTTCGATCAGTCCGTCCGCCGTTTGCCGACGAATCACACTCTCACAACCAGTGCCCATGACGGTGTAGAGCGCTTCACAACCGTGCACGCCATACCAGAAAAGATCTGGATGATGTTCCTCCAAGGATGCGGGACTGGACGCCACGGCATGCGCGACTTTACCGATCGATCCCGCGCGCACGGCTTGGGTGGATGTCGCATACCGCAAGGAGGATGATGAGAAGATGGGAACGTCCGCTTCCTTAGCGAGCCGAAAGAGCTCTAAGGCATCTGCAAGGGTTCCCGCGATGGGTTTGTCTAGGTAGAGCGGCTTCTTGGCGGCGATGACAGGCCGCGCCTGTTCAAGATGGGGACGGCCATCGACGCTCTCGATCATCACCGCATCGACTTTCTGACAGAGTTCTTCGATCGTCTCGCAGATCTCAACACCATAGTCCTCTTTCAGTGTCTTGGTGTAGCCCTCGACGCGTGAAATGCTCGATTCAATGTCAGGACTGCCGCCTTTGTAGGCTGCAATGACTTTGGCTCCGGGCACATGGCCTTTCGCTGTCGGGTCGTTAATCGTCTTGGTGAAGGCAACCACATGGGACGTGTCGAGTCCGATCATCCCGATGCGGATGAGATCTTCTGCTCTGGCCGAGAGTGAAAGGACAATGGAGAGAATGGCAGTAACGATGCTAGTTTTCATGGAGAGATGGGTTGTGGGATTCGGAGATAGGCAAAGAAATCGCGCAGTTGTTGGTCGTCGAGATCACCAAGGAGACCGTCCGGCATCAAGCTACGCCCTGCGGGTAGGAGTTCGGCGATCTCGGATCGGAGGATGGAAATATCCGAACCGTCAAAGCCACGAATCGTGATCGCATTCGCTCCTTGATCCGAGAGAAAGCCTCCGAGTGCGCGACCGCCTTTGGTTTTCACCAAGTAGTTCTCGAACCCCTCACGGATGTCCACGCTGGGTGCAATCACACTGGGCAACAGCGTGGAAAGGTCCTCCCGTTGATAACTGGTGAGATCCGGACCGATCTTGCCTCCCTTGTGAAACAGCATGTGGCACGAAGCGCAGCGGGCGGCAAAGATAGGTTCGCCTTGGTAAGGATCCCCTGGTGCGCCACGAAGCGCCGCGCGAATCTCGGCGATGCGTTTGCCCAGATCTGGTGATGGATCATCGGCAACTTCAGGAAAGCGTTTGGTAAGAATGGCAGAGAGAGCGTCATCCTGGTGAAGCCGCAATCGGTCTAGCAAGTCGGCGTCCAAGACAGTGGCGGGAATGTTAGCTTCATTAAGCAACGCGACCGCCCATTCGGGTCGACTCGCGAGCAGACTGAGAGCCGTCGGCTGCATTGCGCTGGGAAAAACGGCGTATTCCTTTGCGATCCGCGCGCCGATCGTATCGTCATCATAGGTCTGCAGGGCGACCATCGCCGAGCGTCTCAAGCCGAGATCGCCAGCCCCAACCGCAACGTTTAATAGAGAGGCCATGGCTGGCAAATGCGTCCGTGCGCCAAAGGCCCGTGCCGCCATGATTCGATTTGGCGTGGCGGCTTTGCCGTCCTCTAGCAATCTCATGGCTTCGGTAATCGCATCCGGCTCACCTGCGCGGATGCGAAAGGCAAGCGAGCCTTTGCCAGCGGCGGCGAGCGCCGTGGCGAGTTCGTCCGGAAGCTCGGGCAGAGCGCGTCCTTCGAAGGCTTGCTCGAATCCTAACAACAAGGCCATACGCTCTGACTTGTTAGACGCCATGCCGAAGAGCCTGGCACAGATCAGAAAGTCCTCGTGGCTGCCAGTCGACGCGAACCGGCGCATCGTGCGTGGCAGAAGGTGCGTCTGAGAGAACGGCGCGGTCCAAAGATCGCGATTCTTGGCGAACAACGCCATCACGGCATCGCTATTCTCAGCACAATGGGATTCGATGGTGAACCAAGCCATCAAGGGGATGAACGCATCTTCGAAATCTTCTGTCCTGACGGCAATGGATCGCACCAACAGCAACGCTTGCCCCGCTGGAAGGCGCCTTGCCGTGCTAAGAATCTGAGAGCGCACCTCCGCATCCGGTTCTCTGCGCGCGAGTTCTAACACGCCCTCAAAGGTCTCGGATGTCAGGAGCTTCGCATCGCCCGCCAACCGAATAACCCAGGCTCGCACCATCGGAGCAGGATGCTGAAGCGCTTTCCCGATAATCGTTTGATCGAACTTACCCATCTGATGCAGAGTCCAGAGAGCTTCCAGCGCAGGATGAGAACTCGGCTGAGCAAGTCGATCTAACAAGTCCGCCACAATAGATTCATCCGAACGCTCAGCCAGCAACCGCACAGCAGTCTGCCGATGCCACAGATTCTCGTGTTCTAACGTGCGCACCAACTCAAGACTCGTCTTAGCCTCGAGATTCCGATCTTTCACTAGCGGAAGCGTCTTCCCACGCAATCGGTAAATGCGCCCCGAATCAGGATCGATCTGGCCCTGATAGTTCTGACCATGAGCGATGTATTCTTCACGGAAATCGGCCACGGTGATCGCTCCGTCAGGCGAGTTGGCCAGATAGACCGGTCGAAACGTTTCATCTTCCGTGCGCAAAGGGAACCCACGATCCGTGGTCGAGAACGTGCTGCCCTCAAGGTGCCGCTCGGAAGCCACCAAGTGATGATGCAGCGGATCCACGCCAAGAAACTGCCCACGCAATCGCGCTGGCATAGCCACACCATCGATGCTGATCGGCATGTGGCTGAAGCGCGGCACGGGATGCGTGCTTTGCATCATCGGCATTTCGCCAAAGGCATAGGGATTCGGCGGCGGCCCGAATTTCCCCGGGTTCTTGCCTTGTTTGAGATAGAGCCCTTCCTGAATGTGATGCCACCCCCGGGTCACGCCGCCATTGTGCCCACTAAATAGACGTCCCTCCGCATCAAAGGACAGCCCAAACGTATTGCCGCTGCCGTCCGCGAAGATCTCATAGTCGCGCGACTGAGGATGGTAACGCCAAACCATGCAGCCTTCGTTATAAACCCCTTCCGCATCAATGCCAGGACGTGTCACTCGGCTAGTCGTTGTGCTCCCTTGCGCGCCGTAGAGCCAACCCTCCGGCCCCCAGACCAAGCCATTGGCCACACTGTGCGTGTCTTCAAGTCCAAACCCTGCCAACCGGACTTCCGGGTCGCGATCGGGCACGTCGTCGCCGTCGCCATCCGGATAGAAGAGCAAGTAAGGCGTCTGCATGACCCAGATTCCGCCGTGTCCATGCACCACCGCGTTCGCCATGTTGAGCCCTTCAATGGCACGTTTGTGAGACTCGTAAATGCCATCGCCATCGGCATCTTCATGCACACTGATGATGTCTGCGCCGCGATCGTGGTTCGGCGGTGCCGGGGGCACGCGATCATACTTCGACCGGTAGTACATGTCACGGCTGATCATCTTCAGTCCGGCTGGAAAAGGATACTGACGGTACTGCGCAACCCACATCCGCCCGCGCCCATCGAAACTCAGGTGCGTCGGCTGCGTGACTTCAGGCTCATGCAAGACATCATCGACGGCAAGATCATCGTCTGTCTGCAAGAGGGCCAGCGCTTCCGACGGGGGCACGCGTTTGCCCGGCGAGGGCTGAATGGTCGAATCTAGCACCGTGCTGGCAGGCCGAAATTCAGACTCCACGTAAGAGGACTCCATCGGCTGTTCTGTGAGAGCCTGATGATCCTCAACCGTCGGCTCCGTATCAGAGACCTGCCACAGCTTGCCGAGAACGAGTTCATGATGATAGCCAAAGTATACGGGAGCCTTGGTTAGAGATCCGCTCTCTAATCGAATCACCAAAGCATTGAACACGCCCTTCTGTAGCATGCCTTTGGGAATCTTGAATCGCCGCTGAGTGCCGACAGGGACGCCTTCACAGGTGATGATCGAAACACCACCGAGAAGCACTTCAAAGGGTCCCGGTAGATCAGACAATCCTAACATCATCGAATCCCGCCAGAGATCCTTCGCAGCAGGCGTCACCATCCGATCCGGAACGCGAATATGGCAGCGATACCATACCGGATCCGACGCCGAGAAACCATCACCCGCCGGAACACTCACAGTTCTCCACTCGGCCAACCCTTCGGGAACGACGGCGAGCAAACAAAGAAGAGAAAGAATCAGAAGATGCACTGCCGCTCATCTTGCCTTGGATTCGAAGGAGAAGGGAAGGCTGAACTGGAAGGGCTAATCTTGGCCTAGATTCCGCCATTTTCCCAATGAGTGGGATTATGATTAAAATCAGACGTAAGAATAAGATGATGGGAATCGCCATTCATGGATAGATCTCTCAACAGATTTGACCTAGTACAGGACGGCGGAAGTCCGTGACACGAAAGAATCAATAAATATGGTGTTTGTGGAATTTTTAAATCTCAGGTCGATTTCTGCCTGAAAGCGCTACTTTCTGATATCAATTAGAGATCTGCCAGTGTCTCTCATAGAGATTTATGGCG
>JBLHHN010000450.1:0-4978 GCA_047616785.1 Verrucomicrobiales bacterium
GCCAGTTGCCCGGCCGAGTATCTAACAAAGAAACGCTATCGCGAAAATTGGCTAGAAAACTTCCGGGTGGCCTCTTCCTCTGCTGGGTGCCAGCCTTTAACCACCCCGAAAGCGTCATAGTCAGAAAAAATCGGCCTTGCGGGTTCACTGCCGAATCTCAGTCTAGCGAAACCGCTACCTCAACTTTGGTGCAGGTCTGGACGATGGTTTCCGGAGAGATGCCATGCCGAGTCGGAGACCATAACCCCCTGATCATCAGTGACTAAGACGACTCTGGCTGATCCTGATTTCTTCGGGATTCGCTGATTCAGGCCCAGCCAATCTGACGGAGAGCCCAAATTTGCGATCTGGAGAATGCTGAAGAGCTTTTGTTAGATTTGGCCATTAGTCCAAAGACGATTGAAGGGATGCGATCTGATATTGAATCATTTGATTCTAAATCTCTCGCAGTATCTCTTTATGGGCCAAATGAAATCTGGAGCAGCAGCGAAGAACTTGAAGGCTACTTGCGGCTGTGGGGCGATGCATTCGCTGACGCTCTCAGAGGAAAGAAGGGAGTCTACTTCCGAATTTGGATTTAACGGATTGCTGATCTGTGATGATGTTACGGGACTAGAAAACTGCCTTCTCCCATAGATGCGCAGTCTCCACCGACGGCGACGTCTGTGATCTCGCCTCCCGTCGATTTGATCTTCATGATCAACTTGCTTGGTCGTCCAATCTCATAGCCTTGCTCGCTAAGCATGTGCTTGCCATCTGAAATCTTGTGGTGAAAGAGATAGGCTCCCAATGGCCCGTGAGCGCCCCCAGTCGCGGGATCTTCGGGGATGCCAAGACGGGGATGGCTCGCCGTCTTGGTGTTCGAACTCCACCTTTATAGGGCCGACGCCTTCGTCGAAGATCAGATGAGTGTCATTGATAGGACTGAGAAGTCGATGCTTGAGAATCGTATGTGCAGTGCCGATGGTAGGGTGACCGGCCATCGGTATCTCGCTTTTCGGGGTGAAGATTCTTACGGTACAATCGCTGCCTTCAGCCCGAGCTTTCTGAATGAACGTTGTTTCTGAGAGATTCAGCTCATTGGCAATCCTCTGCATCATCTCGACCGGCACGTCATCTGCATGGGGAAAGACGGCCAACGGATTCCCTCCGAAGGGTTCTTTCGTAAAGACGTCTAACAAGTAATAGGGAAGCTGTTTCATAGGAAAAGGAGTTGGTGGACCACGGGAACCATCGAGGCGACTAGGAGCAGGGCCATGGTGACGTTGAATACTCTCACCTGTTTGGGACTTGTTAGAATGCGTTTCAACCCGACGCCACCCAGTAACCAAAGTAAGCAACTTGGTGTGCCTACGGTGATGAAAATTCCTGCGATGAGTAGCACTTGTCCGTAGATGCTCGAAGATTGTGAGGTGAAGGTGGCGACCGCGCCGGAGATCATCACCCAGGCTTTAGGATTGACCCATTGGAAGAGGGCGGCTTGCAGGCTTGTGAGAGGTTGAGCGATCTCTCGATCCAGATTTGTCGTGGGTGTCATGGCAATGCGCCATGCCAAGTAGATCAAGTAAAGAACACCCGCGATCTTGATGATCTCATGCAATTGGGGTGCGGCTTCGAAGACCGTGCCGAGTCCGAACCCGATGCAAATGACCATCAAGAAGAAGCCAAGGTTGATCCCCGCAAAGTGCGGAAGACTCTTTCGGATGCCATGGTTCAGACCAGAAGCCATGATCATGGCATTGTTAGGTCCTGGGGTGATCGACGTGGACAAGGCGAAGAGTGCGATCGCTGGAATGAGGCTCATTCGGAGAATTCCTTCTTGAGGATCGGTTGAGTCCAATGGCGCAAGGACGTCTGCTGCCAACCCTCTTGATCAAAGTTGCTGGGGTCCAACCACTGGGTGAAGGCTTTTTCTAACAGAGGCCATTCGGTGTCGATCGCAGCGAACCATGCGGTATCGCGGTTTCGTTCTTTGTAGATAGTAGCCTGACGGAACACACCCTCGAAGGAGAGACCGAGCCGCTGGGCTGCGGAGCACGATCCGGTATTCAGGGCATCACATTTCCACTCGTAGCGTCTGTAGCCGAGTTCGAACGCACGTTTCATCATCAAGAACATGGCCTCGGTGGCTGAAGGGTGGCGTTGAGCAAGCTTAGAGAAATGGATATGGCCTACTTCGATCGAGCCTGTGTCCGGAGTGATTCGGAGGTAACTTGCCACGCCTACGGGTTTCCTCGACGCAATGTCTATCACTGCGTAAAACTGTGGATCAACATTGACACTGACAGAGTCCATCCAATCACGGTAAGCTTCGAATGTGGTGAAAGGACCATAGGGAAGGTAGGTCCAGTTTCTTCCCTCTTCATCTAGGGCTTTGGCCTTGAAGAGATCTTGGGCGTGCTTTTGAGAATTGAGAGGCTCCAACTGGCAGAACTGTCCTTTCATCGGGTGATGAGGAGGGAAAGCTGGCGGCATCCAATCTGTTAGGGATTGGCCGATGGGTTGGCCAAGGGCATGGATGCTATTTGATGACATTTCGTGCTCGTGCGATGGTTCAGCGGACAGTATCGGCAGGCGGATCGGTTCAAAAGAATATTTGCGAGGTTGTGTGGTGGGGGGGCTCTATTGACGACCTTGGGCTGAGGGTGTTCAGTTCATCATGCGATGGAGACCAAGAGTTGTGCGTTTCGTCATCGTCTTCGTGGCGATGGCTCTCTATCCCCCTTGTTCTCTGAGTGCTGCGGAAGCGGACGTCAGTGAGGAGGTGGAAACGATCCGTAAGCAGTTTGATGTGCCGGGGCTGGGGGCGATTGTTTTTCGATCTAACAAAGTGCTTGCTATGGGGGCTGCTGGAGTGCGTAAGCGTGGGGATGAGACTAAGTTTACGAAAGAGGACAAGGTACACCTTGGCTCGCTGACCAAGTCGATGACGGCGACCTTGGTGGCACTGGTGGTGGAAGAGGGGAAGATCGGATGGGACACGACGGTGAGCGAGGTTTTCGGGAAGGCTGGTGTCGATGCGGGTTTTCATGAGGTGACTTTGCGAACGTTGATGCGACATCGCGGGGGACTGCCTTCATCGACTATGGGCGATGCGTGGGGAATGCTGATGCGGCGTGAAGGGAGCGAGCGGAAGCAACGCGAGCGGCTGGTGCGGGGAGCTTTGGACATGAAACCTGCTTACGATCCTGGTAGCAAATTGCAGTATGCCAATCTCAACTTCGTGGTTGCTGGTGCGATGTTAGAGCGTGTGATGAATCAGTCCTACGAGGAGCTCATTGAGGCGCGTTTGTTTCAAGAGCTTGCCATGACGAGTGTGGGGTTTGGGCCTCAAGCGTCTCCTCAAGAAGTGGATCAACCCTGGGGACACGTGCCGGATGGGACTGCCATTGCACCAGAGGCTCCGGGGTCGGACAATCCGCCGGCGTTGGCTCCGGCTGGGACGGCGCATTGCGTGTTGAAAGATCTTGCACGCTATGGGGCGTTCCATTTGGGGCGATCAGAAACCACGCGGTTGAAGCTTTCGAAGAAGAACTTCGCCGTCTTGCATGGGGACGACAATGATCCGAAGGATTCCTATGGTCTCGGATGGATCCGAGCAAGCCGGTCTTGGGCTGAGGGGATGGCATTGACCCATCGCGGGACGAATACGATGCACATGGCTCAGATCTGGTTGGCGCTTAACAAAGACTTTGGAGTCGCCGTGGCTTCCAATCAAGGGGGAACGGCGGCCAGTCAGGCTTGTGATCAGATGGTGACGTTGTTGATCGAGCGATTCGCGACGTCTTTCAAGGGCGTCGAGTAGTCTGGGATTCGGATTTGTCTGCGAATTGTGGAGCAAGACGGGGATGCTGACAGGGAGCTTGCTTCGAAACGGTTCCTTGCGGCATACTTGCCATCGACAACTCAACTATCTAGACTGCACCCTACCATGAAATCTCATTTCACTCGTCTTTCTGCCGCCGCTTTGGTGGCGTTCTCACTCTCCGCGGCGCTGGCTGCTGATTGGACGGCAGGCATGCAAGAGGGGACTGCTTCCTTCAAAACCATGGGGCCGTTGTCCTTCGGCCCAGACGGCATTCTCTTCATCGGGGACTCTCTTTCAGGATCAGTGACTGCCGTAGCCACGGGCGACACGAAGAAGGCAGGGGATGCGAAGGCTCTCAAGGTCGAGGGCATCAATGTTAAAGTCGCTGGTATGTTAGGGGTGAGTGCGGATCAATTGCTGATCAATGATCTCGCGGTCAATCCAGTTTCACGGAATGCTTATCTTGCGGTTTCTCGAGGCCGTGGCCCTGATGCGATTCCTGTGCTTGTGCGAGTATCGACGGATGGGAAGCCTGAATTGGTGTCTTTGGAGAAGGTGAAGCATGCGGTGGCTAAATTGCCAAATTTGCCTGAGGATAAGGAAGGTCGGCGTGGCAATCCTCGGATGAGTACGATCACGGACATCGCATTTTTTCAGGATCGCTTGCTCATCGCTGGGCTTTCGAATGAAGAGTTCGCCTCGAAATTTCGTGCCATCCCATTCCCATTCAAGAATGTGGAAGGCGGGACTTCAGTAGAGATTTATCACGGAGCGCATGGGGGATTTGAGACGCGCTCTCCGGTGCGTACGTTTGTTCCATTTAATATTGGCAATGAGCCGCACTTGATAGCCGCTTACACGTGCACCCCTTTGGTGCAGTTCCCGGTGAAGCAGTTGAAGTCAGGTTCCAAGATCAAAGGAAAGACGATCGCGGAGCTTGGCAATCGGAACACGCCCATCGACATGGTGGTCTATCAGAAAGATGGCAAAGAATTTCTATTGTTGGCCAACGACAGACGCGGGATCATGAAGATCGATACCGATGGGATCGAGTCAGCGCCGAGCATCGAGGCCAAGGTGAAGGACAAAGAAGGCGTGACCTATGAAACGATCGATGCATTGACTGGCGTCAGTCAATTGGACCTCTTTGGGAAGGCGCACGCGCTCGTT
>JBLHHN010000451.1:0-4970 GCA_047616785.1 Verrucomicrobiales bacterium
CAAAGTGAATGTTGTGACAAGAAAGGCCTACGGCTATCGTAGCGAAGAAATCTACCGAATCGCCCTATTCCATACACTCGGCGATCTCCCCGAGCCTCCAACCACCCACAAATTCTGCTGAAGAGGCTAATAAAGAAACGATTGGTGAGCGCGCATGGAATGAACTCATCGGCGGTATTGGCAAGGGCTGGGTTCGCCATGATCTCGAGGCGGGTTTCGCCATGATAGAATCTCTGCCCTATGATGCTCAGAGCTTAGTGCTAGAAGAGTTTGGTGATTTCGCGAATATCCCTGCCACGCACCATGCGGTGGCCACGAAGATCTCGGAGCTTCCGGATTCGGCCATGCGTGCCGAGATGATCCAGAGGTTTGGCTCTAAATGGGCACGAAAAGATCCCCGTGAGATGGCCAAGTGGTTTGACTCGATTGAGTATGAGTCGCAGGCGACCCAGTTCCGTTCTTCCAATGCTCTGGGCGAGGCCTATTTCCAACGATACCCTCGAGAAGCGGTGGATTGGTTCTATGCGAAAGTTCCGGAGGAAGTGAAGCCTGACTTTGTTCAGAACATCGTGGCTGGTGAATGGGCCGAACGCGATCCTGCAGCGGCGACGACGTGGCTGACAGAGCATGGCTTCAATCCTAGCGAAATGCTGAAACGATGAGTCTTCCATCAATGATCAACGTTTTCATCGCAGTGGTCTGTCTGATAGGATTCTATCTGGGATTTCGCGACGCAAAGTCCACCGCAGTGGTCGGAGCATTGCCCTCGATCTCGGAGAACTTGCAACGAACGCAAAGTGATCAGGCGAAAGTGAAAGACTGGTTTGCGGAGCTAGAAGCGGCAGGAAGAGAGGATGATCGCGATGCGCTTGATCGCCTTCGTGAGGGCTCATTCAGTAACCTAACACGCGCACAGCTGAATCAGATCGTGGCGTTGATCGATGCAGAAACGGACGGCTTTCTCCGCGGAAACATGATCGACGCCCTGGCGACTCGTTGGGCCGAACTCGATCCTGATGCGGCCTTGCGCTTTGTGACGGATCGCGTTCATAGCAATCGGCAGGAGTCGTCGTTCACGAAGATCTTCAAGGTTCTGGCCAAACAGGATCCCGCCAAAGCCTATCAAACCTACCTGATTACGGTTAAAGACCTGAAGTCTCCTCATACCCTGGGCGAGGGGATCTACCAAGTGTTCGCTCAGTGGAAGAAAGTCTCTCCGGAGGCCGCTTTCGCTGCCATTGAAAAGGGGGAGATCGCCGAGCATAGTGCGGGTTCGGCGCTCTATGGGGCGTGTCGATCTGAGAACGATGTCGAGCGGCAGGCGATCTTCGATGCGATTCGTGGACTTCCGGATCCAGACCTTCAGCGCGAGGCCTGGGGAAAAGCCGTCTATTCGTGGGCAAAGACGGCCCCATTCGACGAGGTGGTCAGCTGGATCGATTCAGAGACCTTTGATTCGGAAACGACGGCAACGATGGAACGCGAGATCGCCCGTCGCAAAGCCAAGGACTCACCGCGTGCGATGGCGGATTGGTTAGTCTCACGGGCTTCGGCGAAGACCTTGCCTGAACATCTTGAAACGGCAGTCCAAGAATGGGCACATGCCGAACCCAACGCTTGTGGTGAATGGATGCATGGGCTCGAACTTGGTCCGGACACCGACCGAGCCGTCGCCGCGTTCATCCATGCTACCGTGCATCATGACATTGAGAGCGCCTTCACCTGGGCACAAGCTATTCGTGACGAAACCCAGCGTCAGGAGATCCTCGGTTAAGTGGCGCGGCGATGGTTTCGCCAAGACAGTGACCGTATTCGCGAAGTCCTAGCGGCTTCCACGCTGAGCCGTGATGTCCAGGCAAGCTTGTTAGAGGAAGCCGGAAAGTTCAAGTAAGGCAACCAATGCTAGAAAAACAGCATTAAAACTTGCTTTCGATTTCCATTCGGCTACGGTCGGCTCATGATAAAGGGATCTCGTCTCAATCGCTGGGTGCGGAACTTGGCTTGGATCGTTGTTGTATTGTCGGCTCTCAGTTTTATTGCGTTCACCGTTTATTTGAAGCCCTATAAGGATAGGGCGGCGACCTATGATCTCACGATGGTGCCAAGAACCACGGCTATCCATCTTGAGAGGCTTCCTCAACATGTCATCGATGCCGTGATCGCCACGGAAGATGCTCGCTTCTTCAGCCACGATGGCATTGATCTTCGGGGCATCGCTCGCGCGGCTCTCGTGAACTTCAGAGCCAAGCAGAAGCGCCAAGGTGCTTCCACCATCACCCAACAGTTGGCGAAACAAACTTACGGTGAAGTCGCAAAGACCATGGATCGTAAGTTGGTCGAAGCCTTTGTGGCCAAACGTATTGAAGCGGAGTTCGATAAGGAAACCATCCTTTCCAATTATCTATCCATCATCTATTTGGGAAACGGCTTTCATGGCATCGAGAATGCTGCATTCGGTTACTTTGAGAAGGCAGTCGAAGATCTCACGGTGAACGAAGCGGCGACATTGGCGGGATTGATCAAAGCGCCAAGTGCGATCGAGCCGTTCGATCATCCCGAGCGAGCGAAAGCGTCCCGTAACTTGGTGCTGACAAGGATGGCGACGGAGGAGCTGCTCAGCAAAGAGGAGGCTGATCGCTTGCGTGAACAACCGTTAGTCACCATTCGTGACGCTGTCCCGGCTCCGATGTGATCGGTTATTCTTCTGAGGGAAAGGTGATGACCTTCTTGCCGCCATTCTCAGAGATGAACCGATACCAGAAACCATCGCACTGACCGATATCGATGCCCATCACGCCGATCAGATTCATATCTGAGCAAGGCGCGTTGTTCATCTGTAAGTAGAGCTTGAACGGCACGGGTTGCAGGACGATCCAAGGCATCGCGTTTCGTTGCCCATGCCTCGTAGCCGTCCTCATTGTCAGGTCGTGAGGGCCCTGATCCTGCAGTTCCTGTCCCCAACCCGGGCACCGGCTGGAAGGCTTTCCAGCGGAGCGCACTATCACCTATGAACCTATCACTGCGTATTAAGAAGTCGCAAATACTAACATAGGCATACTCGCTGGCGACGAGGATGGCAGTAAGATCATCTACTCGACTACGAACAAGACGATTTAAACCATGACCGGTGACGGCACCGACTTGCGCGAGATCTTTCGCTATGCGGATTTCCGTGGAAGTTGTCCCTGCATATCTCCTTACGTGGATATCACCCGAGACGGCAGCAAAGTTCTTTGGACCGACAGGATAGGCCAGATCTTTGTCGCCAATAGTGATGGCACCGATCGTATTGAAGTGGCCGTCTCGTTTCCGACTCCAGCTGGAAGTCAAAACCCTACGATTGGGCCTAACATACCTGCATCACCGAAATTCACCGCGGATGGGAGCAAGATCTTCTTTCCAAACTTGGTCCCAGGGGCAAGCCGAGGGGATGGCATGGCTTGGGGGGCCATCGCTGGAGTCTGGAGTGTCAACGTGGACGGCAGCAATCAAACGCAAGTGTTTAGCTATATCGACATGGCATCGGCAGTCTTTGGAACCACAGGGGCAGAGTACAATCCGGGTTCTGCGTTCGGTGGGTTTGGTATCAATGCCAATGGCTTCCACATGGTCATGACCACTACAACAGAATCAGGAGGCGTGGACACATGGGCGAACGGTACCTTTCGGTACCTTCATAACAGCCAAATTCTAACAAGTGCTCAAGTGGTGATAACCCGAGATGGGTCTCGTATTGCCTACAATGATAGTGATGAGCACACCGTTGTCTCGGATCGCGTTGAGGTTGGCGACCGCAAGGTTCTTACGCAGTTGGACGGACTTGAAAGCGCTCGGTTAGGCATTAGTAGCGACGGCTCGGTCGTGTCCTTTGATCCTAGTGGCACGGAAAGTTCGCCTTCTGTCACTCTTGTGCAGACAGGATCTGGCGAACGTCTCGATCTTGCTCCGTTGAAGGAACCTGGGCTTTGTGGTCGGAGACGGAAAGACAGCCATCTTCTGGACAAGATTTCGATCACCTAGTCGTCTTGGTCAATTGTGGATGGCTCGGCTCAATCCCACGTCCACCGTTGGCTTTCCGCATGTATCAGACATCGCTTGGGTACCGAATTTCCTTCTCACAGATCGGTCCACGCTCCTCACTGTCACGGCGAGCGCGAGTGGCAATGGCTTGGAGAATGTTTTCATTCGATACGCTGCAGCATGGCAACATTCAGCCTTCCGCAATCGATGACGCCTACGTCGGACTTCGCAATGCTATGCTAGACGATGGCTTGGACCAAGATCCGGTGGCCGGCGACGGGATCTTCACGTCCCATATTTCCAGACCTAAGTTCGACGTCGAAGCGGATACTTACACTGTCCGCGTGGTGGCTATCGCTGGAGGTCACATGATCGCTCATGATGTTCCCGGGCTACGCATTCTTGATGGGCCACCTGAAGAAGAGAACGATGAAGACAACGACAGCGTCGTCGATTTGTTAGAAGACGCCTTTGTCATGCAAGATGCCGGCAACGACATTCGCAATCTCCCCAATCCTACCATTGTACGGGAAATGAATGAACCGCCGGTCGCAGGAGCCGAACTCACAGTGCCACAAGGACGCCATGACGCCATGACGCCCGAAGGCGGCTACGAGGCGGGTGGCTTCGTCTTCACCATCGAGATTTCTGAGGACTTCCTCACCTGGCGTCGCGGCGGAGATGAGATTGTCTTTGCTCTACCCCAGAGCTTCGGCCCGGGAGCGGACAGGCTCTTGGTGAGATTTGCTCAGCCTCTGCTAGAAGCTGCAGACAGCTGCTTCATGCGGGTATCCGTTAGGCGGAAATAAGAAAGTAAGATCTCTAGCCTGAATTATTCACGCAAGATAAGTGTTGTACATTGTAACTTGTTGGTTTATAGTGTGTTATGGATATAAAAGAGGGTAATTCGGATAAGGAAAAGAATATTTCTGTCGGTGAGAAGAATGAAC
>JBLHHN010000452.1:0-4970 GCA_047616785.1 Verrucomicrobiales bacterium
TCCTCAATCTCCTAAAAGTGGCCTTGTCGCCACCACCTTGAAATGCACGAATAGCTGACAGAGCCTTGTTTTTAAGGAGATTCGGCAAGAATCAGTGCTGCCTTCAGGGGGTAAAACCCGTTAAGATCCCGATAGTTCGGCGCGATCATAGCCATCGTCGTCGTCTCGTCGCCGACCGAAAGCGCCGTCTTAAAGGCTTGATAGCGCTGTTTGATCACTTCGATTTCTCGCTGAGTGCCCATCTGTGACCAGAAGATCAGGCACACCAGGACCAAGAGCACCGAGAGGCCAGCCAAGATTGATTTGGGCAGTCGTTTGAGAAAACTCATGGCGTCCACCAACATGCCACAAAGCAGATTGCCCTGGCAAATCCTGATCCGCCATTCGATAGCGCCCAGTCATGAGAAAGCGTCAGCGTTGGATCACCAAGAGCCTCCTGACCCTGACTCTTCTGCTTACACCAGCGATAGCTGCGCCGCTCATCATTTCTGAATTCGTGGCGGTCAATGAAGGCGGCCTGCAAGATGAGGACTTTGACAGTCCCGACTGGATCGAGATCTACAACCCCAATCCTACCCCACGCGACCTGAAGGGGCACGCGCTCAGCGACGATCCTGACAATCTCCTCCAATGGCGTTTCCCATCGATCACGCTTCCGGCTCAAGGTCACCTCGTCGTATTCGCCTCCGGCATAGATCAGAAGGATCTCCCATTGCACAACAACTTCCAACTCAACGAAGAAGGCGAGTCTCTCACGCTCACCAAACCTGATGGAAAGACGGTGCTCAGCGAATACCTGAAGTTTCCCGCGCAGAAACCACATCGAAGCTACGGGACATCTAGGAAAGGCGATGTTGTCGGTTTCTTTCGCTCCCCCACCCCAGGATCTGTCAACGGAGAGATTTACCAGGGGATGGTGGAAGATGTCCTCGTCAGCGTTCCGCGAGGGTTTCACGACAAGCCCTTCCTCCTCGATCTCAACACCTCCACGCCAGGCGCAGCGATCTATTTCTCACTCGACGGCACCGCGCCCGCACCTCATTCCGGAAAAGTTTACAATAACAGAATCCCGGTCACTTCGATCCCGGTCACTTCGATCCCGGTCACTTCGACCACGGTCCTCCGCGTCGCGGCCCATTTGTCCGGGCACCTGCCCACGGATGTCGTCACGCATACTTACATATTCCCAGAAGAGGTAAAGTCATCTCGGCTCATGTCACGAGCGATCACCCAGGATGATCGCTATGCCTCTAAACTAACATGTTCCCTACTTAGCCTTCCCTCCATCTCCATGATCACGCACGGCTCAACCAGTGGCGAAGAAGAGATCCCCGCTTCCATGGAGTTGCTCTTCCCCGATGGCACCGTGGGCTTTCATGTGCCTTATGGGATCAAAGAGTTCGGCGGGGCTTACACCGATTGGCGCAAGAAGTCCTTTAGGCTCTACTTCCGCAGTAAGTACGGCGCCTCCAAACTGCGCTACCCACTCTTCGAAGGACATGATCGCGACCTCCGAGCAGCCACCGAGTTCGATCAACTCAACCTCCGCAGCGGTTCCCACGACATGCAAAGTCGTGGTTTCTACATGGCCAACCGCTTCACCGCTGATACGATGTTAGATATGGGACACGTGGCCCCTCATGGGCGTTTCGTTCATCTCTACCTGAATGGCACTTACTGGGGACAATACCATCTCCGAGAACGTTGGAATGCCAGCATGCTCTCACAGTATCTTGGCGGCAAGAAAGAGAATTACGAAGCCATCAACGGAAACCTCAATATCGGCGGTTGGTCAAAAGCTGGCCCTCAAGACGCCTATGATGGCGATGGATCGACTTGGCAGACACTCAAAAGGCTGGCTCTCTCCAAGCAACCGACCAATTATGAATCTGTGAGGACCCGATTGAACGTGCCTCAGTACGTGGACTACATGCTGATGTTCATGTTTGGAAACGCCGAAGCCGAGTATCGGGCCGTCGGCTCGACCGATAGGGGCAGCCCCTTCCAATTTCTCCTCAATGATTCCGATGGGTTCCTCGGAGACTCCACCCAACCTAACAGAAAGCGGACGACGTTTCAGAATCCATTACCCGGTGTCTTTGGCGTTTCCCATGGCGACGGCCCTGGCAGTCTGTTCAGCCTGCTTTTCAAGGCCGGGCATCCAGATTTCCGCATGCTCGTCGCCGACCGCATTCAGAAGCACTTCTTCAATGAGGGTGCGATGACGCTCAAAGCCAACATCGCACGTTTGCTAGAACGCGTCGCGCAAGTCGAGCAGAGCATGATCGCAGAGATCGCCCGGTGGCGTGACGGCCGTCAAACCTTCCAAACGCCTAGCGAATGGGCCACCATGAAGAACGGCGTGATCAGCCTCTGGCTCCCGAATCGCTCAGATTGGATCGCCAGTCAATTCCGCGCCGCAGGATTCTACCCGCCCATCGACGCCCCTGTCATCAGCCAACAGGGGCAGAAGCTATCACTGGCATCAAGCGCTGGCACCATCTACTACAGGACGGATGGCACGGATCCTCGCCTCCCGGGAGGCGCCCTTTCTCCGCAAGCCATCCCTTACGAAGACGGCCGAACCAATGAGACGATCATTCCCAAAGCCACAATCTGGAAATACAGTGGCTTCACCATCAATCCATCTCCCAAGTGGAAACTGCTAGACTTCGACGACCGTCGCTGGGCTTCGGGCCCTGCTCAGCTTGGCTACAGGGATGGTGATGAACGCACTATCATTCCCTCCGGACTCAAACAAAAGCAAATCACCACTTATTTCCGGCACATCGCCACTCTATCAGACATCTCGAAAATCGAGGAGGTCCATTTGCAGCTCAAGCGAGATGATGGTGCCGCCGTCTACATCAATGGCGCCGAAGCCGCCCGCTCCAACCTCACTGGCCCACTTCATCGCCAAACCCTTGCTAGCACGGCTCAAGATGATGGCAAAGCCTTCCATCATTTCACCATCCCAGCCAAGCTCTTGCGTAAAGGCAACAACATCATTGCCGCCGAAGTACACCAACAAAGTCTCACATCCTCAGATCTAAGCTTTGATCTCGAGCTCACCGTCATCAAACACAATCCCAAGGTTCCAACGACTACCCTCACACTCAGCGGAAACACCCACATCCGATCCCGCGCGCCACGCTTCGACTTGGTCCGCTCTGAATGAAACTTTCTTCACAAGCTCCGGAATCGCGCCTGGCGATGTGACCCTCACAGAGATTCACTACCATCCTCAAGACGATACCGAAACCGAGTTCATCGAACTGACAAATATCTCCAGCAGAACGATCAATCTGCGCGGCACCGCGTTTACCAAAGGCGTCAATTTCCGATTCCCAACCAAACGCGATACCCTACTCGCGCCTAACCAAAGACTTCTCCTTTTCGAAGACAGCTACGCCATCAACACCCACTACAAGATCGGCCTCCCGATCGCCGGCCAATACCTCGGCGGGCTCGACAACAGCGGCGAACAACTCATCCTCATGGCCGCCGATGGTCAGACTAAGTTGATCGACATCACCTACAACGACCGCTCGCCGTGGCCGAAAGAAGCCGACGGCAATGGCTCTAGCCTGGTCCTCACAGATCCGAAAAGTGATCCATCGAAAGGGAAGCATTGGAGCGCCAGCAAGACACCAGGCGGCACTCCTGGCGAGTAGCCCTTGTAGCGGAAGTGGTGACACTTCCGAGCGGCACGCTTCCACGACCAAAGAAGTGTCACCACTTCTTCTACGGATTCTGATAGAATAGGGCGAAACAAGCTTGCTCGATGAAGTCGCAGCTCGCTACTTTTATGCATGTCCCCCCTCCGTGCTGCATCAGTCCAGTTCAACCATCTGCCTGGTGACAAAGCCGCCAATCTGAAAGTCATCGAGTCGTTTGTACGTGAGGCAGCCGCGCAGCAGGTGGAGTTGGTCGTGTTTCCTGAGATGTGCGTGACCGGCTACTGGCACGTGCGCCATCTTGATCGATCTGCCATCGTCGCCTTGGCCGAAGAGATTCCTTCGGGCGAGACGACCAAGATTCTGCTGAAACTCTCACAAGAACTCAACATCAGCATTGGTGCGGGTTTGATCGAGCAGGACTCTAACGGTAGTTTATACAATGCATACGTAGTCGCCATGCCAGATGGCACTTGGGCGCGGCATCGGAAACTGCACACGTTCATCAGTGAGCACATGGACTCTGGGAATACCTACACCGTGTTTGAACTGCCCAACGGGACGGCTGCAGGTATCCTCATCTGTTATGACAACAACATCATCGAGAATGTTCGGATGACCGCGCTCAAGGGCGCCGAAGTGCTGATCGCTCCTCATCAAACGGGCGGGTGTGATTCGCGAAGCCCGCATGGCATGAAACGAATCGATCCAGCGCTCTGGCATGCTCGTGATGAGGATCCAGATGCCATCCGTACAGCCTGCCAGGGAAAAGATGGGCGGGGTTGGCTCATGCGCTGGCTTCCCGCGCGCGCCCACGACAATGGGATGTTTCTGATCTTCAGCAATGGCGTCGGTGTGGATGATGACGAAGTGCGCACCGGAAACGCCATGATTCTCGATCCCTATGGCCGTGTGTTAGAAGAAACGACCAGCGTGGAGAACGCCATGGTGATCGCTGATCTCGATCCAAGCCTGCGTGAATGGTCCACCGGGGTTCGCTGGATGAAGGCACGTCGGCCTGAATTGTATCAAGAGATCATTTCTCCTACTGGCAACGAACACGACACCCGAGCCGTCAGATTCGCGCGAAACGCCGACGATCTCTAACACTCCTCCATCCGATACACGAATTGCGTTGCATTGAACGGCATCCATCGGAGAAACTGTGGCGTGGAAATCAGTATATCAGAACAGAAACAGGAATCCGGCCGACTCGCGGCGGCACGCGGCGCGGTCTACATCCGCGAAGCGATCCAAGCGCGCGGCGAAGCCACCATCATCGTGGCCACGGGG
>JBLHHN010000453.1:0-4942 GCA_047616785.1 Verrucomicrobiales bacterium
TCCGGAGAGATGCTGTGCCGAGTCGGAGCCCATAACCCCCTGATCATCAGTAACGAAGACGACTCTGACTGATCCTGATTTCTTCGGGATTCGCTGATTCAGGCCCAGCCAATCTGATGGAGAGCCTGATTTCTAACTATCACATCAACCGCGTGGTCGAAGTCCCCAGCCAGCCGGGATTCGCAGACCATGCACGTTATGCTATGAAAGCCCCGCCCATATTTGCTCCGACGTTTCGCGGTGATGTTGCGACAGTCCGAGCTCTCCTTGACGCTACGCCCACTTTGATTGCGGCAAGGAATGCAAAGAATCTAACGCCACTCCACGTGGCCGCGAGTCGTGGTCAGGCAGAGACAGTGCAGGTGTTGCTTGACTACGGAGCCGATATTCAGGGGTCGCCTGAGAAGGGGGAGTAGACGCCAACCGTATTTGCTGCATACCGCGGTTTCTCGACCTCCTCCCAGTGGCTGTGCAAGCGCATGAACGCTTCTTGGACCATCTCCTCAGCCACCGCGCGTCGCCTGACAATGCCATGGGCGAAACGGAGGAGCGGGGTTTCCTCTACCTCGAATAAGGCCTCCAGCGTGGGCTTTTCGGCGACCATGGGCTGGGGGCTAGAGAGCTTCTTTATAGGCTGATGATGGGCATGGAAATGACTCACAAAGGACGCGTGCTTACTAAGACGACGCGGGAACCTGGGAAGCCTTAGAAATTAATTGTGACTCGTGTTGGGGGAGGTGATGGAGGTCGGTTGGATACAACGCTTGGTAAAAGGATCGCAGAAGTGAGAATCTCCTTTGAAAGAGAAGGGCATGGGAAAGCGAGATAGAGCCGCAGGCCTGCCTGTCCTCAGTCGGCGGGAGTGAACTTGAGCCGCGCGAGGACGCGCGGGCTACGGAGAGTAGTTTCTTATTCGATGCCTGCGGCCCAGAGCAGGAGCTCGGTCATGATCTCGGCGTTGTCGTGGTCTTTGATCGCGACGCCTCCAATGCCTTTCCCTTCGAGGACACTGTCATTTACCCAGCCGGAATCAGTAATCAGAACGACTCGGCCTTTTCCAGGTTCGGCGATGGCTAACAGACAGCCTTCTTGATTGCGTTCGCCTTTCAACGGTTTCTGCTTCACATCGTTGGTCACAAGACTGCGGGGATTGGCAGGATGATTGTTCGCCATCTCGATGAGGTTTCCAGTGAAATAAGCCCAGGTGAGATCGCCAATAATGGGCGTTTCATCCGCGAGCTTGATCGCTTTCGGGTCGGTGTAGAGATCGACCCATTTCATGCCGAAGTCGGCCAACAACAGGTTGGTCGTTTCCGTCTCGAGGTTGTGATTCTCTTGGTTGCCCATGATGATGAGACCGCCGCCGCCATAGACATACTCGAGCAAGGCTTGTCTAGCACTCGGAGAGAAACGCGGTGGCGCAGGGTTGTCGCCCACAGCTTCGGCACTGGGATTGCTGATCAGGAGGACGTCGACATTGGCTAACGAAGTTGTCGATGGCGCATCGCTGTTCACGCGGACGTCGAGAGACTTGCCGAGTTCTGCTAGTATCCCTCTGTAAGAGCCATCGGGAAGGTATCGAGACTCGCCTTGGGCATTGAAATATCGGCTGTAGAGAAAGGTGGGCTTCTTCTCATCCTTAGCAGAGAGTGGCACATGGCCAGGTGTGGTGGTGGCGATCGACCAAAGATGTCCACCAGCAGTGATGTAGAGCGTCTTCCAATCAGGGCCACCGAAGCTGCAATTGGTCACCTCATCCGTAGGAATGGCGACAAAGTCTAACAATTCACCTTTCGGGCTGAGAACGTAGACGCCTGAGGTGGGTTGTTCGGCGACCTCCAAGGGAGGCTTGGGGTGATGGATGCCTGCGGCGACGTAGAGTCGGCCTGTCGTGTCTTGAGCCATGCCATCGGGACCACGCGTTTCTGCCCAATCGTAGACGAGATGGCGACTGTCCGGTCTGAGGCTACCATTCTTACGAAGATCAAATCGCCAGAGTTTGCGCGCGCCTCCCAAGGTGTTGTTGTTATTGTCAGCGACGTAGAGGAATTTGTCATCGGCAGAGACGAGAACGCCATTGGGGCGATCCACTTCATGGGTGATGATCTGGGTGACCTTGCCATCGAGATCGATCCGGTAAACGCCTTCGATAGGATTGCTGTCGTCATCCATGATCTCCAGGCCGTCGCGTGAGCCATAGCAGGGGTCGGTGAAATAGATGCGCCCCTTGGAATCGACGGCGATGTCGTTAGGCGATACAAAGCGCTTACCTTGATACGCATCCGCAAGCACCGTGACGTCTCCATTCAGATGATGCCGCGTGACACGGCGTTGCTTGGGTTCGCACACGAGCAGACTGCCGTCACGATCAAAGAGAAGCCCGTTCGATCCAACGTTAGCCTTGAAGATGCTGGCCATTCCATCTGATCTCAACTGATGAACGTCACCGCCAGCGCTGGTGAGAAGACCCAACTGCGGGTGCCACGCGGGTCCCTCACCGGCCCCTTCTTTCAAGAGCTCGATGGGGTTCGCTCCTTTGGGAAAGATCTTCGCAGAGGCATCTGAAACAGACACGTCTCCTGGCAAGATGTTGCTTTTCTGATCGATCTCTTGGCCTTCCCAGATCGCTTTCTCGCCGTCGTAAGTGAGGATGCGGTGGGCACTCTTTGGAGCAGGGGGCGCACTTTCCTTGGGTAGATAGGTAGCAAGTTTGGTTTTGATCGGCTGATGCTTCTCTAAATGCCCGACGTTGGTCCATTCGTGAGGGTCACTCTGGAGATCGTAGAGTTCCTCAGTGCCATCGGCATAACGGATGTAGCGCCAGTCCTCATTGGCGGCACTATGATTGTCGTGGTTGTGGGTCGTGATAGCGGGAAACTCTCTTGGCGCCTCAGGGTCGGCGAGCTGGGGGGCGAGACTGTGACCTTCGAGGTCAGTCCGTGCTGGGAGGCCGCAGAGTTCGCTCAGTGTCGGATACATGTCTAACAATTCCGCAGGACGGTGGCTGCGTTTCCCGACACCGACACCAGGGCCAGCAAAGATGAGTGGCACGCGGGTGCCGTCTTGCCAGAGCGTGTTCTTGCCCGTGATACCTTTTTCACCGACATGCCATCCGTGGTCTGACCAGAGCACAACCACCGTATTGTCCGCCTTCCCGCTAGCTTCCAGAGCATCTAACACACGGCCGACCTGGCTATCCACGAAACTGACACTTGCCAAATAGGCGCGCACGAGAGGTCGCCATTGATTGTTCTGACGCAACCAACTCAGACGCGTCTCTGGCAGGTCCCAGTGAAGGTAGGAGGCGAACTTTGGAAGATCACTACGATCCCCATCAAGGTAAGGCGGGAGCTGCAGCGTATCTTCAGGATAGAGATCGAACCACTTCTGCGTGGCGTAGCAAGGGACGTGAGGAAGAAAGAAGCCAACGGCCATGAAGAAAGGATCCTCTTTCTCGGCACGTTTGCCTAACGCATCCACCGCCCAACTGGCCACGGTCCAGTCGCCTTTGTCTTCGTCCTTGTGATCAAACGTGCCCCAATCGACCAAGGGATGCTTGGCAGGTGTGTCGACGATCTTCTTTTCCGGCTTCGCGCCCACACTAGCATTGGGGCCCCACTCATCAAACTCCGCCTCGCGACCACCTTTGCCACCATGATAGATCTTACCACCAGACAACGTGCGATAGCCCTGACTGGCAAAGTGCTGCGCCAAGGTCACACGATCCTTCAACCCATCGACGGTGCGGAACCATGGTGCCAATCCATAAATGCCAGTCGTCGAAGGGCGGAGCCCTAACATCAAACTCGTTCGTGAAGCATTGCACAAAGGCGACTGGCAGTGCGCGTTGGTGAACGTTGTGCCTCGCGCCGCCAAGCGATCCATGTGCGGCGTCTGCGCTTGCGGGTGCCCTTTCAAAGGCCCCACCCAATCATTCAGATCATCAATGGCGATGAAGAGGACGTTCGGCTTCTCCGCCGCCGGGCAAACCAGTATGCTGAGTCCGAAGAGGAGGCCACCAAGAAAGCTTTTCATGCCACCTATTCGACTGGCTAATGAATGGGGTGTCAATCCTGCATGCGCAGAGCTGCCGCTCAATCGAGGAGTGCGGCCCCGTCTCGCCAAGATCTCGGCATGTGCTTCCAAGCAACAATCCGAGCGATGCGTCGGCACCTAACGCATGGACCATTTCGCCTAAAGCAAGGTGTGGAAGGCTAATCTCGGTGCAAGTAACGTTGACGCCAAGCGTGCCGGGAGATCTTCCCTCGGGCATCAGGTTTCAGAGTCTCACAAGCCCACCAATGGCGTGGACGTTGCCAGGATGGAAGACGCTTCGTCGCGGTTGCCTTAACCTCGTTCAGAGATCCGCCTTCGCTGAGATGAAGCGCGCAGACGATGTCATCAACCCGCTCGGGATCTTGGCTGGGCACGCCGAAGATCACGACATGCTGAATCCCGTGGACACTGAATAGGATCTCTTCGATGGATTGCGGCGAAACTTTGCGACCGGCGACATTGATAGACTCGCCGTGCCTCCCCCGCAGGCAGACACCACCGGCCGCCTCAATCTCGGCGTGATCGGTGGTGAGAAAGTGACCGTCTCTAAGCGTGCTAAAGTTAGGATCGTCGGCATAGCCCAGAGCAACCGCTGGGCTGCGCACTTGGAGGCGCTCTTCGACGATGCCTAACGTCACCCCATCCATGGCATGGCCGACATAGGCCCCATCTGTTCTTGGAATCTCGGTGCGATCATAGGCAATGCCGCCGCATTCAGTAGAGCCGTAGAAGTTGTGAATCTTAAGTCCTGACTGATCGTAAGCGGCTTGTTCTAGGGCCAGTGTCAGAGGAGCTCCTGCCGAGATGGCCAGGCGAATGCGCTCATTGAGAATGCCTGTGCCTAACCAGGCGCGCCACATGGCGGGCACTGCGGCGAGAGTGACGG
>JBLHHN010000454.1:0-4937 GCA_047616785.1 Verrucomicrobiales bacterium
GATTAGGTTTGGTGCGTGTGAGGCTTCGGCGCTTCGCGATTGTGCCAGGCTGGAAGCCTAGGCTACTCTGCTAAGCGCCTAGGAGTGTGACGACGATCTTTCTTTGGTGAGGGGCCACGCGGTGTTCGAAGAGGAAGATGCCTTGCCAGGTGCCTAGCAAGAGGCGGCCTTCGCTCACGGGAATGACTTCGGAGGATCGGGTGAGGGCCATGCGAATGTGACTCGGCATGTCGTCTGGGCCCTCGTAGGTGTGGACGAAGTAGGGCAGATCCTCGGGAACGAGTTGATCGAAGTAGGCGTGCAAGTCTTGGCGCGCCGAAGGGTCGGCGTTTTCGAAGAGGACGAGGCTGCAGCTCGTGTGTTGGACAAAGACCGTGGCAGTGCCTTCCGAAAGCCCAGCGCGCGAGACGCAGGCTTGGACTTCGTCACTGATTTCGTAGGTGCCTTTGCCGCGCGTGTCGACGGTGAAGCGTTCTGTGAGGGCTTTCACTCCAGCACACTTCTAACGACTACTTCTCTTCCTTCTTTTTTAAAGGTGGAATAGCGACGGGTGGCGTGACAGCCTGGGCAGGTTTCTTCGCGCGTGGAGGAATGGCCACGGGCGGCGTGACTGCTTGCACGGGTGCCTTGGGCTGGACGCTCACGATCTCCAGTAGTTCCACATCGAAGATGAGAAGCGAGTTGGCAGGAATGCCAGAGCGATCGCGCTCTCCATAGGCTAGGCTTGGTGGGATGAATAAACGTGACTTTCCGCCGACTTTCATCAGTGGGATCCCTTCGGTCCAGCCTTTGACCACTCGGGTGAGCTCCGTTTCAAAGGGCTTACCTTTCTCTTTGGAGCTATCAAAGACCGTGCCATCAAGCAGTGTGCCATGATAGTGCACTTTCACTTTGTCAGAAGCCTTTGGAGACGCGCCGGTCCCAGGTTCGGTGACGGAGTATTGAAGACCGCTGGCGGTGGTGAAGACACCGTCCAGGGCGCCATTCTCTTTGAGGAAAGCCTCGGCGGCCACGAGGTTGACTTTGCCAGCTTCAGCTGCGGCTGCTTGAGCTTTGGCTTTGGCTGCTTTGCGATTGGCGTTGTAGGTTATTTGAAAGGCTTCGAGCGCCTGATCCATCGCCTCTTTCGAGAGTCTCAAGTCATTGCCATTCACCTGATCGGTGAAGCCCGCCATGAAGTCGTTCATGCTGAGGTCGCCTTTGCTGAACTGGATGCCGATGCGAGTGCCGACGGCGTAGCTGCCGTCTTTGTCAGGAGCAGCAGCGGTTTCGTCTTGTGCCCATGTCAGGGCAGTGAGCGCAGCGGTGGTGAGTGTAGTGGCTAGGAAGAGGCGTGTGTTCATAAAAATGGATTAGAATGTGTGCTAGAGTTTCTTGGGCTCGATCACGGACACTTTCCCACGAAAGGCTTTTGTGACGTTCTCTAGAAAACTTTTGGCAATGCTATTCACACTGATGCCATTGACCACCGTGCGTTGCCTGCCGCCGCTGCGCTTGCCTGCCTTCTTCACGATGGCTAGGATGTCGCGGTCAGAGAGAGACTGACCCTTAAGTCTTGGGCTCGGTTTGCCATCGGTGAGTAGAAAGATGGTTTCCGGGTGTTGGTCGAACGCGGCGATGAGTGCCAGATCATAGCGTGAGCCCCCTGAGGTATCCTTGGTGGCTTTAAAATCCTCTGGCCGGATGGGCACATAAGGGATTTCGCCCTTGGGATCCAAGTTATCTCCCGTTCGTGTGCGGGTGAATCCCTTCCGGGTGTAATAGTCCTTGGTGAATGCGATAGCGGCCTTCTTGTTAGAGCTGGTGGCTGGAACCGGCTTGGGCTTGAATCCATCTGCGAGATTGCCGAAGCAGATGATGTTGAAACGGATCGTTGGTTGAAAGGAATTGATGGTGCGTTCGATTTCCAACCGGATGGCTGCGATGCCGGATTCTCCACATTCGCGATCCATGCTAGTGGACGTGTCGAGGACAAGAATCACTGATTTGCCAGCGGCGGGTGTGCCGAAGAAGGAGCCGCCACCACCAGTCCCGCCCATGCCCCCCATGCCGTCGACCATGCCCTGACCAAAGCCCGAGCCGAGATTCATGGGAGTGTCTACAAATTCATCGATCACTGGGAGTGCGATGGCGCTGACGGCATTGTGCGCGACGATCACCTTGGTCATGGAAGACGACGGCGCTGAGGGGCGTTCTGTCTTTACCTGGAGGAGGTCTTTCTTTGTCGGTTTCAACTGCTCAACGGGCGAGTAGGGAGCGGAAATGATTAGGTTCGGCTCTCGCACAAAGGCCTCGCCAAATACCATGTAGACGAGCCCACCCACGAGTAGCACGTGCGCCCAAATGGCGACCATGAGAGCGATCATCTTGGATTTGCGGGCTTCTGCTGCCGCGACCATTTCCATCACCTGATGTTGGGTGAGGTGTTCAGTGGCCGTGTCGTAAAGATGCATGTAGGGAGGGCGAAACGCCGTTGAATGTCTGAAGACAAATGTAGCGAGTCCACGAGACGGTCCAAGTTCTTTGTGATAAATTCAGATAGATTGACGCAATCGTGACGTGAAGAGAAAAGTAGCGCGCGAGGAACCTTTTTCATTGATCCGTCCCATGATTCTCGCTACTTTCATAGCGTGGAACCTTCAAACTCTCAGGCAGCAATGAACAACGACTTCCAGAAGCATCTCTCTCGAAGGCAACGTCAAATCCTAGATATTCTCTATGAAGTAGGCGAGGCTTCGGTCTTGGAGATCCAAGACCGCTTGCCCAAAGCGCCTACCCCGATGGCCATCCGGCGCATGCTGCAGATTCTGGAAGAGGACAAAGGACTCGTAAAGCGCCGCAAAGAAGGGCGGAATTACATCTACACGGCGCGACCTGCTCGGGGCAAGACAGGGGCAAAGATGCTCAATCATGTCGTGAAGACTTTCTTTGATGGATCCTTCTCTCGCGCCTTGGCCGCTCATTTGGCGGATCGCAAGACGACCCTGAGCCGCGAAGACTACGCGGAGTTGATGGACGCCATCAAGCAAGCGAACGAAGAGGGGCGCTGATCGCCGCTTGATCTCGACTCGGCGAGTTCTTACGATCCGGCGTTATGCGCATGGCCGCTCGTCTGATTCTCCTCTCTGTTCTGTGTTGTTCTAGCTTTTCCTGGGCTGAAGTCGCCCCGGCTGAAGTGGGTGGAACCGGCGTTGCCACGCCGAGCTATGATCCTGCCCATGGTGGCTGGGACAGCGAACAGCTCGCGGATGCTGCGAGTGCCCGCCTGGACGTGCTCAAGCATGCGTTGGAGGCGGGAACGATGGATGGGGTTAAACTTGGTAACCTGACCTCTCCGACTTTTCGCGGTGACGGCTTGAGGCCGAAGGTGGTGAAAGAAGTCTTCGCCGATGAGGTCGTGATGGTGAATCGTTCGGGCCGTGATGGTTCGCTTTCGTTCCGTGGGCCAGAAGGATTGCTAGGATCGGCGCGTCATTTGTTGGAGACACTGCAAGCGGGGCCTTTGCATGCGAAATTTAAAACGGTCGGTGTGGACGTGTCAGGGGCGAAAGTCACGACACGTGCAGAGATTCGGTTAGACGGCTCTAGCAGTCGGCAAGAACGTTTGCAGGTGAATGCGGTTTGGACCTGTGTTTGGAAGCGCTCTGGCGAAGCGTTGCAGTTGGAGAGCTTGGTTGTCGAAGATTATGAGGAGGTTCTGACTAAGGAGGCGCGGAACCAGCCGTTCTTTGCGGATGGAACGGCTGGAGTGTTAGGGGGTGATCCTTCTTTCTCCAAACAACTGGCCTATGGGCTCGATCATTGGTTGGCTCGCATGGACTCACGCGCCGGGGCGAAAGTTGGGGGGTGGAATGGATTGGCCATCGGGGATGCCAATGGGGATGGGCTGGAAGATTTGTATGTTTGCCAGAATGGTGGCCTGCCTAACCGATTGTTTCTCGCGCGTCCGGATGGGACGGCCGGTGACGTGGCGGCCGCTGCTGGGGTGGATTGGTTGGAAACGAGTCGCGGCGCGTTGTTTGTCGATCTCGATAACGATGGTGATCAAGACTTGGTGGTGGCGGTGGAGGAGGGCCTCGTCATCCAAGAGAATGATGGTTCGGGTCGGTTCACGGTGAAGTCGGCGGAGGTCTTGCCCTTTGCCGTACCATACTCCCTGGCAGCTGCGGACTTCGATACCGATGGTGATCTGGACATCTTTGCGGCGTGTTATGATCGGCGTGGGCATGTGGATCGCAATGTTAGTCTTGCGAGGCCGGTGCCCTATCAAGATGCGCGTAATGGCGGTCGCAATGCGCTCTTGCGGAATGATGGGCAGTTTCGTTTCCGTCAGGTGACGAAACGGGTCGGTTTGGACGAGAACAACTCGCGCTACAGTTACGCCGCGACTTGGGCGGACTTCAATCAGGATGGTTATCTCGATCTCTATGTGGCGAATGACTTTGGTGGGAACAATCTCTACCAACAGAAGCGTTCTCAAGGGCAAATCCAGTTCGTGGATGTGGCTGAGAAGGCGGGTGTGTTAGATATTGCGGCTGGCATGTCGGCCGCTTGGGGAGACTACGACAATGATGGATGGTTTGACCTCTATGTGAGTAATATGTTTTCCTCTGCGGGAAATCGCATTGCCAAGCAGGGGCGTTTTCTGAAGGGAAAGGACAAGGCCACCCGCGATCTGTTCGTCCGTCACGCGAGGGGAAATTCGCTCTTTCGCAATCAGAAATCATCCACCGGATTGAATGCTTTTGCCGATGTCAGTGTCGAGGCCGCAGTCACTCAAGGGCGCTGGGCCTGGGGCTCGGCCTTTGCGGATTTGAATAATGATGGGTGGCAAGACATCGTCGTAGCGAACGGCTTCATCACCCAAGAAGACACCGGTGATTTGTGAGGATTCTACTGGCGGCAGGTCGTGTCGCAATCTCCCACTTCGGAAACGA
>JBLHHN010000455.1:0-4907 GCA_047616785.1 Verrucomicrobiales bacterium
GATACACAAATTCAGAGGCATCCTGGTGATGCGTCGCGGACGAGAGAGATGCCTCGCGAGCCCGCTATCTTACGAGCAAGGACAGTACCTAATCGCGCTTGGCCTAAAAGGAACAATCTTCACAAGCGAACAAGAACACTACGCCATCTAAGCTGAATTGCCACTAAATTGCCGGGCAGGGTGCGGAATGTGTGTTCGAAGTAAAGGCGATCGGCATCTCGGAGGGCCTTCTTCTTTAATCCATGGACATCTAAGTCGTGATCAACTTCCGCGAGGATATCGGGAGAGCGTGTCGCCATCTCGATGGATTGATTGACGAAATCGCTGAGGCTGGAACTGAGTTCGGCCTCGAGGAGCACGCCCTGCCGCGGCTCAATTGAGGTTTCTGTAAATTATAAATTCTTGATTGTCAATTACTTGCGTTACCCACAGGATAGCAATAAAGATAGTGTGAACTTCAAAAAATGGGTTTCGGAGAGGGTCGAGCTAGCTGAAGAGAATATGAAGAAGCTCGCTCAAGCGAAGGCGGCAGCCGAAGCTAAGAAAGAGCAAGAAGAGATACGAAAAGGTGTCGCCAGGCGATCGGAAGCCGCGGCTGCGCGCATAGCTCTCGTTGGGAAATCGCTTGGCGAGGTGAAGACGAAAGATGCCACATACACCCAAGCGAAAGTCGAAGGCGCCAATCAGTTCGCACTCACTATCTTCCATTCCAGCGGTGCTGCCACAATCGAATATCCCGATCTCCCTTCAGAGCTACGTGCACGTGCGCTCTATCATGAAGGCGACTATCAATTAGCCAAAGAGAAGACCGCGCCCCCCCTCAGAGGCCCCGAGGATCGCTGACAAGTCAGCCATCGCAAAGAAGAAGAGTCCGGCCAAGAATTCTGAAGAAACCACTTCCGCTGATCCAACCGAAGCCAAGCTTCGGCTGAAGCCAAGCTACTCATCGATCAATTCAAAACGCAGTATGCCATTCAGAAAGGAGAGCGTGCCGCATCCCAAAAGGCGATCGGTCAGAAACAAAGCGAGGTTTCCGCCCTGGAAAGTGCTCTCAGACAGAAGATGCGGAGAAACGAAGACATTGCCGCAATCAAGAAAGAGCAGGCGATCCTTCGGAAAACGTTAGAAATAGATGCCAAGATCGCCCTCCTTCTGAGAAAGATAGCATTCTCTCCTTATGATTATGTGATGCTCAAATCAGACGTCGACAATTACGAGAAAATGAACATCGATTACTACGATTACTACGATTTGAAAGGGAAGACCAAACTCGCGAAACACAAGAGATCGGTCAAATACTATCAAGTGACAAGCAGCAGCTTGAAGTCTCCAAAAGAAGAGAAAGTGCTCGCGAACATGGAGAAAACCATCAGTAACATGGAGATAGCAGCGGCAAAAAAGCAAGCAGCCCTTTCGGCCTTCCGCAACCGGCTGCGAGAGACTCGGGGTGAAGTGACTCGATCCCGGAAACGATAACGTTAGGCGGCCCAAAGGGAGTAGAGTTTCCGCCCTGCCAAGACCACTACGAGCAGGACAACAAGGCCACCCATGAGATTAGCCCACCGCCCATTGACATGATTACCCAGGAAGCGACTTCGGTTCATTGCGATGATTAAGAAGACGGCAATCACAGGGAGAAGCAGCCCGTTTGCGCCTTTGGCAAACAGTATCAGAGACCGGGGCTGCCGCCCGCGAAGATGGCAGCGACTGCCCCCGCGAGAACAACAGCAATGGCGGTGGATCGAAACCGCCAGTCTTTCCAGTCTTTCCCCCACCCCAGGCAACCTGCGGTAGCATAGGCTACGGCCAAGGGTGCCGTGATCGCGCTGGTGAGACCTGCGGCAAACAAACCAAACGCAAAGAACATCTTTGCTCGTGCCCCCCGCCACAGGGACTAACTGATCTGCCATCTGGGCCAAGGAGGACAACTCTGCGCCAGAGACATAGAACGTTGCCAGAGCTGTCAAAAGAATCGCCGCGGTGACCACTCCGCCCAACGCGATCGCAATCACCGCATCCCAACGCGCTTCTCTAATATTACCTTCTATTCGATCCGCCTCCGGCCACATCTCCTGAACCGCACGCGCATGAAGGAACAGATTGTAGGGCACCACCGCCTCGACTAACAATGCCACCAATGACCACACACCGGCCTCCGGCAATACCGGTCGGAAAGTCGCCCACGGCAGCATCTGCAATCGTGGCAGGACAAGGCACGCTGATCCGACAAAGACTCCACTCATGACCATCACCAATACCACGAGAACCCGTTAGAGAGGATGATAGGCTCCACTCATCAGACATCCCACCGCGATCACTGCCGTCAGGATAACCCAAATCGAAGTTCGCCCACCTAACAACACCGCCAACCCTGCAGAAGCCCCTGTGAGATTCCCCGCCTGATAGGCACCATTCCCGATCAGGATCGCACTAAGAACCAGACCGATCGTGACTCGCCGGGCGAGCGGAGAGGGAAAGGTCTCGACCAAGACAGCTGAGAGGTCACGGCGTGTGACGAGCCCTAACCGAGTCGCCATTTCCTGAAGAATGATCGCGGCCAAGACAGCGATGCCCACCGCCCAAAGCAGACCGCCACCAAACTTGGCCCCCGCATGGGAAGCTTTTAAAACAGTTCACGGGCCAATGAAAGCAGCCGTGACAAGAAGACCCGGGCCGAAACGCACACGCATCCCGGCTGCCTAGCGAATCAAGAAGTCGCCGTCAATCATTGCGGACACCCGCATCCGCTGTCCGAGCGATGTATACTCCAACAAGCTTCTGCAAATGATGCACTTCATGCCACAGCAAGTGCAGCCGAAAACTCAGACGCTCTGCGAAGGCCTCTTCCGATGGAGCAAAGCCAAAGGGGAATTGTTCCGTCGCATCGACAATCTCCACAAGGAGCCTTTGTAACTTGACCAAGCTCACGACCTCAAAAAGAGGCAACGTGGAGAGCGAATGATGCCAGCGCTGGCGGAAATAGGTCTGTTCCTGCAGCCAGAACAACACATGCCTCAGAACCGCCTCATGCTGCTCGACAAGATGAATCGTAATGTCTGAAAGAGGCACAGCCCGGCGACGGAATGTAGAACTGGATCTTTTAAGGCCGAGGGGAGAGGATTCCATGATTCACCAAGCAGCTGAACTGCTGCCGAATTATAGCTGGAAATTCTAAAATATCTAGTAATAAATGATAGCTATGGAAAATTTAAGCCGAGGCGAGTTCTCGCGTCGAATCTGTCGGCCCTTCCATTGAGAAATCCGATACCCCTGAATGGCGAATGCCCTGAAGCGTTTTCTGACTTCCAAAGCGATGCGTCGGGGCATTGATCTGCCGCGCGACGTATTTCGTCAGAAATGGCACGGTAGCGACCAGCCCAACAGTCAGAAGGGTGAGGGACGCAATCTCTCGGGCAGGACGCCCCAAACGGTCTGCCACCACCATTCCGGCGGCCACTCCGACGGCCAATGAACCTAAAACGCGTACATTAACTGTCTCCTGTGTCTCTAACGAACTCATAAGCCATTATATAGGAAAACCTGGAGATTAGAAACTGCAAACTTCGGCTTTGTGCACTCTTGAATTCCCTTCGAAAATGACTTGCGACTCTCATTTACTTGTGAACATTGATCGCCTGAATTATGGCCAAGAAAAGCTGGATTGAACGGAACAAGCGCAAAGAACGCACGGTAGCCCGCTTCGCTGAAAAGCGTGCGGAACTCAAAGCAGCCAAGGACTACTTGGGACTGCAAATGCTTCCTCGTGACGCGAGCCCGACGCGTTTGGTGAACCGCTGCCTCGTCACTGGACGTCGCCGCGCATACATCCGACGTTTTAAGCTTTCCAGGATCGCGTTTCGCGAGCTGGCCTCACACGGGATGATTCCCGGTGTGACAAAGTCTAGCTGGTAGACTAACTTTCGGGAGCGAAACCTCCCCTCATGCCTCTCTACGAATACATCAACGACGACTCAGAAAAGGGTTGTGGCATCTGTAGGCGGGGTTTCGAGCTAAATCGCCCACTCAGTAGGCCGCCACTAGAGCTGTGCCCGCTGTGCAAGGCTAAGGTGAAGAAGCTGATCACCCAGGTCAATACGCCGAAGATCACCAAGCCTCTTTCCGTCAGTGACGCCAAGAAGGCTGGATTCACCATCTTGCAGCGGCGAGACAAAGGCGTTTACGAAAAGCTCTGACATGGTCCGGCCTGACGATATCCAGATGATCGGTGATGAGGTCGCCCTACGCTGGTCGGATGGCAGTGAAGACTATTTTAAAATGGAGTTGCTCCGCGCCCGATCACCCAGCGCAGAGAATATTGGTGAACGCGACCTCACGGGAAAACTCCACGGAGGCACCAGCCAGACTTCCTTTCCTGGCGTCCAAGTAACCGGCTGGCAACCCGTAGGCGGCTACGCCATCCAGTTTGAATTCAGTGACGGACATCGAACGGGCTTGTTCGCCTTCGATTATCTAAAGACTCTAGCGTCAGTGACTTAGAATAGGGCCTGTCCCAGAAACGCTTTTCTCTGATGGCGCGCTCCTGTTTCATCAGTCAGTTCAGTTGGATGGTGACTTTTCAGCTCCGGTGGAGCTGAAATTCGAGTAATAACATCGTTAGTGCTTTCATTTCGAAGCTTTTTATTGGGACGCTCGCATGAGTCTCCCGCTCCAGCCTGTGTCGCTGAAGGTTTTCTTCTCGAGGGTGTCTGATCGACAGGCGATCTTGTTTCTAGGCCGCTTCGTCTCGGGCTTCTCTTTCTCGCCTCTCTGCCTGCTCTTTACGCATTTCTGCTAGCTTCCATAGCTTATGGGCGAGCGCTCCCCAACTGACTGCTGTCTCTCGATTGGCGAACCCTTTGACTCGGAGCAGATCTCCCATGATCCGGTGGACGAAGATGCCTACTCGC
>JBLHHN010000456.1:0-4907 GCA_047616785.1 Verrucomicrobiales bacterium
CGGCCAGACAGCCCTTTGCATCTTCTCAGCACTGATACCGGCCTTAAGATTCTTGGGTAACGGCAAGATCAGCGGGATCGCACTGATCACAGCCACAATGATCAAGTGCCCTTGATTGACCATCGGATGATTCGTCTCAAACCCGATCCGATTCCACACCACGGTGAGGAAGGCCAAGCCGTAGGCGGCCATGATCGGAGCGAAGAGAATGTGCAGCTGGTTGGGGTCCATCCGCCCCTCCGGCAATCCATAGATCGTCATGCCAAGAACTCCAAAGAGCCACATGGACAAGATACACCAGCGGAAATGCGCAATTTCCGGCCGCTTGAATGGGTGCAAGAGGCTCAGGAAGAAGAGCGGTGCCACTACGATGGATCCAAGGTATTTGTAGAGGTCCTCAAGCTGCTTGAGTGAATTGACCACCAGCTTAGAAAAGAGACCTTGCGTACTGAACTGCTGCTGCTCAGGATCGTAATTTCTAAAGATGGCAGCAGCATCGCCCTCAGCCAGCCCCGTTTGCAATGAGTAAAGGCCTGAACCCAGTAGGTCACCGCTCACTTGATAATTTCGATACCCCCAAGCGGCCACAATCACGGTGAAGATGACGAAAAGGAGGATGGCCATGACGCCTTTCGGTCGGAAATAGAAGGCCGAGAAGAAGAGAAGGCCAAAGAACAGCCACATTGAAAGCCAATGCGTCAGCGCCAGAAGCCCGAAGAAACCTGCGGCCAAAGCGATCCACACAAACGGAGGCGTTTCTTCCTGCTGGGTCTCGATCGCCTTGAAGACGAAATAAAGGCCGAACGAGAACAGGAACAGCATCAACATCTGAGGCAGACCAGACTGAGCGAAGTCCCACATCGTGGCCGAGAGGAGGACCACTAGGGCGCTGATCCCAGCGATCTTCGTGTCAAAGATCCGCGAGATGAGCAGGTAAGAAATGAAGATGGCGAGCAGAAACAAGATCACTGAGACGCCCGCGATGACACGATCCAGAAAGTAGACACTCGAACCTGAGTCTGCCGTGTATTCCCACTGGCTCTTGAACATCCGCAGAGCCACCGAGTTCAAAAGCGGATTCAACGGCGCATGAAAGACATCCGTGAAATTGGTCGGCGACATCAGCCCCTCAAGTTCCGCATCCTCGCGGTGCTTGTTCACTTGATAGATCGTGAGAGGGCGTAAGAACTTGGTATTAAACGTCTTATGCTCAGCGATCTCACGCCCAATCTGAGCCTGATCAATGCCCCGCGCGCTGGTCAATCCATTAAAATGGAAGAACAAGTGATAGACCCCAAGGCCCAATAGGAGGAGGAGGAACAAGACACGGCGGATGATCATGCCCGAGTCGAGCTCGCCGTCTTGTGAGAAGAATTCTGCCATCGTAGGTGAGTGAAAGTTGGCTATGTGCTGGGTTCGACCATCGCTCTGCGAGTTCGCTCAATCTGCGGGGTCTTCTTTCAGTTTCCGTTGCAATGTTCTTCGGCTAATGCCCAAGAGCTTTGCAGCTTCCGTCCGATTGTTCCCCGTTTTCTCGAGCGCTCGCTCAATGAGTCGCTGTTCCATGCTATGCAAATTGAAATCGTCAAGCGGCGCAAGCGCAATTTGGCTGGAGCTGAGGACGTTTGCTCCGTCGGGGTCTCCTTTAAATGCTAGACGCACCTCCATTGGCAAGTGCCTCAGCGTGACTTTATTGCCATTGCACATGACCACCCCATGCTCGATCGCCGACCGCAATTCTCGCACATTGCCAGGCCAATCATACGCCATCAAGGCCTGCAAGGCCTCGCTCGTGAGTTCACGCTCCGGTTTCCCATTCTCCTTGGCGCAATCTTTGAGGAACTTCTGGCTCAGAGGAATGATGTCTTCCTTCCGCTCCGAAAGCGGCGGCATGGTCAACTTGATCGTTTTCAGCCGATAATAAAGATCCTCACGGAATTCACCTTTCTCCACCAGCGCTGCCAGTTTCTTGTTCGTCGCCGCGAGAACTCTGACATCCACCTTGATATCCTGATTCCCGCCCACTCGCTGAATCGTGCGTTCTCCAAGAGCACGCAAGAGCTTCACCTGAACCGAAGGATCAATCTCCCCAATTTCATCTAGAAACAAGGTCCCCCCATTCGCCGCTTCAAACCGACCGATACGTTTCTCATGCGCATTGGTAAACGCACCTTTCTCGTGACCAAACAGCTCACTCTCTAGCAATTGCGGCGAAAGCCCCGCGCAATGAACAATCGTCAGCTTCGCCTTCGGCCGTCCACTCAAATTATGAATGGCATGCGCAATGAGCTCCTTACCCGAGCCATGCTCGCCTTCAATCAACACCGTCGCACGCGACGGCGCAATCTGCCGCGCCGTCTCAAAGACCGCTTCCATCGCCGCCGACTTCCCTACGATGTTATCGAACGCGAACGTCTTCTCCACCTGCTGCTTCAGCGCCGTATTCTCGCGCTCCATGTCGCGACCACGCAGCGCACGTTTGATCACGATCTCCAGCTCATCGATATTCAACGGCTTGGTGACGAAATGATAGGCCCCGCGTTTCATCGCCTCCACCGCCACATTCACCGAACCATAGGCCGTCATCATGATCGCGATCGGCGGGTGCGGTCGCGCCATCGCTTGCTCAATGAGGTCCATCCCATTCTCCGAGCCCAATCGAAGGTCCGTGACCATGAGATCGATCTGCTCCGTCTTCAGAACCTCCTTCGCCCCGGCAATATCCGCCGCCACGAAGACATCAAACTCATCCTCCAAGGACAGGCGCAACCCATCACGGGTGTGCTTCTCATCATCGACAATCAAGAGGGTGCCCAATTCCATCACATTCCTTCTAAACGCTTCTTAGCGTGAATGAAAGCCTGCATCTCTCGATTTCACCCAACGAACCATCAGGCAAGCGTTAGACAACGCTCTTCCGAATCGATGATCGCATGCTGACGAATCCACGCTGGGCGATCTTCGTCATGATGACACGAAAGGACAAACGTCGTCCTACCAGCAACCGCGATCTCCTCAAGGTAATCGAAGACGTGAGCACGGACGGCACTATCAAGTCCATCAAAGGGTTCATCAAGTAAGGCGAGCCTAGGATTCACCACCACGGCTCTAGCAAGAAGGACTCTCCTCGCCTGCCCGTATGAAAGGGTCCCGAATGGACGTTCTATGTATGAGGCGAGGCCAAAAGATTGTGCGATCTCACGCATGCGCAGTCGATGTTCTTCAGTCACCACATCAAATAGATCAATGGTAGAAAACAAGCCTGAGAGAATCACATCTTGCACGTCTTGCTCCGGACGAAACCAGGCATGCATGTCCGGTTGGAAATAACTCACATCTCGCCGCAAATCATGCACCGTGAGGGTGGAGTCTTGGAAATGAATCACTTCGCCACCAAACGCCAGATGAAGTTCCCCCCACAAAAGTCGCAGCAATGACGTCTTGCCACTGCCATTCGATCCCAGAATGGCAGTGTGCTGATTCTGAAGCAGCGTCCAATCGAGATCACGTATCAGAAGCTGTCCCTCGAGATAAAGATCGCCTCGAGCCTGAACCAACGTTTCTCCCAGAGTTGTCTCTGCCACTCCGCTAGTACCGGTCTCACGCGTATCGATATGACTGGGGGATGGCTTAATTTGAAACTGCTGCCAACCGTCCAAGGCGGGGCCCGGTCGGTGCGTGGTCAGAACGATAGCTTTCCCTGCCTCCGCCAAACTTTCCAACGTCTTCCACAGCGTCTCTCTCGATGCTTCATCAAGCCCCTCAGCAAACTCATCTAACAACAACACCTTTGGGTCCGTGGCCAGGGCGCGCGCGATGAGCACGCGACGGCGTTCGCCCTGGGATAGCTCTAGAAACAGGCGATCTCGTAGCTTTCGAATGCCTAACTGATCAAGGAGCGCTTCAAGGCGCACCATTTCTTCAAGCTTGGGGCGCTCATGAAGGATATCCGTATTCAGGAAACCGGTGGCCACGACCTCCGCAGCCGTGAGATCCCAATCCTGATGCAAATAACGATTCTGACGATCGGGATTGAGCAAGGCCATGCGCCCTTTCGCAGCCATCGGACTCCAAGCGCTTTCCTTATCAAAGTGATAGCGCCTGCGCTCGTGTTGCCCAGCCGCAGGCCATAGTTCTCCCGCCAAGAGTCGCAAGAAACTCGACTTCCCACAACCGTTGGGCCCATGCACCCACCAACATTCTCCCGCCCGCAGAGTCCAAGGTCCAACTTCACAGACACGTTGCCCTCCCTGAAAGATCTCCAGCGGTTCGAGTGTGATCAATTCTGTCACGAGGCGGCGAAGGCGAGGATCTTGATGGCGGAACTCATAGGAAGTTGAACTCAGCACATCACTAGAGCACCGTCTAGTCAGGGCTGGATAAAACGCACCCGCATGAATCGCCGTTCGCTATCCTTAAAAGCCACGCTGTCACGCACTTGGTAGATCATGCTTCCATCACCATAATCCACAGGCGACGTCACCTCAACCACATCGCTAGGGTCACTGTTCCAATTCGAAGGACTATCAGAAACCTCGACCATGTGATCCAAGTCACTCGCCGTAGTAGCGATTCGATAAATCAATCCCAAGTAGGGGTGCGACCGGCGAATAATGCGGTGACGGTGGTGTTCAAAAGAACAAATATGACCATAAGCTGTACTTTGTCGTAATTACATGAAAGATGCTTAGTGAGAGATGAAAATTAACATATATAGGCATCGAGTGGTGCGATCTAGTTCATGTGAGTGAAGCCGTTCAAGTCATATATGTTAATTTTTCATTCTCACTTAGGCATGACAGCCGAGGTCCTACATAACGGCGACGAGAAGATGACCATCAAGGTGACGGTTAAGAAAAGTGCCGCCTTTCTTGAATGTGAAGAGAATATCCAGGACGCCCTGAATG
>JBLHHN010000457.1:0-4897 GCA_047616785.1 Verrucomicrobiales bacterium
TGAGGGTGACGCTTTTGATTCCTGCGTTGAAGAGTTGCGCGACCATGAGTCTGAATCGCGGTGATTCTTTGTCGTCGGGAACGACTTCGAGTAGTTCGAAGCCGTATTAGACGTGGAGTTCGCTCTTGTCAGGGTCGCTATAAACGGAGAAGAGGGGGTGCCTCTTGTCGGTGCCGAGGACTGCTTGCAAAGCATGGAAAGAATCGCTCATGCGATCTGCTTACCACAATCGATGGGCAGATAGATTCCTTCGATCTTACACCTTACATGTTTCTCTCTTTAATTGAGAGGCGCTGAACCTGCTTTCAATTTACGAACAAATTGGGGAATCACTGAGTTCTGAATGAAGACGAAAGTGCGTCTCCATCTTGCAACAGCACTGGAGGCATCGCCCCGAGTGATCTGGGAACGCTGCGCTGACCCCGCTTTGCAGTGAGAAGCGCCCCAGGCTGAGCCTTCCAGCCGTTAAAATGGAGGTGGGTGTCCCTCGGTGGGCCCTGATGGCTCGTTTATAGGCTCTGCAGACCGCTTCGTGGCCTCCGTAGCGGTTTTGCGGGTCTCAGCTTGCCCCCTATCACGAGCACAACTATCTGATCGGCACCCAACTCCCCTCACGCTATCCTAAGCGAATAGTACAGGCTAAGAGAAGGTGGGTCGAACTGTTAGCTTGAGCAGCACTCGCGTTGAAGCTCTTGCGCATTTAGAGCGAGGGAGTCTTCCCCTTGATCAAAGATCCCACGTCGGTTCCAAGGCCAGGACGATCCCCCCCCAACGGACTCTCTCCTGACCACCATTGGGAGTCATCGTATTCAACCTCCCACCAAGGAAGACCAGCACCCACGTAGGGCCTATCGTCATTGGTCCATCGAATTTGGCGCGCATCCGAAGTCGCACCGATTTCGTGAATGAGAACATCGCCGCGAAGAGGTAGAATAAGAGAAAGAAACAGACTAACAAAACAACCATTTCGCAACAGAATGCTCATACGCATAATGACTGGTTACATCCGGAGAGACTGACTGGAACTCCAAGCACCCTGAAAATCGCCTATTCTAGCCAATCGCCCAAGAATGAAATACTCACTTCTCAGATTTGACGGGACAGATGGAATCCTCTACTTGAAACCGTATTTTAACCGCTCTCTCAATGTATCAGCTCGAAGGCTCAGTCAAACTCATCAGCGCGCCGCAATCCTTTCAAAGCGGCTTCACCAAGCGAGAATTCGTCGTCACGACCGACGATCAGTACCCGCAAGACATCAAGTTTGAGTGCGTGAAAGACAAATGCGCACTCCTGGATGCCGTCGCCCAAGGGCAACGCGTGAAAGTAAGTTTCCAGATCAGGGGCAACGAATACCAGGGACGCTACTTTGTGAATCTCCAAGCCTTCAAAGTCGAAGGAGGAGCAGCCGGTGCTGCCAGTGCCGCCACTTCAGGATCAGCGCCAAGCGAAGCCCCCGAGGGACACGGCGATGGCGGCAGCAGTGATTCATTTGCTGACGAAGAGAGCCCCTTTTAAGACAACTTGCGCCACAAATGGCGTAAAAACGCTTGAAGAAGCCATGAAATGGCGCATAATATTGCGCGAAAAGGCTTCAAACGCTCGAAAGCGCCATTTTAAACGTCATCCGTGGCGCGAAAGAGGCACTTTCTCCTCAGTCGATCTATGACCAAGTCAGCGAGATCGGATCTCGCCGCACGTTGCAAAGGCATCTCGGCGCCCTCACCCAACAAGGATTCCTAGATCGGATCGGGCAAACGCGCTCCACCGTCTACGCACTGACCGAGCTTGGGATGCAAGCGCTCCAAGAGCAAAGCGAGCGTGTGCAGCGGATGGCCAGCTTGGCGAAACCCGCCAAGCACAAAGTCGTCTACACTGTAGACCGCAGTCTCACTGAAGGACTCGTCGTCCGAGAAGACGCCGAAGAATTCCAAGTAGGCTCCGAAAGCTTGGCCATACGCGATCAGATCCGCCAGCCACAGCAGAAGCGCAAGCCGGTCGGCTATAGGCGTGAGTTCCTCGAAGCCTACGAGCCGAATGTCACGTCTTACCTACCAGAAAAGCTCGTCAGCCACCTCTACGACGTCGGCCAATCTGAGCATATGGCAGGCCTGCCGCCAGGAACTTACGCCAGGCAAGTGATGGATCGCTTGCTGATCGATCTCTCCTGGAACTCAAGTCGTCTAGAGGGAAACACGTATTCTTTGTTAGAAACGGATCATCTCCTCAAGCTCGGCAAGACGGAAGACCTCGCTCGTTTACTAGAGGCTCAGATGATCTTGAATCACAAAGCAGCCATCGAGTTCATCGTCGATGCTCCGATGACGCTTGGTTACAACCGCTACACTTTCTTCAATCTCCATGCCATTCTGACAGAAGGCCTGCTATCCAATCCCGCTTCTGAAGGGCGGCTGCTGACCATTCCTGTCGGGATCGGCGGCACCGTGTATCACCCTGAGAATACACCCGTCGTGATTGATGAGTGCTTTGATAGCATTCTGCAGAAAGTGGACCTGATTGAGGAACCCTTGGAGAAGGCCTTCTTTCTCATGGTGCACTTGCCCTATCTTCAGCCCTTCGAAGATGGAAACAAACGCACCTCTCGATTGATCGCCAATCTCCCCCTCATCCAGAGCAATCTCTCGCTTCTATCATTCATCGACACGCCCACCCGAGACTACGTTGATGGCATCCTCACCGTCTACGAATTGAATCGCGTGGAACTGTTACGTGATGTCTTCGCCGCCGCGTATGAGAAGTCAGCCTGACGTTATGCTAGCATTCGCCACGAGATGGGTGATCCAGATCCGTTCTGGTTGCGCTATCGGGAAGAGATCAAAGAGCGCGTGCGCGAGGTGGTCGTGGCCGGGATAGGCAAGCTAGAAGCAGCCGCGCATCTCCGTAAGTGGGCACGAACGGAGGTCACCGCCTCAAATCGTGCGCGGTTCATTGAGCTGGTAGAAGAGCAACTGCTAGTCCTCAACGAAGGCAACATGGTGCGCATGCGTCTGCGGCCTTCGGAATTCGAAGCTTGGCTGCCTAACTGGCAGTCCTAGTCCTCAAGGAGTGCGTTGATCGATTCGTAAGAACAGTTGGCGCACTCCTACTCTATTTCGTTGGGGCACCAAACTCTTGCACAAGCTTCTTATCCTTGGCTTGCCAGACACGCACCACGCTATCTTGGCTGGCGGCCACGACCCATTCGCCATCTTGGCTTAACGCACTGGCATAGACAAATTCCTTGCCATCCAAACGATCTTCACCAAGACGTACCGTCTTATCGCCGGAACTGGTGAGGAGGGTTTCTCCGTCATCAGTGAAAGCCACGGAAGTGATCTCGTTGTTGTACCCATTGATCGTCTTGATCTGCCGTTTCTCTTCGAAATCCCAGAGTTTGATCACATTGTCCGCCCCTGAGGTCGCGAGCATCAAGCCGTCTGCCCGCCAACTCACATCCAGCACATGAGCCGTGTGCCCTTCGAAAGCACTGACCAAGCTGCCATCACGCACCCGGAACACTTTGGCAAACCTGTCCGTGGATGCCGTGGCGAGATACTCGCCATCGGGCGAGAACTCTAACCCAACAATGGTATCGCTATGCGCGTCCTCGATCTCCGTGAGCAAGCTCCCATCGGCGACACGCCAGATCTTCAGTTGGCCACTCCGTGAAGGGGAACCACTTCCCGTTGCTAACAAACTTCCATTTGGACTGAAACTCAGAGCGGTGACACGATCAATGAGCTGGGTGGCATCGTCGATCTTACCAATGGTATGCTTCCAAGCCCACCGTGCCTGCCCTTTCCACTGACAGATCTCTTTGTTAGCAGCACCTACAAGCCAGGCATCACCATTCAGACTCGCGACAACCGTCGACGCACTATCTGGAAGCGTCCGCAAGAGACGCTCACCATCCGCCGAGAAGATCAGGGAACCACTATCGGCCCGACCCACGGCAAACTGTGTGCCATCAGGAGTGAACGTCACCGAAGTGAGACTCGGCGGATCCATCTTGGCCGCAGCATCGAGCGCCTCTTTCCGAGTCTTGAGCTGCGTTTCGGCGACCGTGAATGCGGTCTGCGCTCGGGTCTGGGCCTCAGCGGCGCGTTGGCTCAACCGAAGGGCAAGCTCCTCGTTGTCTAACGCTTGCGCGTAGGCCTTGTTCGCAGCCGTCAGCGCATCGGTCGCTTTCATATGCTCTTCTTCAGCTTTCTTCGCGACCTCACCGAGTTTTTTCGATTCTTCTTCGGCTTTGGCCAACAACGCTTTCGTGGTTTCAAGCGCCTTCACCGTCGCCTTCTGTTTCTCCTCGAGTTCAACGAGCACACCCGCTGTCTGATCGTGTTGCTGCTGAGCCGAGCTGAGCTGAGCCGCCAAAGCACTCTTCGATTGCTGAGCTTGAAAAAGATCACCTTCGAGCACCGAAAGTTGCTGTTGGGTATCCGCCAGGAGGTTCTCGGTTTGTGGAATGATCTCAGAAGTCTTCGTTTCAACACCAAGGATGTCATTGACTTCACGCAGGGCTTCGAGAGACGTCTGCGCATTGGACTTCACCGTCTTGAGTAGATCGACGGCACGCTGCTCTTTGTGTAACGATTCATTAATCGCACCATGCGCAGCAGTGATTGACTCGACCTTGATACGCAAAGATTCCAAACGCTCCTCGCGACCCTCACGTTCCTTAAGTAACTGCTCACCTAACTCTTTCCCGTTGGCTTCAAGTTCAGGCACCTGCTGTTTGAGAGAAGCGACGCGCCCATTGACCGCTTCAAGCGGGGCTTTCGCATCAAGATGAGCCAAGTTAGCTTTGTGGGCAGCGAGATCGCTTTCTTTGCGCTTGGCCTGAGCCGCGATCTGATCCGTGGCCGCCTTCTTCGCCTTTTCAACTTCATCTTTCCAA
>JBLHHN010000458.1:0-4833 GCA_047616785.1 Verrucomicrobiales bacterium
CGACAATGTCAGTCAAGTCTTGGTCAGTGAGCTCTAAGCGAATCATATTGGCTTTCAATGATAGAGCAAAGTGGCCGATTTACATCACTTGTCTTTTCACAAATCTATACGCGGGGCAGTATAGCAGCAGCTAGCACGTGACGATCGTTAGGATCTGGGAGGGACAGCGCAGAGATGTGTTTCTCATAGCCGCTCACGAGACAATCGCCTGCATGCGCATCCATCAACCGGCGAGTTCTTTCGAGGTTCTCGCGCGTGAGGTCGGGCTGATCTTTTAGAACGTTGCGCATCCATTCATCGTGAATCTCGACGGTCCATTTCGGTCGAATCACGTTGTGAACAGCAAGCCACATCATGAGGCGTCGCAATCCGGCAGGGTAGAGCACACAAGCATCCGGCACAACGATAGGATCGCCGCGGCTCACTCTCCCAGGCCTAGTCGTTGTCCCTCAGCGGCCAATTCGATGAGAGCTTTCCGACGTGCCTCGCTCTCTTGACGTTTGTAATGCAAGATGTCCGATAGATGAACACGGCGCTGCACGCCGACTTTGCGGGAGGGGATTGCGCCCGTGTCTAGCAATTTGACGAGATAGGGACGCGATACCCGGAGGATATCGGCCGCTTGTTGGGTTCCGATTTCCTGATCTGACCCGAACACTTCGACGGCTTGCCCATCTGCCATGATCTGTAGGCAATTGCTGACGACCTCCGTCATGGCTACAGGCAAAGTCACTTCCTGGTTGTTAATCTGAACCTTAAGCGAGCGTTTCCGTGATTTCTGCAAGAGAAGGACTGACTCTTGGGCAAGCCGGATGTCGCTCTCAGCTAAGGGGTCCCGTTCTTCTGTCGTGGCACTCATACCATCGATCGTATCAATACTCGAAACAGGCGCAACCAACGAAATAGACGAAATCACAGCTTTTCTCCTGAATAGAACCTGCCGAACTGTTGGATGACGCGGAAAGGGATAATCGTCCCAAAGCTGAATCTACCAGAAGCCTGAGAAAGAAATGGTCACACTTCTTTCGTAGCCGGAGTGCACTGCTCGGAACTGTCACCAGTTCCGCTACTTGGGACGATGATTTCTTTCCACGTTGCTTGGAACTCACTTCGCATGAATGATTCCATCCTTGTCGATCAAGATGGTGCTGGGGCTACGCCTTCGGCACGATCTTGATTGCATGCTCTAGCGGAGTCACCGTTGCCTTCGCCTCTTGATAGAGTTCGTCGTTCTTGGCGAATAGCTTGTCACGCAAGACTTTGAGTGCCTTCTCGACCTCGGCGTCCCCGTTGAAGGTCTCGGTGAAACGACGGAACCCATTGATCTGGCTTTTGATCATGGGCGTCTCGAAGCGCTGCTTCTTCTCCACAGCTTCCATCACGGCAGCGAACTTCTCGGCGAAAGGGTTGCTGTCCACAAAGGCGTTGGCCAGATTGACTCCTTTGTCCAACTGCTCGCGAGTGAAGGTCTTGGTGCTGCCGCCCCAGGTCACGTCGGCGTGCGCTTCAGGCAGATTCTTCACCACCAAACGAAAGCGATTGAGTTGATTGTTGAATGGTAAGAATGGCAGGATGCTGCGCGTGCCGTTAGGATCGTCCTTCTCACCGGTAAAGCAGAAGGGATAGCGGCTACTCTTGACCGTCACGACGCCATCCTGGGAGGAGATTACCTCGTGACCATTGGCGGCCTTGGCGTTGCCATTTTTAAAGTTCACTCGCACCATGCCGAGATTACCCTTCATGCCGAGGCCTTTGAGAAAGGCATGGGCCATGGCGAGATGACCATTGGGCGCAGGATGCACGCCATCGCCGCCGCCTACGTGATACTCACTGCCATGGGCTTCCTTGCCTGCCACCATGGCTTTCATCATAGGCTCAAACACATTGGCGAACGTGAAGCCGTTGTCCTTGGCCACGACCTCAGCGATCTTGCTCAATTGCTCAAGATTGGCGTTGTAGATCTTATCAAAGTCTGGGCGATCCTTGGCAAAGGTGTCGCTGTCGACGATGCCGGGTGAACCCACCACCACGGTGGTGCCTAAGGCTTTGGCCTGTTCCACGATGTCTTGCATGCCATCTGCGTAACGTTTGCCGATGCCCTCTTCATAGGCGCGGTAACTGCCATCATTCATCCCATAACAGGTGGTCATGATCGTGGGCTTCCAAGGAGCCATGTCATTGGCCAGACGTGCAGCAAAGCCCGGAGCGCGTTCGCCGCCCCAACCAAACTGGAGGCATTGCACATTCAATTGGGGCATGCACGCTAGCAGATACGTTTCGATATACTTGCTGTAGAGCTTCTGCTCGGTGATGGAATCGCCAACAATCGCCAGGCGATCACCTTTCTTGAGAGGGCCAGCAGGCTTGCTTGAAGCTTGCTTCTTCTCTTTCTTGAATTGATTGCTAGGCGTGGTGTCGCCGGTAAGATCACCGAAGGCAAATTGGATGCCTGCTAGGAAATGCTGCAGCACAACGGGATGCCAGAACGTCTCATTGCGATGACCCAGGTTGCAGTAGAAGATGTTGCCGTCGCCGTGCTTGTTCACCCAACCAACGGCGTAGTCGCCGTCTTGGCGTTTCATGCCGCCTTTGCTCATGTTGGTGCCGTCAGGATCGAGGCTGAGCAGGACACGCAAGCGATCGCGTGAATAGGGCTTCTCTTTATACTGATAGATCTCGTCTTTGATCACGAACTTGCTGTGCTCAAAGCAGGCGCAGGTGGCGTGATCAAGGTCCTCGACTTTCAAGGTCACCTCCTCGTGCCAAGGATGTCCGTCAAAGTAGCCGCCCATCATTTCACCATATTCAGGCCAACTGTAGAAGGTGTCGGTCGCAGAATGAATCCCAACCAAGCCCTTGCCGCTTTTCACAAACTCAGAAAGCGCGGCTTTCTTCTCAGCTTCCTCAAAGAGTTCCCCAGTGGTGTTCAGCATCATCACCGCATCGAATCGCGCCAGATTCTCCTTGGTAAATACGGCAGGATCTTCGCTATGCTCAATGGAGAACGCCCCCGTCTTCTTGCCAAGCTCGTTCATTGCCACAACACCATGCGGGATGGAGCCATGACGAAAGCCTTTGGTTAGGCTAAAGACTAACATCTTGCGATCCTTCTTGGGCTTGGCAGGTGCTTTCGCGGGGGCTGCGTCGGCAATCTTCTGCTTATCCTCACCAGAGACAGATTTGGTGATGGCGTCTACTTCGGCGTGAGAAGGCAAGACAAGAGCGAAGCTTGCTAGGAGGTAGGTAAGGCTGCGTTTGATCATGGGTATGGGTATGGTTGGAAAAGTGAATCTACGTAATCTTATGGCATGGGGTTTAGTTCAGTCGATCTTCCAGAACTGGACCTGTCCTAGCGAATCACCGCCGACAAGCACGTCGCCGCAGTGTGAGAACGCGATGCTGATTGGCAGGCCGCTGTCGAGTTTGAACTTCTTGAGGGAATTGCCTTGGGTGTCCCAGAGTTGCACCACCTGATCGCGACCGGTGGTCGAGAGCATACCATTGTGGTCGAACCTGGCAGCCAGGACGCCGTTGGGAATCGTGCCGTAGGATCCCGCCGGGCGCAGCGGCGGGTGGGCGTTGGATCTGTCGATCGCTGGCCAGCCATCGGCGACATCCCACCAGATGATGTGGCCGTCTTCGGCGGCTGAGACTAAGAACTTGTTATCCGGCCGCCAGTCGAGCGCTCTGATCGATGCCTTGTGTGCCGAGAGGCTGAGGATAATTCCGCCACCGCTGGCATCCCAGAGATGCAAGCCGCCTGCGCGGTCGGCAGTGGCAAGGTGTTTGCCATCGGGGCTGAAGGCAGTAGCGGTGATCCAGTCGGTGTGCTTTTCGATCTTGTATTGAAGCGTGCCGTCGGCGGTCGAGTAGACTTTGACGACCTTGCCGGATCCGCCGAGCGCTAGCAGCTTCTGGTCTGGGCTGAGGTCGGCGGCGAGCACGACGTCGATCTCATCGCCGATCGCGGCGAGACGCTTGCCAGATTTGATATCGAACAGGATGACCTTGCCGGACTGAACCGGCTGACCGCCAGCGACCATGAGCAACGAACCGTCTCGGCTGAAGCGGATGACGTGCGGCACGCCTTCAGGGAACGGGAGCCTGCCCAACTCCTCTTGTGTTTGTGCGTGGATCAGTCGCACATGCCCCTGCCCTGACACTGCCACTAACGGTGCCCACGGGCTGGTGTCCAGCGCCAGAGCCGGTAGCGGACGGAGCGTCTCGGGTAGCGTAACATCGGGCAAGTTCTCGGGCATCGCCGGGACCGCCGGTTTCGCACCTATGTCAGCAGACGGTTGGAAGCTGGTATCGCGCGCGGTGGCCAGCGATTCGCCCCCTGCAGCCTCCCGCAGGCCGCTTTCGATCCAACGTTGGATCGTGGTGATCTGCTCGTTAGGAATCGGTCGTTTGTTCGGCGGCATGCGCGCGTCGTCATCGGGATTGTTGATCGCTTGAAACAGCAAGCTCTGCGCGGCGCGCCCAGCGACCAATGCGGATCCGCCGCTACCGCCCTTCATCGCGGTCGCGTAGCTTTGCAGGTTCAGGTCGGCTTTGTGCTTGTCCTCGCCGTGACACTTGAGGCAGTGCTGACGGAAGATCGGTTTGATGTGCTCGTCGTAGTTTACCGGCGGTTGCTCTGCGGAGAGGAGGAGCGCCGGGGATAGAAGAAGCGCTAGGGAGGTAAGTCGGATTCTCATCATCGCAGACTCTATCAATGATTGAAGGCGAACTCAGTCGAGTTCAGGAGGCTCCAGAAGATGTCCTCATAGACCGCGACGTCTTTCGCCTCGGCACCGATCAGAGCGCGTAGTTCGGCGTTTTCCTGCGTGG
>JBLHHN010000459.1:0-4811 GCA_047616785.1 Verrucomicrobiales bacterium
GGGAAATGATGGGGTCGACAATCCGTCGGACGGCCAGTCGGTTGCCCTCGCTCCTGGCGGCGATCCGGTGGTGTACAGCGCATCTTCCCATCCTCCTGGCGACGGCAATTATCGTGGCGGATTCGATACCATAGCCTTTTCGGCGGTGTCAAAGAATGTCGTGACCGTCGGATCCGTGAGCGACGCTGTTTCCGGAGGCCTGCGAGACTCCTCGGTGGCAGTGGTGAGCAGCTTTTCCTCATGGGGCCCAACGGACGATGGACGCGTGAAGCCAGATCTCGTCGCTAATGGATCGGGACTCTATTCAACTCTAAATGGTAGTGACAGTTCCTACGGAAGTATGAGCGGTACGAGCATGGCATCGCCCAATGCAACTGGGACGGCTGGACTCTTGATAGAGTTGTATCGAAGTCTGTTTTCGGGAGGAGCGATGCGCTCGAACACGCTTAAGGGACTCCTGTTGCACACGGCTGACGATCTCGGCAATACCGGACCGGATTACCGCTATGGTTGGGGGCTGATGAACGGGAAAGCTGCGGCCGATCTCATCCACGACCACTCCAATTATCCGGCCAAACAAGGCCTGACCGAGGACGAAGTTTCTACTGTCACAACCACGAAGACGTACCCGTTTGTGTGGGATGGAACTTCCGCCATCCAAGCCACCCTTTGCTGGACCGACCCTGCTGGCAATGCCACCTCAACATCTGACCTGAGGACACCCCGCCTCGTCAACAATCTTGAACTAAAGGTCACGGCACCGGACGGTTCCGAGTTCTATCCTTTCGTCATGCCTTTCGTGGGGACGTGGACGCGGGCCTCCATGGATGCTCCTGCAGTTACAGGCGTCAACCATACTGACAATGTAGAGCAGGTTCTCATTCCCAATCCTCCGTCCACTGGTACCTACTCGGCGCGGGTGTCATTCACCGGCAATCTCAGCAACGGACCTCAGGCGTTCTCGCTGGTGCTCTCAGGATCGGCGGATGCGGTCCCACCCCCTCCGCCTCTCGCGATTGAATCTGTTTCGCCCTCATCGGGCCTTGCGGGGCTCGTCACGGTTGATCTCACGGGGACGAGCTTTCGAAGCGACTCAAGCGTGAAGCTGTTTCGCAACGGTGAAACCGATCGAATGGCCGAATCCGTCCAACTCATTGGCGAGTCGCTGCGCTGTACCTTCGACATGACCGGAGCCACGACGGGTTTCTGGGATGTTTCGGTGGCGAACACCGATGGCGAGACGGCGACGCTAACGGACGCCTTTACGGTCATCGGCGCCCTCTGGAGCGAGAGTTTCGATGGATCTCCCTCAGCATGGAGCAGCAACCCCACCCGTGGGGACAACGCTTGGACCCTGACAACGAGTCAAAGTCACTCGCCCGCCACGTCATACGGCACCAGTGCCCCGTCCTCTTCTACCACGACCTACCTCACTTCGCCGTCGATTCCCGTGCCTTCCAACGCCAATGACCTCCAACTGAAATTCTGGCATCTATTCGACCTTGATACCAACGGTGACGGCGGTCGGATACAATACTCTGTCAATGATGGAAGTTGGACTGACATTGGGACCGATGCCACCTTTGCCAGCAACGGGTACAACACGACGGTTCAAAGTCGCGGTCGCCCCAGTTCTCGGAGCGACTATGCGGGTCAAGACGCCTGGTCTGGCAACAGCTCCGGCTTTGTCGAAACGATTGTGAACCTTAACACAATAACTCTTTTTGCGGGCAACCAGCTTCGTTTTCGGTGGGGCCTAGCAACCGACGGTCGTGCGGGGGGAACGGGCTGGAACGTGGACTCCATCGTCTTGATCGGCGGAGGAGATCTTGTCAATCAACCTCCTGACATTCTCACGCTGCCCGATTCAAGCGCAACCGAGACCGAAACCGACATTGATGGTAATGTGTGGGAGGTTGTCCGGGGAACGGAAACGGGTCTTTCGGTGAGTGCGACCGATGACGGGGGCGAATCGAACCTGACCTACACGTGGGGAGTTTCCGCGTCCCCCGGCTCGCCCGTCTTCTTTTCCGACAACGGAACCAACAGCGCCAAGTCAACTACGGTGAGCTTCGAATCACTCGGCGACCACATTCTCACCGTCCGCATTAGTGATGTCGAGGGACTCACAGTGACAGGAGAAATCCGGGCAAGGGTCGTTTCGGAGTTGAGTGGGGTTGTGATCTCTCCTCCCGCTGTGAGCCTTTCAGTAAATGCCTCGCAAGGCTTCCATGCGGAACTCGTCGACCAGTTTGGCGGTTCGATCGAGGATCCTAGCGCTTTGTTTGTATGGGCAGCTGGTGGCGGGGGAACCATCGACTCGAACGGGCTGTTTACAGCCTTTCAGGCTGGGGGACCGTTTGGGGTGACAGCCACCTATGCCGGGTTTTCTGGCACGGCCAATGTCACGGTGACCCCGGCCAACGCCACTCTGTCACTTTCTAACCTGAGTCAGGATTACGACGGGTTACCCAAATCTGTGGTGACCACGACCGACCCTCCAGAGGTGGATGTAAGCGTCACTTACAATGGCTCTCCCGATCCTCCAGTCGCTGCTGGCACATTCAGTGTTGAGGCGGTCGTCACCGATCCCAACTATCAGGGCCAGGCCAGTGGCAATCTTAGTGTCTCATCCAATTTTTTGTATTGGCAGACACTAGAGTTTACTCAAGAGGAGATCGATAACGGGCTCGCGGACTCCACGGTCGACAACGACGAAGACGGGCTCGTCCATTTGCTTGAGTACGCACTCGGCACCGATCCTCACCGCTTCACTTCTGGCTTGGAATGGTACCTAGTGGACGGCGGAAACGGAGAGCCTCGGTTTGAACTCGAATTTACTCGCCCCATTGGGTTGCCAGATATCAGTTATTTTGTCGATGCTGCCGAGTCGCCCGGTTCGGCGTCCAGGGAAACGTTAACCAATTTTATCATTTCTCCCATTGAGAACACAGACATGGAAAAGGTTGTCGTTCGCGACGATTTGGCGGCACCTGGAGCGGTTAGACGGTTTCTTTGGCTCCGCATTGAGAGGAATTGAACACGCAGACGGGGCCGCATCGCCAATGAATTGATCCTGCTAGAATGGGATCACCTCATACAAGATCCTCATTCCGGGCCCTATAACGCCAAGACCCGACTTCTCGCCCAAGCGTAGAAACCGATCATGTCGATGCGATAGAATTTCGCGCTGTCACCCAGGTGCGCAGGCTGGCAAAATCACCCGCACCCGAGGAGATGAAGGGGGCGCTGGGCCTTGAGAAACTCATTGCTAGTTTCGATGATCAACATCCAGGACGAGGGTATTTCGGCAAGCCACGCGGCTGGCTCACTGGTGACAAGGTGTCCACAAGGGAGCTAGCAGAGGCACCAGAGTATGATTCGCTTGAGTCAATGGCGGAGCACGTGATCAATGCATTGATCGTCCCAACACCGCCGTGGCTTTGGCGGGTTGTTTCATTTGATTAATCATGCTGCTGCGCTGACGGAACTCGACGCCCACGGCTACGCCGAACTTGCTCACAAGGGGCTGACGGCGCATTGGCATCATCTTAGACTTTATCGCACACAGCCAAACTTAGAAGAGGAGCTGGGCAAATTGGAACGCACTTCCGAAGATCCCTTCAAGCCAGACTACTGGAGCCACACCGAGTCGACGCAATGGGGTGCTTGGCTCACCCATCGCATCAAGACCCTCTGCGGATTCCACACCCTCCTACGATTCAATTGATGACCGAGCGAAACGGGACAGGGCTATTGAACAGTTCGGCTACTTGCTAGCATGAATTGCGAGTGCCCTTGAGAGGAGTAGGCTATTTGATTCTCTTCTCCGCGAATTGGCCGGAGGCTTGGATTTTATTTCGCTTTCCCGTCTAATGGGCACCTCCGGAAACCTCATGCGGGCTAGTGCTTGATGAAATCCCCGCGGTCTTCGTTGCTAAAGCGCCCACTATCCCCAGATGGCTTAGCGTTTATCGCCTCGCCAGCGGGAATTTTCTCTGCGACCCATTCCCACAGCAGGTTTCCGGAGGTGCCCTAATTAAAGTGGCCCTCCGTCAGGTTGGCTGGATGGTTTCGCCTACCTCTGGAAGGTGACAGGGGCCAGTAGGCAGTTTCAGGCTCGAAAAAAAGCGGCCTTGCGGTTTCACTACCGAATCTAAGTCTAGCGAAACCGCTGCCTCAACTTTGATGCAGGTCTGGACGATGGTTTCCGGAGAGATGCTGTGCCGAGTCGGCGCCCATAACCCCTTGATCATCAGTAACCAAGACGACTCTGACTGATCCTGATTTCTTCGGGATTCGCTGATTCAGGCCCAGCCAATCTGACGGAGAGCCATTAAAGTTGACAACTCTTTTATTCTTAGCCTGTTTTGAAGATGAGACTTGCTGCGACTCTTCCTTTCCTATGTATGGCCCTCGGCGCACTTCAGGTAACTAACGCCGATGTTATTCTTGGCCAGGGGAGTGATTTCGAAGATGGAAGTCTTCAGAACTGGACGCCCCTACTTGAGAATACCAGCAATGTCCCAGGCGGGCCTGGTGCCTCTACCCGATTTCTTCAAATCCTCCCTGCCTCGGCAAATACACGTATTGCCGCTTTTAATAACGTTGATTACGTGGGGAGTATCTCGACTGACGTTCTGGCATTCTCGATTGATATGCGGCGCCCTCTCAATGAACCCGCTCTTGAAATGCGGCTGGTTCTGATGGGGCCTTCCGATCGTGATCGCTGGACCTCAACGGTGTTTCAGACCGTGCCAGGAGATGGCCTGTGGAAGACTTATCTCTTCTCTATCAAAGAAGAAGATCTA
>JBLHHN010000460.1:0-4801 GCA_047616785.1 Verrucomicrobiales bacterium
GTCGTTGGCAGCGGCTTGAGTTCATTCTTCTCACCGACAGAAATATTCTTTTCCTTATCCGAATTGCCCTCTTTTGTATCCATAAAACACTGTAAACCAATAAGTTACAATGTACAACATTTATCTTACGTGAATAATTCAGGCTAGGTGCGGATGGCGCTGGAATGGTGGACGCCTCTGAACTGGTGGTGACCAGTCGGGGCGTGGCCTTCCGTGGCTTTGTGAAGCGCGTTCATGGAGTGATTGGCGAACCGTCGGTCAATCATCTGATCATCGTTCCTGATCAGGCGGGACTTAGTTAGTCATACTTTCTCTCAATCCACCAACAGCGACTTGCACCAGGTCAGCGGGCTTTCCGGCGTGAACCGGCTTTACGGCTTTACTACATGCTCTTCGTGACAGGTGAGCCGAAGCTGACGATTGATACCCAGCTCATCTTTCCTCTTGGCATCTTAGGTTCTCATAGCGGAGAAGACCTTCTTCTGACAAATACAGGCACGGAGGTTCTCACGATCACTGGGATTGATATGGAAGGGCCTTTCACGAGGACAACGACTCTCCCCTTGATTATCCTGCCAGGTGAATCCAGCCTCCTTCCTCTCACCTACACACCGACGACGATCGGCGTGGAAACGCGGCAGTTGCAGATCGTATCAGATGCGGTGAATGGCCTGACGAGCACGCAGCTCTTCGGAGTGGGAGCGATTCCGCCTGAGGCAGAAATTGATCGCTCTGAGTTCAACTTAACCCTTGGCGCTGGTGCGCATGTTGCGGAAACCCTGACACTCACCAACCAGGGCGCAACAGCATTGCGATGGGAAATCGGCGTCGACTACGGGATCGCAACGCCTCTTCCTACGAGTCTGGATTTGTCTGGCCTCACGATCACCATCGTTGAACAAGGATCGGCTTACAGCCGTATGGCGATGCGTCTGGTGGAGAAACGAGCCTCTGTGCAAAGCGTCACTGCCTCCACGTTCGATCCGGTCGTTCTGGAGACGACAGATGTGCTCGACCTGGATGGTGCCGGGTTCGGTGGCCTTTCACAAGAGCATGAACTGGCAGTTCGGGATTAGATCATCGAAGGCCATAACGCTTTTGTAAGTGAAGATACTACTAATTTCGCTCTCAATACACTGCTCGAAGGCTCAGGTGTTCAATTGGAGTCGGCGACCCGCTATGCCATTGCGAATGACCTGGCCTATGATATCACGACGATTGGTGTTTCCAGTATTGGTGAAGGCTACATCTACGTGCGTCTAGCACTCGCAGATGAAGTGCGAAGCCTTGCTTCCACGGAGGATGATCAAACGGTGGCAGCCATCGCTTCCCTGGGCTCGGGCCAAGTCATCGTTGCCTGCGGAGATCTTGGAATCGACAGTTACATTAATAGTCATAGTAACGCGCGATTCATCGAGAACTCCCTCGGTTGGCTCGCGGGCCGCGTCCGGAATTGGGTCACCATTGATCCAGCAGCAGGCGTGGTCTGAGGCAATGATAGTATCACAGCTCAGTTCTCTTTTGATGCCTCCTCCCTCTTGCCCGGTGACTATCGGGCGGATGCCGTTCTAACCACGAATGATCCCGCACAACCTGAGATCCGCATTCCGCTTCAGTTGGATGTTGTGAACGGCGTGATCATCGCCGCCAATCCACTTGCCATTGATTTCTCTGCCGTGGACCAGACAATACCAGTGACTGAAAATATCTCGTTGACCAACGCCGGCGGAGGAATCCTCACCATCACACAGATCGACTTGCCATCCACCTTCTCTTCTTCGTTTGTCACTCTTCCTATCTCGCTGACGCCCCAGCAATCCGTCCCGGTGGAGATCACCTTTGCACCTGAAGCCGCCGGTGCGGTCTCAGGTGATTTGGTGATTCATTCGAATGCCATCAATGAGGCCGAGTTGGCCATCCCTCTCAGCGGTTACGGTTTGCCGACGCCCTCATTGTCATTGTCAGCCAATCGAAGCAAGCTCTCCACCCCAATTGGATGGCATCACGATCTGTTACCTGGGAGGCGGCAAAGATCGATCAGAGTATCAGGCTGTCAACAGTGCCCTTATTTCTTACGGTGCTACTATTCATGACATTGAGCTTACGGTGACAACGGCTGCTTTGGCAGAAGCAGACACATTGATTGTCTTTGACTATCAGTTCTACCAAGCCTCAGAAGCCGATCGCCGATTGGGCGGCGGCAGGGGGCTCAATGTTTATTGAAACGGAGAGTTTCTCGAATGCGCTCAATCCAGTGCTCAGCGCCCTCAATCTTGGTTTGACGGCTTCGTTTGTCTCGCGTTCCAATTAGACCATCACGAATATCGCCGCGCATCCGGTGACCCGGAATACCGAGCCCCTTGATGGCAATGGCAATGGTAGAGTGGGAGTCGCGATCAGATCGCCTGCGGAAGCGTTGCTCACCCGCGATAGTGGGAGTGTCCTTGCCGCCATTTCTGAGGCCGCTGGTGGTGGTCGCGTCATTCTGAGTGGCCAGGATAGCTTGTCTCTCGCGGGTCAATTCGCAGATTCTAATCAACGTTTCTGCATCCAAGCTTTGTCATGGCTGGCCCACGAGGCCTATTGGGTGCGGCTCGGTCGGTTCTCAGGAGGGACGCCATCTGGTGGTTCGAGTGATGTGATCTTCACGGTTGATCCCGAAGGCCTGGAGATTGGGACTCACGAAGCGTTCCTAACGGTGAAATCCAATGATCCAACTCAACCGGGTGTCGCGATTCCGATCGCGATGATCGTTGAGCATCCGCTTCCCTTAGCGCTCTATCAGACTTTCATTGACGATCACTTTCCTGTTGGAGAAGGCAACACCGCGCCTCTGGAAGACAGGGATAGCGATGGTATCTCCAACGCGGTCGAGTTTTTCTTCCAAGAGAATCCTGCGGCAGGTGGAGGCGGTGAGAACCTTCCTGATCTCAACGTCCACGATGACAGCTGTACCCTCAGTTACACTCGGCGTGGCGACGTTCTAGATCAATTGATTCATTTCTATCATAGTGACGATCACCGGGAATGGAATCCTCTGACTGGATCTGTGATGCCCCTGACTACGAATGCTGACGAGAACGGTGATGGGACGTCCACGGTCCATAGGACGATTGACCTCGGCTCCGTCTCCGTGGGTCAGTTCTTCCGATTTGAGATGGGCCTTCCCGAGTGACTTTGTTACTTTGGCGTATGGGAGGTCGTCTTCACCACGGACGGCTGTCTAGACTTGCAATTGGAGTGGGGGGCTCTTAGAAAGCGGCTTCTATTCTATTAAGCTATGGCGACTTACAACCTGAAGAATCCTTGCATTGCTCACCTCTCAAAAGCGGAACTCCTGACCAAGCAGGGCTCGGCGAAAGACACGCGGCACTATGAGATCGATCTGATGGGATCGGGCATGGAGTTTCTGCCGGGGGATTCGCTGGCGGTGAAGCCGACGAATTGTCCTGACTTGGTGGAGGAGATTCTGGCGGCGTTGAAGCTGGATGGGGATGCGATGGTGATGAGCCCGACGAAGGAAGAGAAGTCGCTTCGTGAAACGCTCACTAACGACTGCGCGATCACGGCTCCGGACAAGAAATTCCTCAAACTGTTGGCGGAGAAAGCGGGAGCCGGGGCTAGCGAATGGGCGGGTCTGCTAGAGATCGAGAAGAAAGCTGAGTTGGCGGATTATCTGTGGGGTAAGGAGTTGTTTGATTTCTTGTTAGCACATCCTGCGGTTCAGTTTGAGGCTCAGGAGTTTGTGAGTACGTTGAAGAAACTTCTGATCCGATTGTATTCGATTGCTTCCAGTTTGAAAGCCTATCCGGATGAGGTCCATTTGACGGTGGCGACGGTGACTTATGAGTCCTTCGGCAAGAAACGGAAGGGCGTGTGCTCGACTTTCCTTTCAGATCGGATCGATGCGTCGACGCCGATTCCGACTTTCATCAATGCGGGCAAAGGCTTTCGTCTGCCAGAGCCGGACGATGCGACGCCGATCATCATGGTGGGACCGGGGACAGGGATTGCACCGTTTCGGGCTTTCATGCAGGAGCGCAAGGCGACGAATGCGAAAGGGAAGGCGTGGTTGTTCTTTGGGGATCAGACGCGTGCCAATGATTATCTCTATGAGGATGAATGGGAGGTCTATCAGAAGGATGGATTTCTGCATAAGCTAGACTTGGCGTTCTCGCGTGATCAAGAGCACAAGATCTATGTGCAGACGCGGATGAAAGAGAGAGCCGCTGATTTCTGGGCCTGGCTGGAAGAAGGCGCGATCATGTATGTGTGTGGGGATGCTAGCCGAATGGCGAAGGATGTGAATACGGCGCTGCATGAGATCATCGCGGAAGAGGGAGGCAAGTCTGCCGAAGAAGCGGTGGCCTATGTGGAGCAGATGAAGGCGGACAAGCGTTATCGCCGAGATGTATATTAGTTGCCAGAACTTATCAATAGCAGAGCGATGAAACGGGTGGCGTTGTTTGGCGGCTCGTTTGATCCGATCCATCGTGGGCATGCTTTCATCGCTGAGCGGGCAGTGGAACGTTGTGCATTGGACGAGGTGCTGTTTGTGCCGTGTTGGCAATCGCCGCACAAAGCCGGAGTGCAGATGGCGAGTGGTGAAGATCGTTCTGCCATGGTGCGATTGGCGACTCAGGCGTTTCCTTGGGCGATCGTCTCTGATTGGGAGTTGGACCGGAAAGAGCCTTCGTATTCGTGGCAGACGGCGGAGCACTGGCGTTCGATGCTCGATGAGGATGACGAACTTTTCTGGATTCTGGGCATGGATCAGTGGTCCGCTCTTTCTCGATGGGCT
>JBLHHN010000461.1:0-4732 GCA_047616785.1 Verrucomicrobiales bacterium
ACGAACCGAATGATGAGGATCCAGATGAAGGGCGTAGGCCATCAGGTTGGAAATGCCATCTCCGTTCACATCGGCAGTAGGTCCTGAGAGCTGAGGATCCGCCAGTTCGTCAGTGGTGAAGGCGGTTTCAGTCCAACTCGCATAGTTGCTATCTCCACCCGGATCGGGCACGTCCGTGGAGGGCTGATTCGCGGCCCCGGGAGATCCCATCACCAGCTTGCTCGTGCCCCAGCTTTCTTGTTCTTTCCAAGCGTCGAAATCAGCCGAGTCATCGAGGATGACGAGGGAATGGCCTTCTTTGTCCGCTCGCTCAGACCACTTGCCGTCGTAGCTGAATGAGAGGATGTTCTCGCCATTGGCATCGCGTAGCTCGATGGATTCGCCGCCGTTGTTGAGGCTGCCGGTGTAGGTCCCGAGGATAATGGAGGCATCGCCGTAGCGTGAGCGGAACGCCGCCTCGTTCTTCACTACCACCGCCAAGGCGCCTGGTGCGAGCGTGGCGTCATCGGCGAAGGTGAGATCGATCCCGTCTGCGAAATGAGTGCCTGATAGAGTCAGCGAATCACCGCCGATGTTCTTCAGCTCCACATACTCAAAGGCATTGCTAGAGTAAGTGCCGTCATCCGGATCAGCGAGCGGGTTGTACATGATCTCTGTGATACGGAGGGAACTCTGTGCCGCACTGGGCGCGCCTTCATAGAGAAGCTCATCCACGACATTTCCCTGACGATCTTTCAAGACTAGCGTTTCGCCGCGTGCCGAGAGTTGGCCTTTGTAGTCTCCTTGCATGAGCAGCATCTCTCCGGCCTTGGGGCTTTCTGTGCGTTTGCGGAAGGCCTGGCTGTTGCGCACCACATGGAGTTTGCCAGTGTCAGGAGAGAAGATGCTCTTGCTGCCAGCGATGACGGTGCCAGGGCGTAGTGTGTATTCGATGGCCCCGGAAATGGTCCAGTCTGACAGATCCACGGCAGCGCCACTGCTGTTCTGTAGCACGAGATACTCGTCCTCTTGATTTCCTGAGGAGGGTTGAAATGCGGCTTCTGCAAATTGCACCTTGAACCCTTCTTTTTGACGTGGAGGCACCTTGGCTTGGCTGTACATATACTCCCTTCGTAGAGGGACAAACTCGTCGCGGACGCGGGCTAGGCCTGCCTCCATGTTGTTCTGGTTTCCCCAGGATCCCCATTTCTCATAGTCGAGATCCGCATCCGACACCACGCCTTCAGGATCGATCATGGCCGTCCAGTGTTCGAATTGCTCCATGAGCCATGGGCTCGTCGGTGGGGTGTTGCCTTCGCCATAGTACTCATCCATGAGCGTGCGCAGGCGTCGGTAGAACATGGCGGAGAAATCTGAGTTTGCCTGCAGGAGTGAGACGAGGCTGTTGTTCGTTCCAAGAGTCACACTGTTCCGAGCTTCCATGGCATCGCGGAAATAGTTCTCCGCGCCTGTCCACAACCGACCGAGACTCAGATCGACGTCCCATGGAAGGATGGTCCATTCATTCGTGCCGCCCGTGTCGCGATACACATAGTAATTCTTGTGTCCAAAGTCGGTGTTGTTGTAGATCGCCTTGGCCGCGAGGAAATTGACCATGTCAGGGATATTCACATGGTCATAGGCAAATGTCAGTTTCTCGGATGCCGTGCCTTTGGTGATACCGGCGACGAAATCGACGAGGTCGTCATCGTCCTCCCATTTGCGCGATTTCTTCTCGGCGCCGCTTGCTGAGTTGAGCGTGTTATACATCTTATAGAGCGCACCTTCGGAGCGTAGGCCGACGCGTTTGAGGTAGATGGAATCGCCGTCTTCGACCATGTCGGCGGTGGAATGGAACGTGCCATTCTGCTCAATGCGGATGGGAAAGGCCCAGTGCGCGGGCACCTTGGCTTCCGATTGCCAGCTGTAAGCAAGGGCGTTGCGGATCTTTGATTTGTCGGCCCAGTTGGTGAGGATGTTCACGTCCTTCACGCGATCTTCGCCTTCGCGGAATTTGAAGCGATGGCCGCTGTTGAAGTCGAAGTCATAGGCTTTCTTGGGAAAGCCACGGGTGCTCTGTCCGTGGATGTCGAACTGCGCGTTGTCATAGAATTCGCCCAAATAATAGACCGATCCCTTGGTGCCACGTTCGGAAGTTGCCGCGTTTGGATTCTCAATGAACCAGTGAAGGATGGGGAGTTTGGATGTGTGGATCGCAGGATTGGCTGCAATCGTCCCGAAGTACTGATCCGCGTCTTCTGGATCATGATAGAGCGGTAGTTGTTGTTTGTGGCCGCCATCGTCAATCGCCTCTACCCGGTAGCGGATCATTTCTCCTGGCTCGATCTGATTTCCGAAGAGTGATGCCCAACCAAAGGCCGCGGTGTACATGTTATCCCCAGCAACTTCATCTGGAGTTACACCATCGTCTAACATAGGAATCGCTTTCTCGCTATCGAACCTGAAGCGACGGAATAGCGTGACATCTGAAACTTCGCCAATAGTGGGAACCACTTTGGCTGAGATGATCATTTCCGTGTCTGTCTCCAGATCGGGTTCCCCTGTGTGGTTGGTCACTTCCTCAATGATCGGCCCGACGGAACTTGCGCCTCCTTGGTTTGCTTCACCTGGTGTCACCTCCAAGAAGTAGACCGTTTCGCCAGCGTCATTGAGACCGTAGGAGGTGTTGCCGACCTGCATAGGATAGGTCGGCGCATACTCGTGCTCGATCGTTTCTCCGTCTGGCTGCACGAGTGCTAGATATTCACCTTCAAGAGAGAGTTTGAAATTGGTATGTGTTGATTTGATCGGGGATTTCTGAAAAATCGATTGTGGCGTGTGCTGATTCTTTTCTGAGGCAAACACGACCAAATAACCATCTGGCGCTAATGATAGTTTCTCGGGAAATGTCCATTTCGAAAGATTGTCCGCATCATCAGTGAGGAACCAATCCTCCAAGTCGACTTCGGTCGTGCCAGTGTTATGAATTTCGATCCAGTCGCTGGTTTGGCCGTCTTCATCATCGAGGTCATCCAAGTTGTCTGATTGGAACTCAGAGATGCGCAGTTGAGCAGAAGCCAGCATGGGGAGGAATCCGGATGCAATGACAAGGGTTTGAGAAAGTGGACGCAGGAATGTTGGAGGTTTCATATAGGAAACATGGATCGAATTTGGACGAATATGGATATCCGTCTGACTAGGTTCTACACTTTTATATCCTTGGCAGACAAGCGTCTCTTGTTGTCTAGGACATCTTTGTGACGAAATTGATTTTCACAGCTCGCCTGAAAGCTGCTTCCCACCCAAGATGATCGCGATCACCATGAAACGATTCCTCTCTCTCGTCTTAGTCACGCTCGCATTTGCAGCCATTTCGCACGCTGCAGAACTCATCGCCCACTTCCCGCTCGATGAGAATGGCGAATCCGGCGACTTTGTGCCGAGCATAGTCACAGGTGTTGAATTTGGCAGTCCAGGCGCCAACGGAAACACAGGCGCATCTGCTAGCTTTGAAGGCTCTGGCCTTATCCAACATGACTGGAGTGAAACGCTGAATCCAGAGAGCTTCACTTTGGCGCTCTGGGCCAAATCAGACGGCGGCGCGGGTGCCTGGAATTCACCCGTGACTAGTCGGCACGACCTGAATCCCGATAGTCAGGGGTATCTGATTTATGACAATGAGCCGTCTGGTGCGTGGACCTTTTGGAGTGGCAATGGAACGGATGACGGCAATTGGCAAATATTGGACGGGCCGGAAGTCATCGTGGGTGAGTGGCAGCATATCGCGATCACCTATGACAACGAAGCTGAGGTGAAGAAGCTCTTTGTGGATGGCGAACTCGTCGCGGAATCGGAAGATACACTCGCCCCTAACGATACAACACCATTCAACATTGGTGCGGGCGAGGACTTTGGAGCAGGATTCCAATTTGTCGGTGACCTCGACGATATCGGTTTATGGGCCGGTGCTTTGACAGTCGAAGAGATCCTCATCGTGATGGAAGGCGGTGTGCTCGCGCTTGATGGTGGCGGTGCCGTGGTAGTTGATCTCGATCGAGACGACGATGGCATTTCGAATAGCCTTGAAGAAAGGCACGGGCTGGATCCAGATGTCGCAGACAGTGATAGTGACAAGGATGGCGATGGATTGACCGCTTTGGTAGAGATCCTAGAGCTCAAGACGGATCCTAACAAAGCTGACACGGATGAAGATGGTCTCAATGACAATGTCGAAACCAACACCGGTACCTACGTCGATGGAACAGACACCGGTACGAATCCGCTTGTGGCGGACTCTGACAATGATGGATTGTCCGACGGCGTGGAGATTCCTGGGGGTGAAGGGCCAGGCACGAGCCCGGTGTTGTCCGATACGGATGGCGATCGCTTTTCTGATGGCGGTGAAGTGCGTGGAGGGTCGAATCCTTTGGACCCTAACAGTAATCCGGGGGCGCTTGTAGCCTTCTGGCCTCTCGATACGGATGGGGCTTCTGCTGATGGATCGTTCGTTCCTACGTTGGATGACGGCGTCGAGTTCGGAGAGCCCGGAGCGCGTCCGTTCACTGGCCAGTCCGCCTCGTTTGATGGAAGTTCCGTGATTCAGTTTGATCACTCTGCCGATCTGAATCCAGAGTCTTTCACTCTGACTGTTTGGGCGCGCTCGGAGGGCGGAGCAGGAGCATGGAATTCGCCTATCACGAGTCGAAATGATCTGAATCCCGATAGCCAGGGTTATTTGATCTATGATAGTGAG
>JBLHHN010000462.1:0-4731 GCA_047616785.1 Verrucomicrobiales bacterium
TGTTCGTTCCGAGCAATTCAGGAAGTGCCGTGTGCTCAGCCCAGTCGATGAGTGCCCACTCGCTGAGAGGTTCGATAAAACGGTTGGCTACTAGCAGTTGCGCAGTGACAATCTGGCTAGGGTTCATGCCCAGGCTCACGAGCAGCTGTGTGAGTCCAAGTGCCTCCCAGGCCTTGAGCGCGACGAGTTCCGGGCCGAGTTCGACCACGTTAACGGTCTCGATATTGTCTAACAATACCCCGTCTACTACAGAGCTGGCGACGTCTTGACGCCCACCTTTCGAGCGCCCTGCCAAAGCGACAATGCGCGTAACCCAAGCGGCGGCGTCTGCCGAGAGCATTGTCTCGAACCAATCCTCACTCTCGCCGCGATCAGCCCCTCGTAGGCAGCGAGTGACTGCTCCCGCGATGTCATCCTTTTCCGCCTTCGGGATGACGGCATCGCCTAGGGAAGCGACCACGCGCTGGCGCGGGGAGCCTTCGGCATTGCGATAGGATTCGACGAGCTGGAGCAGCGGAGTACCTTTGATAGTCTTGGTTCGGAAATACACAACTGAGACGCTAAAGGTGCGAAGAAAGAAGTCAAGGACTAGCCGATATGATTAGGCACTACAAAATAGAATGGAGGAAATAGAGTATTGGTTATCAACGAGTTACGGAGACTGAGTGGGCAAATTATCTCGAAATTAGTCAATTTTGGCCCGCAAATAAGAAACTTGGGTTAGCTGTTGGATAATCAACTAGGCATCGTGCCAGCACAAGGCGTGCAGTTCACCTTGGTAGAGCCAATCGTCGGCAACCTTCACAAGGCCGTGCCGAACGGAATTCTCTCTCACATATATCCATTTTCCATCGTAAGATTCTCCTGATCGTAATTGGCGATCCCAGCAGTCTTGCTGCCAGGTGGGATGCTCGGAAGGTCTTGCCAAAGGTTACTTGCTTGGCTTTTCCAAAACGCCACTCAGCGTTTCACGCTCAAAGGGTCGGTCACTGCAGGGGAACAGAAAAGATGCACATGGTCTGGCATGATCACATAGCGCCCAATCTTCCAATGATTAGCCTTTGGCCATGCGTGATTCACTAGCAAATCATGGAAGTCTTTACAGGCGAGGATCCGCTTGCGAGCGGTGGTGCAGATCGTAACGTAGACGATGCTGGATCGATTTCCAAGGTCATCCAGGTTCCGTCGAGCGGGGCGGTGCCGACCGGAGCGGTCTTCGGAGCTTTCGTTGGGATTCACGCGATGATCTTTGCAAGGTTTGATAGAGTTTTCCAGCCTATTTCATATCAGAGTCAGAGGCTCTCTTCGGTGCCTGTTTGTTAGAAATGGTGCGTTCACTACGGATGGCGCGACCACTTTCTGATCACGGCGATGACGGAGCATCGCCCTCCGGTCTCCGGTATGGAGGTTATCGGCTTCGCCGAACTTTCTTCTACGATGTTTGTTAGCAGAGCCAGGCCTCCTTCACGTCTGGATTGCCTGAGGTGTCGAGACGTTGCAGTTGTGCTGCCGTTAGATTCACGTCAAGCGCGGCGATATTTTCTAGCACTTGTTCTTTCTGGCTGCCTGCGATGATGGGTAAGATGGGAGGATCACTTTGTCGCATCCAGGCGATGATGGTCTGGTTCATGGTGGCTCCGGCTTCCGCGGCTACGGCACTTAGCGCTGCGAGACGTTCTTCGGAATCGGGCCCCGCGAATTGGGCCGGTACGGGACGATCGTCTCGTGTGTAGGCTCCTTGGAGTAGAACAGAGTACCCGATCAAGGTGAGCCCATGCGCTTGGCTGTAGTCCCTAACATCGTCATTCATCCACAACTGCGGGCCGAAGGACGCGCTGTGACGGGGCCGGAGGTAAGTGTAGCGTTGTTCAATGGCGGCGTAGGGTGTCCATTCCTTGAGTTGGCAAAGAAGGTTGGCCTCGGCGATACGCCAACCTTTGAGATTGCTCGCGCCGATCGCCCGGACTTTGCCCGCCCTGATCAGTCGATCGTAGGCCTCCATGGTTTCTTCCAAGGGCGTCTTGAGGTCATCCACGTGAGCGTAGTAGAGATCGATGTGATCTGTTTGTAGACGTGTGAGACTTTTCTCGCACTCGCGTTCGATCTCAGAGGCGCTGAGTCCACCTTCGGAGCCGGGATAGTCGAAACCGAGTTTGGTCGCGATGACCATATCATCTCGGTTGCCGCGTTCTTTCATCCAATGACCGATCGCGGTTTCACTTTCACCGCCTTGCCATCCTTCTAGCCAAGCGGCGTAGAAATTGGCCGTGTCGATGAAGGTACCGCCGTCTTCACGGAAGAGATCAAAGAGGCCGAACGCGTCTGCTTGTGGGATACGGCTGCCGATGAGATCGGTGCCGAAACACAGTGCGCTGACACGAATGTCAGTCTTGCCGAGGGGGACGGTTTCCACGGGACGTTGCTACTTGCGCTTGCCCGTCCACTCGCCGCTGAACTGGTCTTCGTACCCTTTGGGAACGACCGTTCCTGACAAGGCACCATCTTCGGACAGTTTCCCCTTATAGATAAACTGAACATCGTTGCTCTGAACCTCTCTCGTGATCTTTAGGTCGAATGCGCCGTCCTCAAATGTCACCGAATCGCAGTCCAAATCTCCTTTCGATGGATGGACTAACACGCCTTTGAGATCATCACCTTCACTGGCAATGCGAAGACCATAGGTTCGCTCGATTTCGCCCATCGTCATGGCAAGCTCCCATTCTCCGACCACTGAGGGAGCGGCTTTCTTCTCTTCCTCCACGACCTGTTTCGTTGCGGCCCAGTCACCCGTGGCGATCTCGGCTTCGGAGCTATCAAAGAATTTCCACTTCCCGGTGAGTTTGTTCTTCTCTTTGTAACTTGCGGCGATCGTCACTGAACCGTCTCCGAAAGGAACTTCGAGACTCACATCATTGCCATCGACCTTCACCGAGGTGTAGTCGACTTCGCCTTGGTCCGTCTTCACCTGACCTTTGTAGCCCGCATCCGTTTTCTTGAAGGTCGCTTGGTGGGTGTTTTCGCCTTCGTCGGTAGTCGCCACTCCATCCCAGGTGCCGGTGAGATCAAGAACGAGCGCACGCTCGGCGAGCCAGTCTCCCGTGGCAGCTTCCTGTCCACTGTTATCAAAGATCACCCACTTGCCTTCAAGGTGATCTTCGTCTTTCTGAGCGGCTTCGATTCGGACATCGAGCTCAGTGCCATCGAATTCCAGGACCATCTCAATTTCGATGTCTTTCCCTGACACTTCGACGATGTCGAACTTGGTCTTGCCGCGATCGGAGGTGGAGCTTCCAGAATACTTTTCATCGTCTTTGGCCAGCTCGACGACGGAGGGATGCTCTTCGCCGTCCTCTGTCTTGGCCACCGTATTCCATTTGCCCTCAAAGGAAGCCGCAGTTGCAGGGGAAGCCGTCTCTGGCTCAGAATCCTTAACGGCTTGCCAAGGCTCTTTGGCGCGTTCTTCGCCGCTAGCATCAAACAGTGCCCATTCACCAGCGAGCTTGCCGGGCTCCGTTTGCTCGGCCTTGATCTTTAGCACACCAGTTTCTCCATTGGACTCGATATCCACTTCGAAGCTCACTTTCTTGCCTTCCGTGGAGAAACGGACGAGCTCTCTTTCTTCCTCATCTTCTCCAACCGCCACGCCTTTGAAAGTCTCGCTTTCTTTGGTAATGGTGATGGTCGACTCATTGGTGCCACCGGTCGGCAGATCGCCAGTGGCCGTCCACGTTCCTAGCAAAGATAGAGTGTCCTCTGCGGAGGTGAGTGACGTGGAGATCGCAGCTGAGGCGATGAGAGCGATAAGGAATTTAGGGATTCTTAACATTTCGATTTGGGTTCAAGGATCTGATTCTGAAAGACCGATTTGTATTCGGATTTGGAAATGAAAGCGAACGGATAATGGACCAAATTTCCGTCTGTGTCAGCAACGTCAGAGAAAGCGATCATTCGTTACCCTCCAACTCCGCCGATGGCACCGTCTGAGCGATCCCGAAAATACTAGCAAAGTCCTGACCAATCAGAATTTTGACCAAACCATTTGCTGGCCAATGTCTGTGATGTGTTAGAAGGGTTGGCCTAAAATCGAACCTCGATGGCCTGTGCCGCCTTCTCGTGTCCTTGATTACTTTTGAATCGCAGGTAGCGGTTCGTGGTGATAGGCAATTCAGGACGTATTCTTCTAGCTTTCTTGGCTGTTGTGGTTGCATGGATGCATTCAGCCAAGGCGCAGGATACGAAGAGAATTGCGATCGTTCGCGACGGAGATTCAGAATTCTTTGATGGTCTTGTCCAAGGTTTTGAAACGGAACTGGGAGATTTGGCCAAGGATCGCTATGCGTTCGAGCTTCTTCATGAATTCAATGCCAAGGGAAGTGCCTCTGGCGTGGTCGCTCAGTTGCGCAAGGCGCTGAATGACCCGCGTGTCGATGTGGTCTACACCGCAGGGATTGTCGCTTCTGCAAAGGCACAGGACTTGCCCGCAGCGTTGCGAACGAAGCCGGTGGTGGCTCAATGTCATTGACTTAAGGCAAGTAATTGCGGGAATCCGTCAGACGATCGGTTTGTAGGGCATGGAGGGAGGAATTCTGCGAGGAGTGCCTCGAGGGTAGGATCGCCCTGGCCTCACGATGCAGGCGGATTTGATCAAGCGTCTCGATATCCTGTTCAACAATTCTCTCAATTGCTGATTCGTCGCTTTCACTAACTGACAGAACTGATCTCGGATGACTC
>JBLHHN010000463.1:0-4710 GCA_047616785.1 Verrucomicrobiales bacterium
CCTGTGGAATTTCGGGATTGATGCCTTCCAAGTAGCGCTCTTCATCTTCTATGTCTACGCCACGGGCATGAGCATCACCCTTGGCTATCATCGCCTCTTTGCGCACAAAGCCTTCAAGGCTAAGATGCCAGTCCGTTTGTGGACCTTGGTCTTTGGCGCCTGTGCCTTTGAAAACTCAGCGCTTGATTGGTGTTCGGCTCACCGCAAGCATCACAAACATGTCGATCACGAAGAAGACCCTTACGATATTTCGAAAGGATTCTTCTGGGCACACATCGGTTGGCTCTTGGTGAAATTGCATCCTGAGCGGCAGATGGAGAATGTGTCTGATCTGCGGAAAGATCGCTTAATCATGTGGCAGCACCGTTGGGTCCAGCTCATAGCAGTGGTTTGGGGCCTCGTCCTTCCCGCCTGTATTGGCTTTGTTTGGAGTGGATGGGAAGGCGCACTTGGCTCGTTCATGCTCGCAGGGATTCTTCGCATTGTGGTCGTGCAACACTCCACCTTCTTCATCAATTCACTTTGTCACACGGTTGGGCGTCGTCCCTACTCCACGGAGAATAGTGCGCGTGATAGTGGTATCATGGCGTTTTTCACTTTTGGTGAAGGCTATCACAATTACCATCACGCCTTTCAGTATGATTATCGCAATGGTGTGAAGCCAGGGAGTTTTGACCCCACGAAATGGGCGATCTGGTTGATGTCCAAAGTTGGCCTAACGAGCAACCTCCTCCGCGTGCCCCCTGAAAAGATCGTGCTTGCAGAGATGGATGAAGCCCGCCGCCGTGCTGCGGCGCACCTAGGAGATGCCGTGTCTCACCATCATCTCACCGATCAGTATAAGAAGATGGTGGAATTCCTTCATGAACTTTCGGAAAGCTTGGCGGCGAATTGCCATGAGCTCGAAGAGATCATCAGCAAACGCGCTAAGACTTCACGTGAAGTCTTAGAGTGCTATCGTGCACAGACCAAAGAGTTGCTGGATCATGTGGCTGACATTGGTCGTTTGAAGGCCGCTGGTGCCTTCGCCTAGTGCGATTAGCTGCCCTATCACTTCCATATTCGGAGATCCTCGAGCTGCTTCGTTGCTTGAGGCGCCCACCCGCGATTGGCGGCAGGGCTTGCGGGACTTGGATGCAGCACTTTTCCGAAACGGACATCGTCTAAATCATGGAGTGCCTGTTGGGCGCGACCCAATGCGAAGTCTCCCACGCCGATCACCCACTCTGGCTTCAGAATCGACACCGTATCATGGAGATACGCATCGCAAATGTCATAGACTGCCGTCCGTTCTTCTTTAGAGAGTTTGTCAGGGGTCCGATTTCGCCCCGTCTCTTCCATGAATACCAGTGGGCAGTAGTTGGAAACGAAGTGGTCGGCAAAGAACGTCGAAGCGTTAGGGTAGCGTTCAGAGAATAGTCCCCACAAGCGCCGTCCACTCACCTCCGAACGGGTGCAGGCAAAGCCTGTGATCGGCCGTTTAGGATGCTCATTCGTAGGGGTGCCGATTGCTGTTTCAATGCCCATCCAATCGCGGACTGCGGCAATCTCTCCGAAAGGCACCGAGGTCTGCGCCATCCCGAAGGGTCCAGGATTCATGCCGAGAAAGACCACCCGCTTTTCCTTGGTCGCATAACGTTTCAAATAAGCTTCATGCGCTGCCCACCCATACTCCAGCGGATTGTAAACGTGAGTGACTGGCGCGTTAAACACTAGTTTGCTGAGTCCTTTGTTCATCTGATGGGTGGCAGCGAGGAGAGAAGCCGTGATGCTCATGGAGCGGATGATCTACCAGTGGGGCCCCTGGACGAAAGGATTTCCTTCTTGAACTGCGAAGGAACGCTTCGACCTTGGGCATCATCATGGAATGCACTGTTATCATCGACCATCAACGGGAGCGGATCACAGCACCCTCGTTGGATCGGGTGACACTGCATGAGCGTGCAGCGTTCTTCACCAGACGCAGCATCAAGAATGAGGCGAAACTGCAAGGCTTGAAACTCACCATCTCCATGATGGATCTCACCACCCTGGAAGGAAAAGACACTCCTGGAAAAGTCGCCTATCTTTGCCAGAAAGCACGTCATCCTATGGAAGCGCGCTACGAAGTGCCATCTTGCGGTGCCGTTTGTGTCTACCCCAACCTCGTCGCTCAAGCGGCTCGGCACTTGCAGGGGAGCGACGTCGGCATCGCCTCGGTGGCCACGGCTTTCCCGAGCGGGCAGGTACCCCTAAAGATGAAATTAGAAGAGGTCCGCCAAGCAGTGGCAGATGGTGCGACTGAGATCGATATGGTCATTCATCGAGGAGCCTTTCTGTCAGGGAAGTATCAAGTCATGGCGGATGAAATCGCCGCCACGCGGGAAGCCTGTGGGTCGGCTCATTTGAAGGTTATTCTAGAAACGGGTGAACTAGAAACATACGACAATGTGAGGCTAGCGAGTGCAATCGCCATCCGCGCGGGTGCCCATTTCATCAAGACATCAACGGGCAAAGTGAGTCCAGCGGCGACGATGCCGGTCACGTTGGTGATGTTAGAAGCAATTCGCGATCATTATCTCGCCACTGGGAAAGTGATAGGAATGAAGCCGGCCGGTGGCATTCGTTATGCCAAGGAAGCCTTGCATTACCTTGTCATGGTAAAAGAAACATTGGGAGATGATTGGCTCACTCCAGATCGCTTTCGCTTCGGAGCGTCTTCTCTATTGACAGATGTTAGTTTTCAGATCGCCAAGTTCGAAGATGGAGACTATCAGAGCGCTAACTATCACTCCCTTTCTTAGCCGATGACTGACTCGTCTTCTACCTCCCCGTCTTTGCGCTTTGGCGACGCGTGGGACTATGCGCCAGCGCCGGAAAGTCTTGGGACTCTCAAGCTCCGTGAAAAGTATGACCATTTCATCGGTGGGAAATGGGTGGCTCCCCATGCCAAAGCCTACTTTCCCTCCGTCAATCCCGCCAACGAAGAGAAGCTGGCCGAAGTCGCTGCAGGAGATTCCTCGGACATCGACCGGGCCGTGAAAGCGGCTCGCAAGGCCTATGAAACCACGTGGGGGCCGATGGAACCGCGGGAAAGAGGTAAGTACCTCTTTCGTGTGGCACGCATGATTCAGGAGCGTTCTCGCGAACTCGCCATCATGGAATCCTTGGATGGGGGCAAACCAATCAAAGAAAGCCGCGATGTGGATCTTCCGTTAGTCGGGGCACATTTCTTCTATCACGCGGGTTGGGCGGACAAGCTTCCTTACGCTTTTCCCAATCGGAAACCGCGTCCGCTTGGCGTTTGCGGGCAGATCATCCCTTGGAACTTTCCTCTTTTGATGGCGGCGTGGAAGATTGCCCCTGCGTTGGCTTGTGGCAACACCGTGGTCTTAAAGCCAGCGGAAACCACATCACTCACGGCTCTGCACTTGGCGCGTATCTTTGAAGAAGCTGAGTTGCCGGAAGGCGTGGTCAATATCGTCACCGGTGATGGCACGGTTGGCGCGAGCTTGGTCAATCATCCTGACGTTGATAAAATCGCGTTCACAGGATCCACAGAAGTGGGGAAGAAGATTGCGCATTCGATTGCAGGCTCTGGCAAGAGATTGACCTTGGAGCTCGGTGGCAAGGCTGCGCACATTCTTATGGACGATGCGCCTATCGATCAAGCGATCGAAGGCGTGATCCAAGGCATCTTTTTCAATCAGGGTCATGTTTGTTGCGCGGGTTCCCGCTTGTTCGTCCAAGAGAACATCGCAGAGACGGTGATCGCGAAACTCACGAGTCGGCTTCAGACCTTGCGTGTCGGAAATCCGCTCGACAAGAATACGGATGTGGGGGCGATCAATTCTCGGGAGCAGCTCGATCGTATCCGCGCGCTGGTGCAATGCGGGTGCGACGAAGGGGCTACGTTGATTCAAGCAGGAGCCGGGAGCCTACCTGACAAAGGTTTCTGGTTTCCTCCTAGCATCTTCACAGATGTCACCGCTGAGCAGCGCATCGCGCGCGAAGAGATCTTTGGCCCTGTGCTTAGCGTCATGACTTTTCGCACTCCGAGTGAGGCGTTGGAGCGCGCCAATAATATTCCCTATGGACTCAGCGCCGGTGTGTGGACGCAGAAGGGAAGTAAGATTTTTCAAATGACCCAAGGGCTCAAAGGAGGGGTGCTTTGGGCTAACACGTTCAACAAGTTTGATCCGGCGAGCCCTTTCGGCGGCTATCAAGAGAGTGGCTTTGGACGTGAGGGTGGCCGCCATGGATTGGCCGCTTATTGCCAACTCGACTTCTGATCAATCGGCGTACGCCGGCTCTCAAGGCTCAGACCTTCCTGAGGCCAACCGACATAGAAAAGCCCAAGACATTGCCCCTGTTTATCAAGTTCTAGGAAGTCACGCATAGCGTCAGTGTAAATGATAGGAGGTGAAGACCAGAAAGCGCCCAGCCCTAACGCTGCTGCTGTCAGATGCATGTTCTGTACCGCGCAGGCGACGGCTGCGATTTCTTCCAACTCAGGAATCTTGCCTGTAAGATCGCGGTGCATGCCGATGGTGATGACCACGGGGGCAAGGAGCGGGTTCTTGCCCAATTTCTCAAACTTGTCTGGGCGAAACGATTCCCGTGGCGTGTGTTCTTGGTAGAGGCGTTGCAATGTATCTGATAGTTTCTGTCGGCTCTCGCCCTGAAAGATGCGAAACCTCCAGGGTTCTGTTAATCCATGTGTCGGTGCCC
>JBLHHN010000464.1:0-4709 GCA_047616785.1 Verrucomicrobiales bacterium
CACCGCATTTCTAGTTTATGCTCCGCTGGACGGAATCAGGGAGGTCCATATCAGCGAAGACGGTCGCCGAACCGCCAAAGATTATGCGGATGTCATTGAGTATGTTGTTGATGTGATGTTTCCAAATACTGAGAAAGTCATTCTTGTGGAGGACAACTTGAACACTCACAAAGACGCGTCGCTCTACGAGAATTTTCCACCTGAGAAAGCCAGGTGCCTAGCGGACAAGATCGAACGCCATCACACACCCAAACACGGCTCATGGTTGAATATTGCTGAGATCGAGATCTCAGCCCTTAGCCGAACGACGTTGCCAGACCGCGTAGGAAGCTTGGATGAATTTCGTCGCCGATGCCCCCTCGGTGTAAGCCGTCGCAACGAGGAAAGCGTTGTCACGAATTGGCGTTTCACTAACGAAAACGCACGAATCAAGCTCAAGAGACTCTATCCATCAATTGAAGAGTGACAGTCTACTAGACTTTTCCAAGCGAGTGCGCCGCGAATTGGCGAATCGCGGATACAATGTGATCCTCACACGCCAGAAGGATCACTTCCTCCCGCTAAAAACCCGCGCTTCTATGGCCAATGCAGAGAAGGCTGCAGTGTTTGTTAGCCTGCACTTCAACGCTGCTTCAAGACCTGACACACGAGGCATCGAAACCTTCTACCCAAGGCCCACAGACGACGGCCCACCGCGCGAATCCAGTGCCTTGTTAGCCAAGAAGCGGTCGGAGGTCGAACCCGCAATCGAGGCATCCGAGCAGCCAACTGGAAGGTCCTGATGGAATCCGAGGTGCCCGCCGTCCTGATCGGAAGCTGCCTTTCTCACCAATCCCGAGGACCTGGCACTCGTGAAGCAAGGCGACTATCTGAACAATCTCGCCATGAGCATCGCCAATGGCGTGGTTACCTTCGACGAACTGCAGCAACCATGACTCAGTTTCGCGTCACCCGAAGGCGAACGAATAGAATGCGACCATCCATTTCTTGAACGGCGCTTCGGCTTCGCCACGTCAGCTTCTCTGCATCTGCTTGAGGCGCGTCCAATTGCTCGAAAGCGCTGTCCGCTGGTTCCCAAGTATTGAGATCGGAGGACACTTCCATTTGATAGGTAAAGCCTCCCCCTGCAGAGCTGCTCGCGGTTTGGAAGGTCCAATGACTCGCAGCTTCGAACGGTTCCTGCTTCAGCGTGATACTGGCAGGCCCAGAAGTAGGATCGGTATCGCTGGATCCAAGCGCTTCTTCTATCATTGCCGTCAAGCCGTCACGATCCTGATCGATATCCCCAGGATCGTTCGTCTCCAGGGTTCCCGGAGAACCGCCCTGCTTCGTGCTCGCCGTCCAATTGGCCGGATCATCCCCGCTCATCGTCCCGGGATCCTTCAATGTCAGACTTGGGCCCGATCCATCAGGTTCTTCAGGCCACGGCGCTTTGTCGTTGTACGACATTTCCTTCAAGACCACGCCGTCAAGCAGACTGAAACGAAGAGTCTCGCCACTGTCACTCAGCTTAAAACCGACAAACTCTCCGGCCAAAGGAAGCCCGATTCCGTAGCGATACTCAAAGGCTTTGCGGTTGGAAGCGACAACGGCGACTTTACCAGGGGCCAGTTCAGTAACATCTGCGCCGCTGAACTCGAAGCGCACGCCATTCGTCAGAGCGATCTCTGACAGACTCACCATGGCATCGCTCTTGTTGTAGATTTCAATGAACTCGAACGCGCTTCTCTTATCGAATCCAGACGCAATCTCATCCGCACTTGGCGGAGCTGGCCGGTAGTGAATCTCTGAGATGACCAGATCGCCAACCTTAGGCTTCTGACCAATGTGGAACGTGGCTTCCATGAGAGGACTCCAGATACCATTGCTGAACAGGCTAGACTTCCAGGTCCGTGCCTTGACGTGAAGCGTTTCGTCAAGCGTCAACCCGGGCCCGCTTCTGTCATATTGGAGAGCACCCTCTGCTCTATCGCCACCGGGCATCCGCGGATCGGATCCATCGAGCGTGTAGAGGAAATCCCCTTTCTCAGGATTGAACAGCGAGCCTGCGGACATCTTAAGAGCGAATCCTGGCTCAATGGCGCCTCCGCGTTGATTGAAGGTCGGCGCTTGAATGTCTTCTGGGTAGGCTTTCATGCCTTTGAACGCTTTGAGCATGTTATCCGTCAGGCTAGCAAAGTGCCGATCCATAATATCATGCTGATACTTGCGCCACGCATCAGGCTTGTACTTTCGCCAACGCGCAGATTCGGCGATGAACGCTGTCTCGATCTCGTCCACGCGACGCTGAAGTCGGGCAATGGTTCGCTCGGGAGTCATCGCGCCGCCATTGGTAAAATGTTTATGAATGAGATCAGCGAGGAACATTTGATGGTCGATGTGCTTCTCCGCTCGTAACTCTGTGTTAAACCTTCCCGGGCCCACTTGATTAAAACGGCTAGCGCCAGCATTGTGCGAGCTCTTGATCAACCATCCGTCGGCATCCTTCATATAAAAGGTGAATGGCACACCTAACGTTTTCGAGCCGACGGCTTGCATCTCACTTTCAGAGTTGCCCGCAGACCAGACCATCATGAACTCATAGTAATCCTTCAGGTCAACGTGTCCCTGCAAGGCCTCCCAGGGGGAATCACCTCGCGCCAAGTCTTCAGCCTCCTTCCAGTACACTTGATCGCCATCGAAGGCTTTGGCATCCTGAGTGAAATTATCATTCCGGTTGATGGCGTCGTAGTCTTCTTCACGCCCTCCGAAATAACTGGCATGCATGGCCGCATTCCACCGCTCACGCAGATGGTATTGTCCATTGTAGTTGCCGTTGATGTAAACGTGAACGAAGCGGCCGTGAGGTGCGATGCCTCCCATTTCCAGCATGCAGTCATCGACAAATCGGTTAGACATGTAAGCGCCTCGCGGCTGCATGTCGTGAGATCCCGACCGCAAGTTGAGTGAATCAAACTCCTCCACGGGAGCCAGGCCGTTCTCGTGATTGCGATAGACCGGATACTTCAAAGTCGCCGTCCCATACCCTTTGCGAAACTGAAACCGATAAGAATACTTCCCATGATCGGTGTAATAGCCTCCAAATCGTGACGCTCCAGCATCCACCTGAAAGCCCTTACTCCCGTCGCCATTGAGCCACTCCACGGAGACTTTGGACTCATAGTCATTGACCGTCGTGCCCATGAAACGAGTCTGACCTTGGCCGCGCTTGATCAGGTGCTCGTCATCATCAATGGCGATTGAAATCGTCGGAATCGCCGTCAATGCAGCATCCATCTGTGGGGCCCACTTATTCTCCCAATCTTCGTTGTTCGTGTAGCTGTTCAACATACTCGACTGCTCCGCCACATCTTTGGTAAAGATGTAAGTCTGCGTGTCGATATTACTCTGCCCTAAGCCATCTTTGAAAGCAGTCGCGCGCAAGACGGTGGTCTTATCTATGGTGACCGGACCGTCATAAATGTGTTCGATAGGGCCCGTGAAGAGGGATCCTTTGGAGGGATCACGTCCGTTGGTGGAATAGTAGATGATCGCATCAGGCGTCTCGGTCGTGATCTCGACCTGGATCGGTTCCTTGTAGAATCCACGATCCACGGTAAACTTGGTGTCACCCACAAACCCAGCAATGGGGTCCTCGTTCGGACTCTTTGGGGTCCCTTTGCCAAAGAAGGTGTATTCTCCATCCGCATCCACACCGTAGGAAAACCCTGACCGCTGACTTGGCAGATCTTCGTAAGCGTGGGCAATTGTCACTCCATCCGGTTGAACCAATGCTAGATAATCGGTCTTGATGGAAAGCTTAAAGCTGGCATGCACTTCTTCATTGAAGAGCGACCCGAAATTTTTTCCTGACACATAAACAAGCGCATAACCGTTTGCTGGAACTTTCCGTCGTGAGATCTTCCATTTCACAAGATCCTTGGGATCATCGGTCAGGTACCAGTCCACGAGATCCGCCACTTCATCCGTATCATTGTAGATCTCAATCCAGGCCGAACGATCACCATCTTTGTCTTCGGGACCATTGAGATTGATTGCCATCAGTTCCGTGATCTTGAAATCAGCTGAACTTGACGAGACCAGGCCAAAGGCGACAGCCATGACCAGAAACACAGGGTAGAGAGAGCGGCTTTTCATGAGTTTGGGTCGAGAGAAGCAGAATTCTATCAAAACGAGCGGCAGAATCCAAGCCCAACGCTACCAAACTTCAATAATGCAACAGGCCTCGCCCCTGGATCTATGGCACTACCGGATACGTGTAAGGCCAAGTGCCCGTGAGATCCGCGTGGAGATCGAAGAAGTGACGGATCCGTGTGCCACCCATGATCGCATGGACGTTGAGGCGGTCACTGCGGAGCGTTTCTACGGGATTCAGCAGGCTAAAATTGACTGTGTCGATGAGATCGGGAGTCACGTCGGTATCCGTATCGTAGGTCCAGACCTCGCCACTGATCGGCAGATCGTCCAAAGAGCGTAGACTGAGTTGGACTCCTAGCGGCATGACCGTGGGAATCTGTGAGATCGGGGTGAGGTTGGGTTGTCCATTCAGCCGGACGAAGTCGAGGGTGCAGGCTTCCATGAGGGGTGTGACCTTTAATTAATGTGCTATGCGAAGAAGGGTTTCGAACTTGTTTTCATGGCTATGCCATCAGGTCGAGAATCGAGATTTATGCCGTAATTCCAAATTTGGAGATATTGGCCCAAAAATC
>JBLHHN010000465.1:0-4682 GCA_047616785.1 Verrucomicrobiales bacterium
AACTCCGCGCTCCCCTTCGTGGGACGGGATCTGTTGAAGTGTTAGCTGCGCCAGCGGCTGATGGCACGACCAGTGGCGGCATTCGCCTGACAGGCGCCGGCAGTGATCATGCCATTGATTGGGTGCTGAACGGCGCTGCCATGGAAGCCGTCACTCCAGGATCGATTGGCAAGGGTTCCGTCACGCTTCTTCAAGGCCAATTGAATTTCAACTACAATGTCAGTTTAACGAACAGCCGTATTCGTATCCAAGGCGAAGGGTTTCACTTGTCACTGGATCAACTCTGGGTTTTCGGCGGGCTCGATGTGTTGGCCGATGGCGAAGTGGTCTTCGAGTTACCAGCAGGCAGCTACACAAGGGAATCCTTGGTCAATGAGGTCGGATTCCCCTCGGAATCGGTCTCGGGTGACGGTACGTTGATCATCGTGGATGCGACCAGTGATTCCGATAATGATGGCTTGTTAGACTCCTGGGAAACAGAGAACATCGGCAATCTAAGCCAGGTCGCGGACGGTGATGCCGATGGAGATGGTCTGACCAACGCGTTTGAATTTGCCCTGGGGACGAATCCGGGCAATGATGACAGTGATAGCGATGGTCTGAAAGACGGCGCCGAGACCCGCACAGGATTCTTTGTCAGTGCCGAGAATGCAGGATCCGATCCTGCCAATGCCGACACGGATGGCGATGGGTTGAACGACGGCGAAGAGGTCAACACCCACATGACGAGCCCGGTCGCTGCGGACACGGATGGCGATGGTCTGACCGATCCCGCGGAGCTTTCGGAACATGGCACTTCACCGAGCAACGCGGACACCGATGGCGATGGGAATGATGATCGTGCCGAATTGTTAGTCGGAACGGACCCGAACGATCCCGAGTCCAAGTTCACCCTCGTCGAGATGGGTGCTGTGCATTTCGAAGAGTCCGAACTCGGCGCTACGGAACACGCCGGCGGAACAGAGTTGGGTTGGTCCATGGACGTCGCCTCCGGAAGTCCTGCTACGGTGGACACGCTCGATGGCGTGGCTCTAGCAGATCGTCAATTGCTCGTGAACAATGGCGCATTCACCTGGCGCAGCGCGATCATTCCTCTTGGAGGCTTTTCCAATACCACCGTACGTCTAGGAGCACGAGTCTATCAGACCAGCTCGGGCATCGAGAGTGACGACTACATTGATTTCAAAGTCGCCCTGAGCGTAGATGGCGGAAATACCTTTCCTGGTGAAGTTGTGATCTCGGAGTTCGAAGGGACACGCACAGGAGGCAGCGGCGGAACGCGCACGCCGATCGAAGATGTGTTTGATCTCAGTGCTCCAGCGGATGGCCCTTTCGTGACATTGGAATCGGCCTTCGGCCAGATCCCTGACACCGCCACGCACATCCAAGTCATCATCGACGTCTCGAACAATTCCGCGTCCGAGCGATTTCTCTTCGACAACCTCATCGTCGAAGGCGTGTCTCTCATTGATCCTGACATAGACACGGATGGAGATGGTCTGACCGACCTCGTGGAGATCCAGAATGGGCTCGATCCTGACAATGGCGCTGACGCAATGGAGGATCTTGACAATGACGGTCTGAGCAATCTTGAGGAGTTTGCCGCGGGCACGCGTTTCACTCTGGCAGATTCTGACAATGATGGCCTCAGTGATGGTGCTGAAGTGAAGACGCATGAAACGAATCCCTTGGACGCCGATTCGGACAATGACAGCCTTTCGGATGGGGAAGAACTGATCACCTATGAGACAAATCCTAAGAATAGGGACACGGATGGGGACGGCTTCGGCGATGCCTTGGAGATCCGATTTGGAGCAGACCCGAAAGTGGCCGATACCTCACCGCCGTTTGGTCCTAGTAATGCGGTGGGATTCACTTGGTTCGAAGAAGCGACGGAAGGAGATACCGAGTTCCAAGTCGAGGGCTCGGTGGAGCTGGGTTGGGCCGTGAGCGGTGTGGCCATCGATGGCGGGGTGATCCGAGTTCTGGATGGAACGGACCTTCCAGATCAGCAGCTCTACATTCACGGCGGCACCCTGACATTTATCACAAACGCCATTCCTGTGGCCAGCCCAGAGAATGTCATCGTCGCGGTCGATGCCCGGGTCTACCAGACGAGCAGCGGGATTGAGAATAATGATTTCATCGATATCTTCGTGCTATCCAGCAGTGACGGCGGCACTACCTTTGGCAGTGATGTGTTCTTGTTATCCGCCGAAGGCACGCGCACCAATCCGAGTGGCGGACCACGCACGCCGATCGAAGATCAGTTTCCTTTGGATGGCCCAGCCGATGGTCCCTTCGTGACCCTAGAAAGTGTGCGAGGAGAGATTCCGGCAGGCACCACGCATGTCCGCGTAGTCATCAATGCGGAGAACGATTCGGCCTCTGAGCGCTTTGTTTTTGACAATGTGACTGTGCGCGAACGCCCGACCTTTGTGGGCGGCCAGGACACTGACAATGATGGCATTCCAGATGGCTGGGAGTTTGATAATGGTTTTGACAGAGCCAATGCCGCTGATGCGGCTCTCGATGCGGATAGTGATGAACTCACCAATCTGGAGGAGTTTCAGAATGGGACCAACCCGCGTCTCAAGGACACGGACAGTGATGGCCTCACAGATGGCGAAGAAGTGAAGACGGCGACGACAGATCCTAACAAAGAGGACACGGACGATGATGGTTTGCGTGACGACATCGAGGTGCTGAATACGAACACCAATCCTTTGGATGCGGATACCGATGGCGATGGTTTCGGGGATCGCTTGGAAGTTGTTCTGGGAGGTGATCCGTTAGTCGCGGATCCAGACGCCAAGTTCGGTCCAGAAGGCTCTGTGGCTTTCACCAGTTTCGAGCAAGCCACACCAGGCAATCTTGATTTCGCCTTCAGCGGGATCGAGATGGGTTGGCAAGCGCAAGTCACGGGTGAGGCTGGCGTCACGAGGGAAATTGTGGGCATGCCATTGCCCGGCCAAGCATTCTTCATTCACAACAGCGCGTTGAATTTGATCACCGATCCCGTCGCCATCTCGGATGCCAGTACCGCCGTGGTCTCGGTTGATGTCCGCGTCTATCAAGAGAGCACTGGCATCGAGAACGATGATTTCATCGACCTACGCATCCTGGCGAGTTCCGATGGCGTGACCTTCACCGATCTGCCGCCGTTTCTCATGATCGAGGGCACACGGACGGAGCCCAGTGGAGGCGACCGCACGCCGATAGAGGACGTGCTCGACATTGATGGCTCTGCCGATGGCGATTTCGTGACCTTCACGAGCAAGCCAGGAGATTTGCCCGCAGGCACGACGCATCTCCGCGTGGTCATCGATGCCCAGAACAACTCAGCCTCGGAGTATTTTATCTTCGATCATGTGACTGTCCTTGGGGAAGGCGACGGCGTGGTCCCAATTCCCGTCCCGACTGGCGGGCTTCAGATCACGAGTATGCTCCTCAATGCCCAGCAAGGGGCGACCATCACGTGGACCAGCGAGGTTGGGACGGCCTATCGGGTTGATTATCAGGAAACCTTAGTAGCCAATGGAACTTGGATCGCCATTGCCGGGGTCATTGCGGATGGGATGACAAGTTCCGCGACTCACGCGGAGGCCGCCAATCACGAAAAAGGGTTCTATCGGATCGTTGAAATCCCCGGACAAGGTCTAGAATGACGGGTTCATACAATATTTAGAAGTCCGAATCTTCAGAAACGGAGGGAATTGCAGTGTCTTGAGACGGGGGCCTGGGAAAGAGCCTCCATCCCTTGATTCAGGCTGGCAGAAGCCTCAATCTTGCTGAAAGGTGGTGATACCTTAAGGAATCTCTGCCCAATTACCTTCTGAGTCTATGATTAAGCCTCTCACTCTTACTTTCACTCATTTCGCTTCCAGCTTTTGGAGCGACCATCGGAGCCACAGGTAATGGCGTGACCCCAGATGGAACCAACGAGCATTTTATCCTGCTTATTACGAAGGAGTGGATACCGACAGGTGCGGAGACCTGTCGATTCTTGGACGGTGGAGATCGATCAGATTAATACGGGAACTCCGGCTACGGGAGCGGGAGCGGCAGTTCCTCTGATCTTCACCTCAACTGGAGGAGATGCGGGTCCATTTACCATTTTCGCAGCAGGTCCTGCAGCCACGGCCTCAGGAACGTTTACATGGGGACAATCTTTGACGGCTGGGACCCCCTACTACTTTGGATTCTCAGAGGATAAAAATATTGTAGAGTTTGGTGGAGCCGGAGGAGGAGGAAGTAGCCTGATCGCAATGACTAACGCCTGGACTCAGAGAACGAACACCAATCCTCCTGCAGGAGGAACCTCTGGCTCAACCGGTAATGGAGATCATTTCGGCGGGACGGGATACAATGACGTCAGTGGCCTCCTGGGAACGAGGCATTACAATCTTAGTTTTGAGGTGAATGCCATCCCTGAACCTTCAGCGGCACTTCTGAGCCTGTTCGGATTTGGCCTCTTCGTGCGCCGCCGGCGTTAGAACAGAGCGAACAAACTACTTTTCACAAGAGCGGACCCCATGGGTCCGCTCTTGTGCTTTCTAGCCTGAATTATTCACGTAAGATAAGTGTTGTACATTTTAACTTGTTGGTTTACAGTGTTTTATGGATACAAAAGAGGGTAATTCGGATAAGGAAAAGAATATTTCTGTCGGTGAGAAGAATGA
>JBLHHN010000466.1:0-4629 GCA_047616785.1 Verrucomicrobiales bacterium
GTCTAGAACGGGCCCGAGAGGAACAGATGAGTCTCCAACGAGGAGCAACTTGCTGACTGGAGAGCCGTGTGCGGGAGAGCCGCATGCCCGGTTCGGAGGAAGGGGCGGCGCAAACCAATGCGTCGTCCCTACCCCTATCGGATAGAGGATTCGCCAAATTCAGGCTCGGGTCGGTTGAATTCTAACTGAAACCCAAGGGCTTTCCTTACGGTCAAGTGAAGAATGTGCGTGAACCACTTGCGTGACCAAGTGTTTTCTCCTTCAATGGCGATCTTGATGGAATCGGAACCGAATTGGATCGTCAAAGAAGTTCGAGAGGACTTGTTGCGCCAAGTGGATGAGGCCCATGCGGCAGCTCCGCTTGCTCCCTTGGTGCGCCGACTTCTCGCCCAGCGAGGGCTGGCGGACGAATCGAGCATCGAAAGATTCCTCAGCCCACGCCTGCAGGATCTCTCAGATCCATTTCTCATGCCAGACATGCGGCCGGCGGTGACGCGGATTCTTGAGGCGGTGGATGCGAAGGAGCGGGTTGTTCTCTATGGTGACTATGATGTGGATGGTGTGACTTCGATTGCGTTGATGCAAGGAATCTTGGCTCACTATGGGTTGGAATGTCAGTGTTTCCTTCCGCATCGGATCGATGAAGGGTACGGCGTGAGCATGGCGGGCATCGAGCGATGCCTCGCCGAGTTTCAGCCGCAATTGATCATCGCGGTCGACTGCGGGACGACGTCCATTGAGGAGGTTCAGTACCTGAAGGACAAAGAGGTGGATGTGATCATCTGCGATCATCACGAATGTCGCCCCAATGAACGGCCCAACTGCGTGGCGCTGGTGAATCCAAAGGTTGGAGATGACTATCATTATCTCTGCAGTGCCGGGGTTGCGTTCAAGGTCGCGCATGCCTTGCTGAAGGAGCGGCCGAACCCGAAAGTCGATCTGAAGAAGTTCCTCGATATTGTGGCGCTTGGGACGGTGGCGGACATCGTTCCGCTCGTGGGCGAGAATCGTATTCTTGTCCGGAAAGGGCTGCAGTGCCTGCGGGATACGGAGAACTGCGGCTTGATAGCACTGAAGCGAGAGACGAAGCTGGGAGCGATCATTCAAACGTCCGACATCGGCTTCCGCCTGGGGCCGCGCCTCAATGCGGCGGGGCGTCTGGACACTGCCAAAGCGGCGCTCGATCTGCTCTTGGAGACGGATTCTTCGAAAGCGCAAGAATTAGCCCAGAACTTGGATCGGCAGAACAGTGAGCGGCAGGAGCTGGAGTATCGTATGTATGAGGAGGCGAGTGCGATGTTAGAGAATGGAAATGATCCGAAAGATCGATGCACGATTGTGCTCGGATCGGACGATTGGCATCCTGGCGTGGTCGGCATCGTGGCGTCCCGGCTGATGCGCCGCTTTCATCGGCCGACCTTTGTCGTGGCTTTTGATGAAACGGGATTTGGTAAAGGAAGTGGTCGGAGTGTGGAGAAGATCTCGTTGGTTTCAGCTTTGCATGCTTGTGAGGATCTATTGATCAAAGGTGGTGGCCACGAGATGGCGGCTGGCTTGAGCATCTGGAAACAGAATTTCCCTGACTTTCAAAAACGTTTCGAGGAGATCGTCGCTTCCAATGCGCGATCCGAGTATCTGATCCCGAAGTTGTATGTGGATGCGGAGGTTGATCTTAATATACTGACATTATCCCTGATGGATAGTTACGAGCAATTGGAGCCCTTCGGTTCGAACAACCCGCAGCCTCTCTTGCTCGCCAAGGGCGTGGAGCTTGCGGGTGAGCCGACCGTGATCAGTAAGAAGCATTTACGGCTGGAACTCTATCAGAACGGCACGATTCGTGAAGCCATCTACTTTGGCGCTGTGGAAATGGATCTCCCCAAGCCTCCTTGGGACGTGGCCTTCACCATTCAGCGCAATGAGTATCGTGGACGGCAGTCTTTGCAGATTCATGTCTCGGATGTGCGGGCCAGCTACCAGTGTTGAGTAGATATTGGTCTCATGCCTACTGTCTCGCTTCACACGTCTCTCAAGCGACTGCCCGATCTTCAGATCAGCGCGAAGCAGGGAACCGCATTGGCGGCTTTGGGCTGCCATACTTTGGGGGATCTACTCTTGCATTTGCCTCGACGTTATGAAGATCGACAGCGGTTCGAGGCCTTTCCTAACCAGCCCATGGAAAGAGCGGTGTGTCTCTGTGGGATCGTCACGGACACCAAGACACGGTTTGCGGGGCGTCGTCGATTCTCCGAAGTCACGGTGGAGAATGTGGAGCCGGGCCCGTTTGATGGTCCGTTGGTCTGCCGTTGGTTTCAGATGCCGTGGGTGCAGAAACTGCTCGCCGTGGGTCAACAGATTGTCATCTACGGGAAGCCTAAGCTGAGTGGACAGCGGTTGGTCATCGATCATCCAGAGATGGAGCTAGTCGATGAAGCTCCTGAAGAAGCGAGTGTGCATCTGGGGCGTGTGGCGCCCATCTATCCGCTGACTTCAGGGATCAGCCAACGGCCCGCCCGCGAGATTCTTTACCGCGCTTGGGAGTCGGTGAGTGTCGAGACGGTGCCGAATGTTCTTCCGGACTTACCCGAGAAGATGGTTCGTTGGCAGGCGATTCGGACGGTGCATTTCCCGGATGCTCTGGAAGAAGTCGCGGAAGCACGGCGCTACCTTGCCTTGGAAGAATTTGTCCAAGTGCAGCTGACGATCCTGGCGCGGCGTGCAGACTATCGGAAACGCCAAGGGGCTCGACATGCTGGGTCTGGAGAATTGCTCAAGCGTTTCTATGAGAGTCTGTCATTTTCACTGACATCAGCGCAAACGCGGGCAGTGGAAGAGATCCGAGGGGATCTAAACTTGGCTTTTCCGATGAATCGGCTCCTGCAGGGGGATGTGGGATCCGGGAAAACACTGGTCGCTATTTCGGCAATGTTGCTCGCGGTGGAAGCGGGGTTTCAGGCCGCACTCATGGCTCCAACTCAGATCCTTGCGGAACAACATTACCAGGTGATTCAGCGCTGGTTGAAACCGCTGGGCATTCGCGTGAGTTTGCGCACAGCGGACCGGGTGGAAGATGGGTTTCTACCTCTCATGGCGGGAGGCGAAGACCCTCAGATTCTTATCGGAACGCATGCCTTGCTCTATGATAAGGTCGAAGTGGGGGATCAGTTAGGCCTGGTCATTGTGGATGAGCAACACAAGTTCGGCGTCTTGCAGCGAGGGAAGCTGATGCAGCGGGCGACGCTTCCTGACATTCTCGTCATGACGGCGACTCCGATTCCGCGCACGTTGACGATGACGCTCTATGGAGATTTGGATGTTTCCATTCTCAATGAGCTGCCCAAGGGGCGCGGCAAGATCATCACGGCTGTCCGGACGGCGGATAAGACGCCGGAAGCGGCTACATTTCTGAAAGAGCAGATTGTGGAAGGTCGGCAGGCCTACATCGTCTACCCGTTGATTGAGGAATCGGAGAAGCTCAAGCTGGCCAATGCCACGCAAGCTTTCACAGAATGGAAAGAACGGCTAGGTGAAGATGTCTCTGTGGGGCTCTTGCATGGGCGAATGTCAGGAGAAGAGAAAGAAGCGGTGATGGCGAAGTTCAGGGCCAATGAGGTGCATGTCTTGGTCTCCACGACGGTGATCGAGGTCGGTGTCGATGTTCCCAATGCGAATGTGATGTACATTTATCATGCGGAACGCTTCGGCTTGGCGCAATTGCACCAACTTCGGGGCCGGATCGGACGTGGTGAACACAAGTCCTACTGCGTGCTCATGCATGCGCCGGAGAACAAGGATGCGATGGAGAAGTTGAAGATCCTAGCAGACACGCGAGACGGCTTTAAGATCGCGGAAGCTGATCTGGAGAGACGCGGGCCGGGTGATGTGCTCGGCACGGAGCAGAGTGGTCTGCCAGATCTACGGATGGTCGAGTATCTGACGGATCTGGAGCTGATCCAAGAATCGCGGCAGCTGGCAGAGTCGATCCTGAGCAGCGATCCCCTTTTGGAGTTGCCTGAGCATGCAGGTTTGCGCGAAGCCGTGGAGCAACGTCAGGGCTCGTGGGATAATGTGAGTTGATTATTCTGTCAGCTGGCCAAGGAAAGACGATCTTTGGTGAGAACTTGGCTTACAGTTTCATAGAGACTGGCAAGCGCATATGTCTTATGAAGAAAGACAATGTTGTTCGAGCGCGCCAGGTCGACCATGGCGCGATGGTCGGTGTAGCCGCTGCTTAAGAGACCTGGGATCTCGTGATAGAGCGTGAGGAGCTTTTCTAACACTTCCACGCCTGTGCCGTCAGGGAACATGGCTTCGGTGAAGATGAGATCAAACTTCCCCTGATGTTCGTCGAAGACGCGGTAGGCTTCTTTCACGGACATGGCAGTGGTCACGCGGTAGCCTTTCCGCTCCATGGCTGCTTTGACAAAGGGTGTGACCTGGATATAATGTGATGAAGAGAGGGCTATCGGGAGCTTGTTTTCACGGATGTTCCATGAGTTCTGAAATCGTGATTTATGACGAAATACCAAATTTGGAGATATTTTGCCAGAATTCGTCCCACCGTTTTGTCGTCTGCCTCAGGGCGCTTAAACATAAAACCGTATCAGCCCCTTTTTCTTTCCACTTCAT
>JBLHHN010000467.1:0-4613 GCA_047616785.1 Verrucomicrobiales bacterium
TTGACTTCTTTCTTCGCACCTTTAGCGTCTCAGTTGTGTATTTCCGAACCAAGACTATCAAAGGTACTCCGCTGCTCCAGCTCGTCGAATCCTATCGCAATGCCGAAGGCTCCCCGCGCCAGCGCGTCGTCGCGTCCCTAGGCGATGCCGTCATCCCGGAGGCGGAAAAGGATGACATCGCGGGAGCAGTCACTCGCTGCCTACGAGGGGCTGATCGCGGCGAGAGTGAGGATTGGTTCGAGACAACGCTCTCGGAACACTTTTTCAGCGATGGCAGATTGGGCTCCAACAATGAGATAGGTTCGATTCATAGTGATCGCTACGCTTGAGATCCCGAACAAGAAACTCTTTCCAACGGAAAGACCTCCACCGAAACGCGCTTCGAGAAGCAAGAATGCATTGGGGGCCCTGTCGATATCGGCAATCGATTCCAGGCAAGGGGCTTGGCGTCCCAAGCGTGGTTGATTGTGTTGGTTATTTCGTAAGGCTGATGATAGACTCGCCCCCTAAAGAGCTGCTTTTTTCGGCTATTGTAAGAGTAAAGTAAGTAGCGCTCTAGAAAAAAGAACTCCAAAGAACCGGCGGTGGCCACCCTCGTATCCCCATGGGGCTCGAGCACGAATTCACATGGTTTCAATTCTTGTTGCCTACGCACTTGATATCGTAGAGTCGTCTTAATCGACTGATATCTCATGGCGGACCACACGTATGGAAGGCAGAAAAAGCGCTTAGCGACCCAATAAGCTATCCAGCGATCTGTGTCCAAAGAGTAGAACCACACGCCAGGAACTCCGTTAGAGTCATGGACGTAGGTTCGTACATTGCATTCGAGAAAGTTGGAGAGGTAAGGGATGGCGGGCACACCGCGCGGACGAATGGCGCGCATCTTGAAAGGGACAATGGCGACATAAGCTCTGCCTTCGTGCTCATCGATGAAGAGTCCTGGCGGAAGCGTCTTCTGCAAGATTTCAGCCTCCATCTCCCAATGCAGGAACCACAGATCTTCCCAGCGCTGATGCATCACGGCCATCTGCTTAGGACGCTGTTGCAACAAGACACGCTGCTCAAGGGTCGGCAACATCACTTGGGTACTACCATCTGAAGCTCTCATGAGGGAATCGCCACAGCGAAAGCCGCCAAATCACCATGATCACCTGCATGTTGCGCATGATGCGAGTTGATAATCCGCCCCTTTGATACCAAATGTATTCCGGGAATTTACATGCCATCTCCCCGAAGCTTGGGCGAATCCTATTGGTCCAAGCACTTTCCCCATCAGCCCGACAAGGACGATTGGCCAGTGTCGAAAGGGATCGAAAGCGGCGATCGCGTAGCCAACTCCATAAACTCCGACGAGCATCCCCACACATTGCCATATTTCTGGATAAATCGGGCGCTGCATGCCCGCCCAATCAAAGTAAGCGTTAGGAAACAGAACAACCCAAGCGCCCCATAAGAAGTTGTAGAAAGCAGGTGCCATTAGCGCCCAAGTCATCCAGAGCGGACTGGTAGATAGGCTGTCCATCTAAGAGGGTGTTTTCATCACCGACAATAGCGCCAATCTACGCCTTTTTTCTCTGAGAATCGAGAGACCGTTGTCTTGTTGACGCATTGCTTCACGAAGCTTTTCAAGCGCTATATTCTGAATCTGGCGAATGCGTTCCCGTGTCACACCGAAACGCTCTCCAATCTCTTGGAGGGTCCTTGGTTGGACACCCCTCAATCCGAAGCGCAACTCGATGATCTGTCGCTCACGATCATCCAGCTCTTTCATTAGGCAAGAATCCATCAATCCAATGAAATCGGCTTTACTCTTCGCATCGTCGGGTCGGACAGCGGCCTCATCCTCAACGATGCTCGCTAGAGACTCGCCACTATCATCACTCAAAGGAGTGTCCAATGATCTTTGGCTCTGGGCCATTTCCTTAAGCCTTGCGAGATCCCCCTCCTTGATACCAACGGCCTCGCTCAATTCTGCCAGCGTGGGTGGACGTTGAATCTCTTCCTCCAAGAGGCCTTCAATTCGTATCATGAGGCGAATCTTATCGCCCATGTGGACCGGCAAACGAATGGTACTCCGTTGGTTTGCCAAGCCCCTTCGCACAGACTGTTTGATCCAATGCGCGGCATAAGTGCTGAACTTCGCTCCCTTGTCAGGATCAACCCGACGTGCCGCTTCCATCAAACCGATGTTCCCTTCCGCAATGAGATCTTCCAAGGATAAGCCATAACCTTCGTAGTCACGCGCGATGGTGACCACCAGCCTAAGATTTCTTTCTACTAGCTGTTGCCACGCCTCGCGGTTCCCTTGCTTAGACTGAAGGCACAGCCGCCTCTCTTCTTCGGCGCTGAGAAGGGGGATAGAGCCAATCTCATTGAAGTATTTGCGAAGGCCATTGGTGATTTCTGTCATAAAAGATAGTTGTCCTCACCAATGTTTACGCTGCAGGCAAATGAAGGGGCGCTTGGAATGCAGTAAAAGCTCACGAGACCGGCAATGGTCTATATCGTCTGTAGAACGACAACTAGAATTCCCCGGTAACGACAACTAAAAATCCCCATTTGAGGGAGCGTCGCGGGGCAAGTCGGGTGAGGTACCAGGCATGATCAGCGACGTGCATTACCACAAATTGATGAAAGCCTACCGGGAGAATCCAACAACCTTACTGAAAGCGCCTGCAAAGCAAGTATAGACCGCAAGACGGCACGGAGACCTGTCCATGAGGGGCCAGCTCAAGCCCGCAGAAAGCCACGTTCGTGGCGCACGTGAAAGGACCCTTTTGAAAAGTTCCACGACGAGATCGAGAAGCTCCTGGAGGAGTGCCCCAATATCAAAGCCAATCGGCTCTTTAGCGAGTTGCAACGGCGCCATGAAGGCCGCTTTCCAGACCGGCTCTTGCGCACGCTACAGCGCCAGGTCAAGAAGTGTCGCGAACGTCATGGCAAAAGACCTGAACTGTTCTTCCCTCAGGATCATCTCCCGGGTGAGCGAATTCAGTTAGACTGGTTCGATGCCAAGTCCTTGAAAATCACCATACAGGGCGAACCCTACAACCACTTGCTTTGTCATACCGTCCTGCCCTACTCGAACTGGGAATGGGTGGTTCCAGCACGGAGCGAATCTCTCATCTCACTCAAGTCCAGCTTGCAGGCGACCTTGTGGCAGTTAGGCAAAGTGCCCTCCATCTGTCAGACCGATAATAGTTCGGCGGCAACACACCAGCTTCGTCGTGGCAAACAGGAGCGGGGGTTCAATGACGCCTATGTGGCGATGTTAGATCACTACGGCATCAAGCCGGAAACGATCCATATACGTGCTCCCCATGAAAATGGGGACATGGAGAGTGCTCACGGTCATCTGCGCTATTATCTGAACGATAGTCTTAATCTTCGAGGGAATCGCGACTTTGACGGTCTGAATCAGTATATCGAATTCCTGGCAAGCAACTGCCAGAGTCGCAATGCCAACCGACAGGAGAGACTATCACTGGAGTTACCGGAGATGCGAAAGCTGCCCAGGCGGCCTTTGCCTGAGTATGAGGAACAAGATTGCCGTGTGAGCAAGGATGGGGTGGCGCGTGTGGCCAAGATCGGTTACTCTGTGCCCGCTCGTTGGGCTGGGCAGAAGCTACGCGCGAACCTCTATGAAGATCGCATCGAATTCCTCCATGACCGCGTGGTAGTAGAAGTAGCTGAACGTCACCATGGTGATCGGGGGACCTATGTCAATTGGCGCCATTTGCTAGAAGCAATGCTTCGCAAGCCGGGAGCATTCCGTCGTTACCGCTATCGTGAACACTTTTGGCCCTCCGTCAGATTGTGGCTGGATGGAAAGCTGTCGAAACTTGAGCCAAGCGTAAGCAAGGTTGGTGATGCCGCACGCCCGATGCACCACTCTTGAGACAAGGTTGTTGAAGCCCTCGATCTTCCCAGACGTGATGCGATGCTTGCAGAATGCCACAATCTTGTCAGCGCCCTTTCGAAAGGTCTTGGCCAGCCTTTGGAATGGTGCTAGCTCACTTTCCTCCGCCATGTCGCACCACTGCTCAAGTGCCTTCATCGCACCACCTGCGTAGCGGTAGGTGTGAACCACTCGAAACTGCTCTTTCAGATAGTGCGCCGTTGCGATATTCTCGTTAATCTCTTGGATAGCTGCTAATTTGACACTACCTTTGTCATCTAGATTTTCTTCGTTGGCTAACAAGATGAAACGATTGCCTTTGATGAAGGGTTTGCCTTTCGCCATTCTTGTCGACGGACTTCGTCAACGGCAGTGTTAAGATTGAGGCGCAAGTGAAAGTGATTGTAAACGACGGCCGCTTTTGGAATCTGCTCACCCACAACACTTTAGTAGGAGCCTGCTCGGTCTATACAGACAGCTTCCATCGACGCCTTTTGCTTGTCTGTTAGTTTATCAAAGAAGGACTCCAAGCTCGCCTTCTTTTTGCCTTCTGCCATGTGTAAGAGTTCGCCCGTCTCCCCATTGTTGAGAACAAGGGTCACGTAACCATGTCCCCGGCGAATCGATTTCTCGTCGATAATGAGCACGCGCAATCCATCGAGGTTTGGCTCTGGTAGATCTTCTTTGAGAACAGCCATGTCGTATCGGCGAA
>JBLHHN010000468.1:0-4608 GCA_047616785.1 Verrucomicrobiales bacterium
GCGCTGGCGCGGGGAGCCTTCGGCATTGCGATAGGATTCGACGAGCTGGAGCAGCGGAGTACCTTTGATAGTCTTGGTTCGGAAATAGACAAATGAGACGCTAAAGGTGCGAAGAAAGAAGTCAAGGCCTATCCACTAGAATTAGGCACTACAAAACAGAATCGAGAAATTCGCGTATTGGTTATCAACGAGTTACGGCGACTAAGTGAGCAAATTATCTCGAAATTAGTCAATTTTGGCCCGCAAATAAGAAACTTGGGCTAGACCGCCATGGATCCACAGGCTCTCATGAAGTTTCTCGAAAAGCTAAGGGTGACTTGGCTCCAAGTCACCCCAGCCAGGTGGACGATGTTGTTAGGGTCCGGGTGGCGAGGCAAAGAGGACCTTCGCCTCATCAGCACAGGCGAGGCTATGCCCCCCGACTTCCCTGCTCGTTTGCTTCCGTTAGGTGATGAACTCTGGAATCTTTACGGCCCCACCGAGACCACGGTCTGGTCTAGTGGCTATCAGGTGCACGGCCTGAAGGCCCCGGTGACCTTCGGTCATCCGTTTCCAAACAACCGCTTCTACGTCCTAGATGCTCGTCATCAATTGGCACCTCACGGCGTCAAAGGCCGTCTTTTCATCGGAGGAGAAGCCCTCGCTCGGGGGTATACCAACCGTCCCGAACTCACCGTCGCGCGTTTCGTGGCGGATCCCTTCTCCGGAGTGCCCGGCGCTCGCATGTATGACACAGGCGACGTCGTTCGGTGGACCGCTGGCGGATCACTGTTAGGATTGATCCGGCGTGACAAATGCCGTGGTCGCCGTTCATGAACACGACGGCCTAAAGGAAATCGCCGCCTTCGTTATCGGTACCAAGCCTGACATCGATACCAGTGCGCTTCTTGGCAAGGTGCGAGATCGGCTTCCTAGCTACATGGTGCCTGCCACGATCACGATGTTAGAGCGATTTCCCCAGACGCCAATGGTAAGATCGCTCGCAAGGCCTTGCCCCAGCCGGATTCGCTATCAAGACTGGAGGTCGCCACCGACGCCCCACTGCCTGAGTCCGAAAGCGAGAAGAAACTCGCCAAGATCTGAACAGACGTCTTTCAGAGAAACAGTTGGACCCTACAGGATGATTTCTTTGCGGTCGGAGGTCATTCTCTTCTCGCTGTCCGCATGGGCGCGCGTATCGAGGATGCTTTTGGAGTGAAAGTGCCAGTCGGCGTCGTCTTCCGTCACCCTACCTTAGGTGGCTTGGCGAACTACCTTGAAAGCGCACAAGATCCGGCGCCTATTGCGGATGACTCTAACACGGACACTTGCCACGTCCTTCCCATCAAAGCGGACGGAGATCTCGAGCCATTCTTCTGCATCCACGGTGGTGACGCCGGGATCGTCTTCTATCGCGATCTCGGCACCAAGCTACGCCACGATCGCCCTCTGTTCGCTGTGGAAGCCTCCCTTCCTCAGCAATGAATCCAATGAGGTCCCGTCAGTTGAAGAGGCCGCGCGCCTATATCTGGAGGAGATCCGAAGAGTCCAGCCGACTGGGCCCTATTTCTTAGGAGGCTATTCCTATGGTGGCCTGGTCGCCTACGAGATGGCTCAGATCCTCACAAAAAACGATGAGTCCGTGGCGATGTTAGGGATCTTCGACACTAGCAATCCCGCATGCCCACTCAAACCTTACGAACTCTCCGAACGCCTGCGCGTTCATTTTGAAGAGCAGGAAGGAGAAAGTTCCGTAATTAAGCTAGGAGGCTTCGGGCGTCGCATTGGATAAGGCGTCGCCAATCGCGTCCGTTACAAATCCGAGAAACACGCCTCCGTCATCTTAAAGAAGCGCGGCATGCGAGGGAAAGGACGCATGCACATGATTCAAGCACGTGACGCTCATGAGCAAGCCATGGCCGACTACAAGCCCCAGTTTTACTCGGGTAAGGTCACCCTCTTTGTCTCTGCGGCCGTTGACTATAAATTCGAACGCTCCACTCTGTCAGGCTGGGAAGGCATGGCCCAAGGTGGCATTGACTGGATCGAATGTCCTGGAAGTCACCTCACGATGTTTGAATCCCCCAACGTCGCGACACTCGTTGCTTCTGCGCAAAGAACCATCGACAACGCTGTCGTAGCAGCCGGCTTCGAAACCTAACCACGACCAACGTTAGCCCATTACCCACCCCGTCGTTCACGAAAGAAACTCTTCAGGATCCCCGCACATTCATCTTCTAACACCGAAGATGTGATTTCACAGGCATGATTCAGACTCGGATGCTGCAAGAGATTCAGCAGGCCCCCCGCCGCCCCCCCATTCGCATCCGGACAACCAAAGATCACCCGCCTCAAACGACAATGAACCAACGCCCCCGCACACATCGGGCACGGCTCCTTCGTCACATACAGATCGCAATCCGTCAGACGCCAATCCTCCACTACGCTTTGTGCCTGCGTTAGGGCTAACATCTCGGCGTGCGCTGTCCCATCCTTCAGCGTCTCCACCTGATTGTAGGCTCGCGCGATGATCTGTTCATTCCGCACAATGACTGCCCCGATCGGAACTTCCTGCTCCTGGTAGGCCCGCTGCGCCGAGCGCAAGGCTTGCTCCATGAAATGCTGATCACTGCGCAGATCGATGATGATAGGCGTCTCTTCTTCAGGGCTCATGACCCGCACTCACTGCGTCCATCGCCACCAGATCGCAAGCCCAATCATCTCCGCTTCAGAGTAGGATAGGCTTCCAGCCTGTCCACCATAGCGAAGCGCAAGAGCCTGCCTCTTCTCATATCGAATTCCCCATCGTCGCCGTACCCGCCTTCCGCTGCTCGCGGATCCCATCGACCGTGTGAGCCAGCAGCTGCCGCGAAGCCACGCGTAAAGGAGCCGTCGTCACGAAGACCTTGTTCGTGTGATCACCCTCACTCAACAGCGTCATCTCCATCATCTTACCATCCGGCGCCATCTGCAAATCCTCCACCTCCGACCAGTAGAAGACCGCCATGTTCTTCGTCGGCTTGAAGAAAGGAAACAGCTCGATCCCCACCGGAGAAAAGATCATGTAAGCGTGCTTCGCCAAATGAATCCCCACCCACACACAGCCCGCAATCAAAGGAACCGTCAGCAACCCATACCACGACTGTTTCAAAAGCGGCTCCCGAGAAACCGACCAGATCTCCAAGCTCACCAAATAAAGCCCCACACCCACGCAAAAGAAAAACAACGCCAACCCAAAGAAATGCACTGCCTGCGCATTCCGCGTAAACCGAATCTCCTTAGAACCCCGCGTCTCACTCATCTTCAACAGTATCTATCACTAGTGTCTATCCATTCGCCATCCCACACCACTCAAAGTACCCCAAGCATCCTGCCTGGTATCCAAACAAGCGCCCGCCCATTCTCCACCCAAACCCTTCTCTCTCACGATCATTCGTCTCCATTCGCGGTCTAAAGCACCAGCATCCCTTCAAGGTCACAAACCTGCCGAAAGCGTTCAATCTTTCTCGCCTTCCCCGTGCTCAAATCAATATCGATCAAAGCCCCGCAAAGCGCCACCGGTCCCTTCGCAATCGGAAACCGAGCCGGCATCGCCGTACGAAAGCGATAAAGCACCGCCTCAATCTGCCGCCCCAGGATCGACTCACACGGCCCACACATCCCCGCATCACAGAGAAACGCCGTTCCCCCCGGAAAAATCTGTTCATCCGCCGTCTGCACATGCGTGTGCGTCCCTACCAGAGCAGACACCTTCCCATCCATGGCCCGCCCCAAAGCAATCTTCTCACTCGTCGTCTCCGCATGAGCATCCACGAACAACACCGGCGTCTCCTCGCGTAGCCGCGCTACCTCCGCCTCCAACGCCAAGAACGGATTCTCCAAGCTCGGCTGCGTGAACGTCCGCCCTTGCACCTGCAGCACCCCCACCTTCCCCTTCTTCGTATCCAACACCACCGACCCTTGACCCGGCGTCCCTTCAGGATAATTCAGCGGTCGCAGCAATCGAGGTTCCGTCGGGAAATAAGGTACAATCTCTTTCTGATCCCACACATGATCACCCGTGGTGACCACCGCCGCCCCCGCACGCAGCAGATCAATTGAAATCTTTGGCGTGATCCCTCGCCCGCCTGCCGAGTTTTCCCCATTCACCACCACAAAATCGATCGACCAATGCTCTCGGATCCGAGCCAAATTCTGAGTCACTGCTTTCCGACCCGGTTCCCCCACAACATCCCCAAGGAAAAGCAAACGGAGCACCTCATCCGAAGGAGGCTCAAGCATAGAAGGCGACGAGATAGACACGCGAAAACGATAACCCACTCATTCACAAAGGCAACGCCGTAAGCCCCCCACCCTCGGAGACAGACAGGGCTTACGCATGAGAAACGAGAGGGATTATTGATAGTAGGGAAAATCGGAACGCGGGATCGAGGGCGGCTCGCTTGCGCTTGGCCCGCATGGATTTCTTCTCCGGGTGATCGCGCAATACTTTGGCGCTCAGCTCGCGCAGCACGCACAGGTTGTGCGCCGCATTGCGCTCGCGGACCTGGCAGTCGTCTTCGCCGAAGGTCACGTCGAGCACGTAGTGGCAGGTGTTCTCCACTGACCAGTGGCTCCGGACTAGATCCG
>JBLHHN010000469.1:0-4603 GCA_047616785.1 Verrucomicrobiales bacterium
TCATCGCACACTGCGGAGATCGGCTGCCGATCGACGAGGTGCCGTTTGAGGATCTTGACTTTCTCGGTCGCTTTGAAGCGCCGCCGCGTTGTTTTCTTGCTTGGTTTCGTCATGTTTGGGTTGGGTTGGGTTACGAGCGCCCCAACTATTCCTCTAAACTCAACCGGCAAAACTCCCATTTCATCTGAAGCAGAACACCAGCATTGAAGGTCAGCTAAGTGAAGGCCTGGCGTCTTCCGATCGATGGGCCCAAGCTCCCAGCGCCGCGCAGTGTGGTGACGGGATTGGATGACTAAGTGATCGTGCTGGATGACGCCGGACGAGTCCTGGTGTTTGATCGTGATGGCAAGGTGCTCCGCCGCTGGAGCATGCCGGATGTGAGTGTCGGTCGACCGGAAGGCGTGGTTGTATTGAACGACGGACGGATCGTCGTTTGTGACACACACTACACGACGGACGGATCGTCGTTTGTGACACACACTACAGCCAGATCACGACGTTTGATCGGTTAGGAGACGTGATGAATACGTTTGGCAAGGTGGGGCGTGGGGCAGGGGAGTTCATTTATCCCGTGGCCATTGCCAAGAATACGGAAGAGAATCTGTATGTGGGGGGATATGGTTCGAATGATAGGATTCAGAAATTCACTTCTGATGGGGATCACTTGCTTACCTTTGGAGGTTTCGGTGCCGAGCCTGGTCAGTTTCAGCGACCTTCCGGAATCGTCTGGCACGAGGGGATCGTCTATGTGGCGGATTCGGTGAACAATCGAATCCAAGCCTTCAAGGATGATGGCACGTTCTTGAAGATCATTGCCATCACCCATGAAGGCGCTTCGGTGTCGCTGCATTTGCCCTATGATTTGGCCTTGGATGTGGATGGTCGCCTTTTTGTTGTCGAGTATGGAGCGGGCCGGATCCTTCAGTGTAGCCTTCACGGGGAATTGTTAGGAGTCTTTGGAAAGCAAGGCTCCGCCAACGGCCAGTTCAGTAAGCCCTGGGGCGTGACGGTGGATTCGCGAGGTGCGGTCCGCGTGGCCGACACGGGAAATCGGCGGCTCGTGGCGATCTCGCCTTGAAAGAAGGGCTTGCCTTCACGGATGCCCCTCTGTTCATTGCTGCTATGAAAAAGCTCTGCGCGTCCTTCCTCGTTCTCACTTGCTTTCTTTCATCCCTATTTGCGGACAAGCCCATCGGTGATCCGATGGTCAAGCATGTGAATGCGAAAGAAGCCGGTGAGCTTTGGAAGGCTAACAAAGCCAATGAAGGATTCATCGTCCTTGACGTTCGGACGGCAGAGGAGAACGAGGAGGTTCGGATTCCGAATGCTATGAATCTCGATGTGAAAGGCAGTGGCTTCACTGCGAAGACGTCCAAACTGGACAAAGAGCGCACCTACTTGGTACATTGTCGCTCTGGGGGGCGGAGTAAGACGGCGATGAAAGCCTTGCAGAAACTCGGGTTTCTCAAGCTCTATCATTTGGACGGTGGGATGATGGCGTGGGAGAAAGAAGGCTTGCAAGTTGAGAAGGGAAAGTAGAGAGATCGAGACGCTTCTATTCTCCTATGAACGCCCACGAAATTTTTCAGAAACTCGATCACGCCTTTGCCGTCCAGATCATGACGTATTTCCGTGAGGAATCTCGTGAGATCTACAAGACCACAGTGGCCACTCTGGCGACCCAGCGCAAACTTCGCCCAGTCTTCATCCAGAAGAAGCCCGTTGCAGTGCAGATCGATTGGTTGATCAAGACTTTGAAGCAGAAGTCTGCGGATACGGTGTCCGAGCATTTGCTGCAGGTCTGGCTACTCCGAGAGAAGAAAGAGATGCTCATCATGTTTGTGGATGATCTGGGCATCGAGCACGACGAAGACGGCGGCGTGGATGAATTGCCGGAAACGATCGATGCCGAGAAACTCAAAGTAGCAATCGATCATCTGCTAGAGAACTATCCTGCTCCGGTCGTCACGCTTTACTTACGGGTTTTCCAGATTCAGCAAGCCGAGGGCTGGCCAGAGATCGCCGAAGCGCTGGAGAAGGACGAGCGTCTTCAGTTAGGCGCGAGTATCGAGGCCGCCGCTTAGGAATCTTTGTAGCGGTGACTTATAGTGGCTGCCGAAAGCTGTTTCAACGTGAGGATGTGGCATCATCTTCATTGAAAGCGCACGTGCCAGGACAGGGTTAGTTAGGTTTGAGGTGGTGCCTCATGACTGTGCTTGTTCGGAATCCGCTCTTTTGCTTTCAAATGAGATCGATCCGACCTAGAACGACCAAGAACACAACTTCGGTTGCGCAAGAACTTCTGATCTGAATATAATAGCCATGAATGAAATTTAGAGACCGAAACTGGCGCCAGTTGTTGACGGAGATCAAGGATCGTCAGGTGGTGCCAATTCTCGGCCCTGAGCTACTGGTTTCTGACTCCGATACCGGGCCGAGCACGTTTTCCCGTTACTTGGCGCAACAACTCGTAGATCGGCTGGAGCTCGATACCGGAGAACTATCTGATGACTATGACTTCGGCGATGTTGTGACTGAGTTTCTCAGTGAAATTCGGAAGAATCCAAATGATCTCAACCGGGACGACCTCTACTTCGAGATTCGGGATCTCATCACAAACTGCAGCTGGCCGGTGCCCAAACCTCTCAAGCAGCTCGCAGCAATCGGGCACTTTGATTTCTACATTTCTACGACGGTCGACTCCTTCATGGAGAATGCCCTGAACCAAGTTCGGTTCGGCGGTTCGCCGCAGACTCATACGATTGCCTACGCTCTTAAAAGTCAGGTTGCCGATCTTCCTGACGAAATGCTTAACGAGGGCGGAACGACCTTGTTTCAGTTCTTCGGCAAGGTGAACCCCTTGCATGACTTTGCCGTGACCGATGAGGATATTCTGGCCTATGCACATCGGCTGCAAGCGCGAGATTTGAGACCTTACAATATCTTTGACAAGCTGCGTTCGAAGCACCTTCTGACGTTAGGCTGCAGTTTCCCTGGCTGGCTCACCAGGTTCTTTCTTGCCGCCACGAAAGGCGAACAGCTCTTTGCTGAGGGTGTGCGTGGGCTTGTTGTCGACGATTTGTCGCCTAAGGACAGAGAACTCGTCATGTTTCTGGAGGGAAGAAAGATCAATGTCTACACGGAGCACAACGCGGTGGATTTCATCGACGAACTCCACCGCCGTTGGACGGATGAATACGGTCACGAGCCCATTGAGCAGCCACGACAGCAGTCGTTTCCCGCTCAAGATACTATTCTGTCAGTGCCAACGGTAATAGAGGATCAAGCATCTGGCCCTCCTTCCCCTGACGCTATCTTTATTAGCTACCACAGTAGTGATCGTGAAGTTGCGAGAACCATTGCGAAATCGTTTGAAGCGGCGGGTGTCGATGTATGGTTCGACAGAGAAGTCCTTCTCGCCGGGGATGATTATCGGCAGAAGATCGAAGAGGGTATTGAGAAATGCTCATTCTTTGTTCCGATCATTTCCCAGCATTCCATTGTGAAGGAGAGGCGATTCTTATATCTCGAATGGAACAAGGCCATTGACGAAGCGAAATTCCGCCCACAAGGCGAGTCCTTTCTATTGCCCATATTCATCGACGAGACATCGCCCGTTGATGAAGCCATCCCTAGGGAATTCAAACAGCACCATTGCAACTGGCTCAAAGATTTGCCGGCGTTGGTCGATCTAACCAAGCAACGCATCCGCGAAAGAAGGCGCAATGAGCGAGTGGCATGAACGAGACAGCAGCAGAGGAGATGCACCCGTGGCTCGGCTTAACGTCCTATCGCGAGTGTGACGCTGGATTGTTCTTTGGTCGAGAACGAGAATCCTCAGCGCTTTATCGCTTAGTGCGTCGCGAATCACTGACCGTGGTGTTTGGCCCATCCGGCACCGGAAAATCTTCTCTCTTAAACGCAGGTCTCTTTCCGCGACTTCGTGATGAGCAATACCTCCCAATACCGATCCGTATGGATCATTCGTGGCAAGTGGAGCATGGTCTCCAATTAAAGAGCCGTATCGCTGAGGCTCTTACAGATCACGAAATAGAGACAGAGGAAATCGTTAGTTCGATGGGGGCAGGTAACGAATCGGCCTGGGAGTACCTTCACCGTGTCGAGTTCTGGGACCGACGCAACCGCCTCATCACTCCCGTCCTCGTATTTGATCAATTCGAAGAGGTATTCACTTTGGGGCAGCATCGGTCCGAGGCGAAAGCGTTTCTTGATGAACTGGCCGACCTTGTCGAAAACTACGTTCCGAGCCATCTCCAGGAGCGTCTGGGTCAAGACGGGGGCCATCTTCCTGGAGCTTACCACCAGAGACGCTTCAAGATCATTATTACCCTAAGGGAGGATTTCGTTTCGCGTTTGGATGGTCTGCGCAAGGCGATGCCTTCCATCATGCACAACCGCTTTTCCTTAGAAAGGATGAACGGTGAGCAAGCGCTGGATGTCATCTTGAAGCCTGGGGCGCATCTCGTAGATGAGGTCGTTGCTCGTGAAATCGTCCGTTTCGTTTCCGATGATGACGACGAAGAAACAGGTTTCAAGTCACTCCAGATCGAACCAGCGCTCCTGAGTCTTGTATGTCGTGAAC
>JBLHHN010000470.1:0-4600 GCA_047616785.1 Verrucomicrobiales bacterium
ATGAGCAGCATGGCTCCTAGACCTGTGAGTGCTTGTCCGTAGTTCGGGTCTAATTGAATGGCCTTGCGGTAATAGTCCATGGCCTCCGTCTTCAAGCCTTGCTGTGCTGCTGACTTGGCTTGATTGTAGAACTCTTGAGCTGTCCGGTCGCCATCCTGTGGTTTGACTAACTGATAGAGGCGCTGCGATTCCTTGGGGAAACCATTGGTGGCGAAGAGCGTCGCGTAGTCGCCCAGGTAGGCATCACGATCCACCTGACGCGGGTCGGCAAACCATCGGCCGGGTCGCGGCGTGGCGCGTTTGAGTTGTTCGGCAGGGGAGGCATTGAGCAAGGCGAGATCGGCAGAGAACTGTTCCCAACCGATGGCTTCCAGGTAGACCGCGGCGATGTTGCCTTTGGCATCAATGAGGAAACTCGATGGAATGGACAGCTGCGCGCGTTGCGAGGTGAGATATTCTATCAAGATCTCAATCTTGGCCAGATTCTCTTGGCGTGCCGTGCCGTGAGGCAAGTGATAGCCAATGCGCGTGAGTATCTCTTCGACGTTCTGTCCGGGATCCGCACTTCCCTCCACGGCCAGTCCATCGACATTGAGCGCGAGCATGGTCGCTCCCTGAGCTTGCAGTTCTGCGGCATGTTTTCCGAATTCGCCTAACTCTACGACACATGGCGCGCACCACGTCGCCCAGAGATTGATGAGCAGGGGCTTGCCGATGAAGTCCGTGGTCACGCGTGCCGCTCCCTGAGGATCCGTACATGTGAGCTCGGGAAACGGCACCTGATTGGCGACCCAGAAGCCGCGCTTGCTCGGAGCGGGAGAAGATGCCTCCGTCTTGTGCGCGATCTCTACAGTTGCGGCTGAGGATAGAGTGAGTCGCCCTTCGCCTTGGTGGATGGTGTAGCGCGCACCCGCTTGAAGATCGGTGAACGTTTCGGAGTCCCCGCCTGGCCATTTGACTGTGAGCTTGAGGCCGTCGTTAGACTCGCCTAGACCAAAGTGAGTCCAGGCACTCGATTGGGCGAGAAAGCCGTCTCCGGCATGGGTCGTTCGGATCTGTTGCTCCGCCGATTGTGTGAGCGTGAGTCTTGCGCCGATGGCATCACGGTTCGTCGTCGTGCCATTGCCGATGAGTCGGATCGCTATGGACGAGGTGGGTGAACCTTGGTTGTTTCTTAGCAAACGCACCTGAGGCGCGGTGCGATTTGTCACCCACAGGTCCAGGTCACCATCCCGATCCCAATCCACCACCGCGACTGCTCTAGCATCATCTTCGTAATCGACGCCAAGCAGTCCGGCGACTTCGGAAAAGCCCTTGCCAGCGAGATTTAAGAACAGCGGGTTGCGTTCGTAGCCACTGAAAGACTTGCCGCGCGAGACCTGATCATTGAGATCACGGAAGTTGCGCGTGTAGCCTGGCGTCGCCGTCGGCTTCAGTCCCTCTTCCGGTATTTGAGGCGCGACCCGCCTCCAGAAGAACATTCACAAGTCGTCCGTATCGGGCTGCGAGATGTAGCCATTGGCCACATAGAGATCCTCCCAACCGTCATTGTTGAGATCCGCGAACTTTGATCCCCAAGCCCAACCGGCGAAGCCTTCCGCCGTGGGATTGGTCACATCGGTGAAGTGTCCTTCACCTGCATTTCGCATCAATGTGTTCCCTCGCACCATCTTAAGATACTTCTTCCGAGTTTCTTCCGGCATGGTGGGATTGAAGTCGGCTTGAGCGACGATCTGATTTCCCGCGCTGGAGAACATGCTAGACACATAGAGATCCATCGCACCATCCCTATCATAATCCCCCCAGGTGGCGGACATGCCAAAGCCCCAGTCCTGAGAACCGCTCTCGCCCGATTCATCAATGAAATGCGCCCCTTCTTCATTTCGAAACAACTGATTTGGACCAAAGTCATTGGCCACATACACATCAAGATCGCCGTCGTTGTCGAAATCCTCCCAGGACGCGGCGAAGGAGAAACGGTAGTTCTCCACGCCCAAGCCCACATCATCCGTCACGTCGAGGAAGCCAAAGTCCCCCTGGTTCTGTAAGAGCACATTCGCGCCCCCATTGCGTGCGCTGTGGAAGGGATGCGGCGTGGGGAACTCACCCGTCTTGGAGCTGTTACCAGCATAACGTAGCACCAAGAGATCGAGATCGCCGTCCAAGTCATAGTCGGCCGCCGTGGGAGAATAACTCATGCCAAGATTGGTCAGGCGTTCGCGGAGAGAGAACCTTCCCTTGCCATTGTTCTCTAGAATCAAGAACGCCGTCCGTGTGGCCACCGCGAGATCGGCGTCGCCATCGTTGTCGAGGTCTACTAACAAAGAGGCGGTCGAGTTGTCTAACCAATCGACCCGAGCGGACTTGGAGATGTCCACCAAGGTGCCATCGGGCTGTTGTTTGAACAAGAGATTCGGCAAGCCGCCAGGCTGACAAAGATACACATCTTCCAAATCATCTCCATCGACATCGGCAATGGCCACGCCATGATATCCAAGGAAGTCTGGATTCAAAGAACGGTCGATGTGGCTTCGCCACGTGTTCATGCCTAACTGAAGTTGTTCATTCCAAGAAGCGTTGCCACCCAAGATATCACCCGCGATGTCTTCAAACATCGCCGCAGGCTTGAGCAGTTCATTCTGAATCAATGTAGGCATGGCGAAACTCACCAGACGAGGCGTCCCATCTTCCGGTGTCTTCCAGCTCGCATCCACCACTCCATACGAGCGGACTTCCTTGCCGTCGCGCGTTCCGTGTGCCATGAGACGTTGGCGGGTCTTCAGAAGCTCACCATTCCTATCAATCCCATAAAGCTTGAAGTAGACCGAACTTTCCTCATCGCCAGTGGCAAGGCAAAGAACCTCGCGGAGCTGCGCGAGGAAATCTTCAGCAGACGACTCCACCAACGTCTCCGCGGAATGGATCTCCACCGTCTTGATTGATTTCCCCTCAAAGATCTCTTTCTGCTCTGAGGAAGCGATTCCAGGCATGGCCAAGCCATCTTTCAGAGCCGCAGGCACCTCCTCGGCATCCACCATGGCCTCAGCGATCACCGCCCATTCCGACTTGATCGCATCACTCCACAACCGAGCCGTTTCCTTAGTGTCTCCATCCGCAACGATCGACTCTACAGGATTCTCCAGCGGAGACTCTGCAGTCGGAGTCTCTTTCTTCTTCGAACATCCAAACGCCAGCAAGACAAGGCAGCCGAGGCAAAGGCGAAGGAAGAAATAGCTCATTTCCCAGAGTTGACGCCGTCCGGGCACTCAGTCAAGCCCGACGCAAGCTCGGTAGCGGTGACTTTTAGTCGCCACTGAATCGTATTTCAGAGATCTGTGGCGACTAAAAGTCACCACTACCATTGTCGCGTACCACGATGAACGTGAGATCTCCCTCTCACGATTGCGGCTACTCAGGACGATACCCGACGTCCTCAAACTCCTTGGCTTGCGGCACATAGTTCGCATCAAACTTGGGATCGGCGCAGCCGATGACATTGTCCTCGTTGTCGATGGTGCTTGTCACGTCGTTGATTTCGCCTCCGACGAAACACCCGCTCACGCCGACGCCGGAGGCGAGATCGAGTTCGTAGCGAGAGCCTGTGGGCCAACCTCCGGCGGCGTTGTTCTTCCAAAAGATGGAGTCCTCGTAGATGTTTCCTGGGTTGGCATCGTCGACCGCATTGCGATTCCCGGTGAAGGTGCAACGACGCAGCAGGACTTTGGAGTCTGGAAAGAGTGTGAGAGCTCCAGACCCGTGTTTGGGTTTCCATTTCCCAGGTGTCTTGGCCAATTCATCCATGGTGCCGTTAGATAGGTTATCGACGAATAGGCAATTCACGATCTCTGCCGAACTCCCATGGAGGAGATCCACGGCGGCTCCACTGATGGGACAACGGTTGTTCCGAAAGATGCAGTTGCGGAGAAGCACCGATTTGAATTTGGAACCATCCGTGTGCCCTCGATGCTCCACCGAGACGCCTGCGCCACAGGGGCTGGTGAAGTTGTCGTAGACTTCGACTTGCTCGATCGTGGGGTAGGAACGTCCGAAGATCTTGATGCCGCCTCCGTCCGTGTAGAAGAACTTGGCCCGCTCCATGTTGGTGGCGTTAATGTCAGTCTGGATGTTGGCGGGTTCGTCTTCAGTGGTTAGAAATCCATTGGCCCCAGTGATCTTGAATCCAAGCAAGGTTGTCTTTCGACTGACGCCATCCCCAAAGTAGACGACGTGATTGACAATGGCTGGGAAGCTGGGCTTCGAATTATCTGCTAGTTTCGGATTTGCCGCGGTCAGAATGACTTCTCCTTCGGCTTCCAGAGTGATGCCATCGTGCCGTTGATTGAACCAGATCATGGCCTGACCCGACTGCTGCGGACGATAAGTCCCCGCATGCACGACGATCCGTTTTCGCTTCGGATCTTTCGCCGCAGCCTCAAGCGCTGACTGAATGCTCTCGCCCGGACGAACTTGGAAAGGTTTCGCGGCTCCAGCCTTCTCCTGCGCTCTCGCCGAGATCAGCCCAAGGACCAACATGAGGGCTATCTCCTTCAGCTTCATTCGCGTTCTTCGATGGTGAGCATCTTGTTCATCTCGATGGGCC
>JBLHHN010000471.1:0-4596 GCA_047616785.1 Verrucomicrobiales bacterium
CGCACTTGCTGCCAGCCATGGTTCACCGTGAGAGCCAAACCGTGTAGACCGCCCCAGACCATGAAGTTCCACCCTGCCCCATGCCATAGCCCTCCCAAGAGCATGGTGATCATAAGATTGGCATGGCGACGCAACGAACCTTTCCGATTTCCGCCCAGTGGAATGTAGAGATAATCCCGCAAGAATCGTGACAATGTGATGTGCCACCGCCGCCAGAATTCGATGACATTTCGTGCTTTGTAGGGGGAATTGAAATTCATCGGCAAGACAATGCCCACGCATCGCGCCACCCCTGTGGCCATGTCGCAGTAACCGCTGAAATCGAAGTAAAGTTGGAGACTGTAAGACAAGGCCGCGCACCAGCCTTCAACAAACGTCACCGTCCCTCCTGCATCGGCCGCCGCAAAGACAGGCGTCGCCGCCAGAGCAAGCTGATCCGCAATCAGAACCTTTTTTCCAAGTCCCATGCAGAAGATGATCAACCCAATCCCCACATCCTCCATCCGCAAACCACGCGTCCGGTTGCGCTCAAACTGTGGGCTGATCTCGCTATGATGAACGATCGGCCCGGCAATCAACTGGGGAAAGAACGACACAAACAAACTGTACGAACGCAAGGAGAGCTCATTCACCTTCCCTCGATAGCAATCCACGACATAGGCGATCTGTTGAAAGGTGAAAAAGGAAATAGCTAATGGCAAGATCACGTCCACGGACGGCACCCAGCCCATTCCCACACCCCTCATGGACGTTGTTAGGAACCCCGCATACTTGAAGTACCCCAGGAGTCCAAGATTCGCTGTCACCCCAAGGACAAGAAGCGATTTCCGAGCCCCAGAACCGTCCGTTCGCCGAAAGGCCCTGCCGATCAGGTAGTTCACCCCAATCGAGCCCAGAAGAAGCGGCAAGTAGCGTGGCTGCCACCACGCGTAGAAGAAGAACGAACTCAGAATCAGCCAGAGTTCCGCGAGATCGGCACGTTGCCACCGTTTCAACAACGCATAGATCAAGATCACCGCCGGGGCGAAAAAGATGATGAACTCTAGGGAGTTGAATAGCATGAATCGACCGTGAAACCCCAAGGATTCCGTAACCCAAGCCCTTCGGCAAGGCTTCTACCTCCCAAAGACGAGATCGAGACCAAAGATTTGAGTTGAGCCCCTGAAGAATCCATGGAAGCTAGCGCTCGATCGGCTCACGTGGCGGAACTGGTAGACGCGCTAGATTCAGGTTCTAGTGGGGGCAACCCCGTGGAGGTTCGAGTCCTCTCGTGAGCACTCTCTCCCTATCCGGTACCAATCGGTCGCTGACATTTCCACCAGCATGAAGAGCGGAAGCAATTCCTTTTCTCTGCTCCTCTAAGCCGAAGCCACGGATCTTGCTCAAGGGACCTTCCAAAGTCACAGTCATTTGGGCCACGGGACTTGGCTCATCCTATGACACTCAACGGTCCACCTTGTTAGGCGAAGCCAACTGGACAACCATAGCGACCGATGTCCCCGGCCGAACCGGCGCCACCGCTTACCTTCATACTCAAGCGCCCTCACCACGAGTGCGTTTGTTCTATCGCTTTATCCAGAATGTAATGTAATTCCAGAATCATAGACCAACCACAACTCCTTCCCAACGCCACCAACCTGCTTGCTCAACAACCGGGACCCTTCTACTGCCAGCCCCCTTTCAAGCCAAGAACATACCACATTCTCACATCTACATTTCAGCCAAGGCTTTCTTCGCCTGCTGACGGTCCCATTCTCGCTTGAATCCTAGTGCTCGTCCGGTCACGTGATACCAGAAATCGCGATCCTTACGATAACGCTGTTTCCAGTCCGCGCTTTCTCCGTAGTAGGCGCGGATGAATCGCATGGCATCGGAGACCGTGAGTTCTGCACCAAAAGCTGAATAGACCAAAGCACCGAGATCCTTCACCCGCCACCGATTCGGTGTGGGTCCTTTGCGCAGCTGCACGCGATGGAGATCGATCACTGTGAGATCAATGTCGTCAGAAGCCTGCCATTGTGACCAATCACTGTCTTGGGTCAGGAAATGGCAGAGATAGAAATCACGATGATTGATGCCTCCTTCATGCAAGCGCCGAGAAAGATCACCTATTTGCGGGATCAGGTGGCGTTTCAAACGATCGCGCTGGACGTCTCCGAATTCTTCCCGTCGTTCTAACAGCGTCTCTAGGCTGATCGAATCTTCCACCGCCTCCGTGATAACAAATGAGCCGCCACTCCCAGGAAACCAACCGCGCATGCCATGACCAGCGAGAGTCATGGTCGGCACACCGACCTTGTTCAAGGCTTCGATGCCGAGCCATTCCGGGCGGGCCCCTAGAACGGGCCATTTCAGCGATCCGAGACTTTTGACCCACTCAGAAATGCGGGCGGTCTTGTGCGCTTTGATGAAATAACGCTTCCCACCACTCTGAAAGAGCACCGTCCTGCGGCCTTTCACTTCACGAAAGACTTTCCCCTCGACTTTCATTAGCTCCTCAAAGCCACGCGCGTCTTCAGTGAAGAAACCTTGCAGGCTGGAACAAAGAGAGATGAGAAACATAGGCGCCGTCCTTTAGTCCGAAAGGCCAGGCATTTCAATTAGACAGCCCTGCTTTTGTTCCTAGGCTATCCCTCTCGATGACCCGTTTGCCGAAACAACGACTTCTGATGACCCTCGGCAACCTGCGACTTATTAACGCGGGTCTGATTCTTCGCGCCTAGTTCGCGACCAACAGACCCAACGGCGTTTGTCCTTGTCTCTGGAACGTCTCCTGAGACTCTTTCCATGCACTTCCCTACCTTTCTCTGATGAAACATGACACTTTAACCAAATACCGAACTTTCTCCAAAGTCGATCTTCCCGACCGCCAATGGCCGGACCGTGAAATCGTGAACGCACCGATCTGGTGCAGTGTGGACCTCCGTGATGGCAATCAAGCCCTCGCGATCCCCATGAGTGTCGAAGAGAAACTCGAGATGTTTCATCTGTTAGTTTCAATCGGATTCAAACAGATCGAGGTCGGTTTCCCTTCTGCCTCAGATACTGAGTTCGCCTTCATGCGGCGCTTGGTCGAGGAAGGTCTGGTTCCGAATGATGTTCAGATTCAAGTGCTTGTCCAAGCGCGCGAACACTTGATCCAACGGACCTTCGAGAGCATCAAGGGAGCGAAGAATGTCATTGTGCACCTCTACAACTCGACCTCGCCTCTACAGCGACGGGTGACCTTTAGAAATGCTAGCAAAGAGACCATCAAAGGCATTGCCGTGGATGGCACGGCCTTGGTTAAGAGCTTGGTTCCGACTGTGCCAGACACAAACATTGATTTCCAATACTCGCCGGAGAGTTTCTCTGACACGGAATTGGAGTTTGCTTTAGATATCTGTGAGACTGTGATCGATCAGTGGCAACCCACGCCAGAGAAACGCCTCATTCTCAATCTCCCAGCCACCGTAGAATGGACCACGCCGAACATCCATGCGGATCAAATTGAATGGTTCTGTCGGAATCTCTCACGCCGTGATCAAGCCATCATCAGCTTGCACACCCACAATGATCGTGGCACCGGCATTGCGGCCACCGAGCTGGGCTTGATGGCAGGCGCAGACCGCGTCGAAGGGACATTGTTCGGAAATGGCGAGCGTACGGGCAATCTGGATATCGTCACGGTCGCGTTGAACATGAACAGTCACGGCATCACGACGGGATTGGATTTCTCGAACCTCTCCCACGTTCGCGACGTCTACGAACGCACCACGCGTATGACTGTGCCAGAGAGGCAACCGTATGGCGGGGAACTCGTCTTCACAGCATTCTCAGGCAGCCACCAGGATGCCATTAAGAAAGGCATGGATCTACGTGATCCAAACGTAAAGGACCAGCGTTGGGCTGTGCCATATTTGACCATCGATCCACGAGACATCGGTCGGACTTATGAGGCTATCATTCGCATCAATAGCCAAAGTGGAAAAGGAGGCGTCGCTTACGTTCTCGATCGCGAGCATGGTTTGGAGTTGCCCAAGACGATGCATCCCGAAGTTGGATTGACCATCAATCAGTTAGCCGATCAGTTAGGTAAAGAGCTCAGTGTCGATGAGATTCGAGATGCCTTCTATGGAGAGTTCGTCAATCGGCAGTCTCCTCTCGAATTGATTCACTATGAGATCATACATCACAAGAACAATCCTGGCAAAGTCACGTGCACGGCTCAGGTCACGCGAGACGGTGCGGCGATAGAATTGAAAGGGGCGGGGAACGGACCGATCAGTGCGTTTGTCCAAGCGTTGGACACCCAAGGCTGGAAATCTTTCAGCCTCACAGATTACCGATCCCATGCAATTGGAAAAGGATCGGCGACGAATTCAGCGGCCTATGTCCAGCTGCAACGGGAGTCGGACAACACCCTTTTCTGGGGCTGCGGCATCGATGCCTCGATCGAAATGGCCGGACTGCGAGCCTTGGTCTCTGCTGTGAATCGACTGACCATCTAGCAACTTGAGAAAGCCCTTGCTCTCCGAGTCCGAGCGCTCGATCCTCACGCCATGGATATCACAATCTGCGAATCTGCAGATGAACTCGGCCTCCGAGCGGCCTCGG
>JBLHHN010000472.1:0-4593 GCA_047616785.1 Verrucomicrobiales bacterium
CTTCTCACCGACAGAAATATTCTTTTCCTTATCCGAATTGCCCTCTTTTGTATCCATAAAACACTGTAAACCAACAAGTTACAATGTACAACACTTATCTTACGTGAATAATTCAGGCTAGAGGACTGGATTGATCGTGCAACGATCGCAATGGGCCGTGCCGCTGAGAAAGTGCGTCAGTTGGCGGAAGAAACTGGCACGGAATTCATCGCACACCCAGCGGATAAGATCGTCTACGATTCAGAGCCATTGGAATCGCTTGTGGTGCGTGAGGAGCCGGAAGTTTGACGAAGAAGCGGCCACCAGACTTCTCTTGAACGTCTGACTTATTGTGGGGTTAGATGATGTCCATGAAGAAATATCCTGCCCTCCTTCTTACTCTCTCCCTCGGTGTCTGGTTGGCTGCTAATGCTGCCGATGAAACGACCGATGCCACTGCGAAACCTCTCCGTATCCTTCTCATCGCAGGCGGATGCTGCCACGACTACGGGGCTCAGAAGGACTTGCTGAAAGCAGGGATCGAGTCACGGCTCAAGGCAGAGGTGGACGTGGAATACAGCCCAGACAAATCGACCAAGACGACGTTTCCTCGCTATGAATCGGCTGATTGGGCGAAGGGTTACGATGTCATTCTGCACGACGAATGTTCAGCTGATGTGACGAACAAAGAGTATGTGAAGCGCATCTTGGATGCCCACCTTCAGGGCGTGCCTGCGGTGAATATCCATTGTGCCATGCATAGCTATCGCTGGGACGATTTCCGCAAGCCGGTCAATCCAGGAGCTGACAATGCTGGGTGGTTTGAAATGATCGGTCTTCAGTCGACAGGACATGGTCCCAAAGAGCCGATCGACATCACGTTCACGGACAAGAAACATCCGATTACTGTCGGCATGGCAGATTGGAGCACGGGCGGCGAGGAACTTTATAACAATGTGCAAATATTTGCCACCGCACATCCGTTAGCCTCTGGCAAACAGATGGTGCCTCCGCGCAAGAAGAAGGGGCAACCTGCGGATCCTAAGGCCAAGCCTACTGAAGTGAATGCGGTGGTGGCGTGGACGAATGAGTATGGTGCGAATAAGACCAAGACCTTCAGCACTACGATTGGTCATTTCAATGAAACGGTCGCGGATGACCGCTACCTCGATCTAGTGAGCCGAGGCTTGCTCTGGGTCACGGGCCATCTCGGTGAAGATGGCAAGGCCACGGACGGCTATGGGAAAGACTGACTTATAATTACATTTCGATGTTACGAACCCTAGCGGTTGCCACCGCCTGTGTGTTCAGTGTGCAAGCGCAGACTGAAACGGACCCTTACGCCGAGTCTGGCAACATTCCTCCGACGGTGGCTCAGCTCACCGCTACGCAGGAAGCGGTGATTCTCAAAGACACTAAAGTCGTTGATGGGTTTGACGTGACGGTCTTTGCCGCGCCGCCGATGGTGAACTATCCCGTCTATGTCGGAGCGGCACCCGATGGCACGTTGTACGTTTCCAGTGATGGCAATGGCTCGCTCGGTCGAGATCCTGATCGTGGGCGTGTCATTCGCTTGCGTGATCTGGATGGCGATGGTCGGGCCGATGAAACGAAAGTATTCTGTGAGGTCGATTCTCCACGTGGTCTCGTTTGGGATCATGATAGGTTATACTTAGTGCACCCACCGCATCTCAGTGTCTTCATCGATAAAGACGACGACGGCGTCTCGGATGAACAGAAGATTCTGGTCAAAGACATCGCATTTGGATTCAAAGATCGTCCGGCAGATCACACCACCAATGGTCTGACGTTAGGGATCGATGGCTGGCTTTACATCGCAGGCGGTGATTTCGGTTTCTTAAATGCCGAAGGAACCGACGGACGGGCGTTACAACATCGTGGCGGTGGTGTCATTCGCGTGCGGCCCGATGGGACAGAGTTAGAACTTTTCAACACCGGCACTCGAAACATCCTGGAAGTCGCGATCAGTCCGCTCATGGACATCTTCGCGCGGGACAACACCAATGACGGCGGTGGCTGGGACGTGCGTTTTCATCATCTCACGGGTTTGGCCAATCACGGGTATCCTCGCCTCTACAAGAATTTCCCGGATGAGATCATCACACCGTTGGCCGACTATGGAGGAGGCTCCGGTTGTGGCGCGGTCTACATTGACGAGCCTGGTTTCGGAATTTGGAACAACGCCCCTTTCACTGCGGACTGGGGCACCGGAGCGCTTTGGCATCATGCCGTGAAAGCCAAGGGCGCCACCTTCGAAGAGACGCGCAAGCCCGAGCCTTTCATCCGCATGACACGTCCTACAGATGCTGATGTCGATGCCATGAGTCGCGTCTATTGCGCGAGTTGGAAAGGGGCGACCTTCAAATGGGAAGGGCCCGACGTCGGTTATATCGTTTGCGCCAAGCCGACCGGATATCAGCCGGAACCGCTGCCAGACTTTGCCAAGGCAAGTGTCGAGGAACTTATGGCTATGTTAAAGATGGGAAGGAATCCGAGTCACCGGCGAAGGCTTGAGGCTCATAGGGAACTTCTGAGACGCGGAGAGACCGAGTCCGCAAAGACCTACTTCCGACAGTTCGATGAGATGCGTTCGCCAAAGAGAAATCAGTTAGACCAATTCTACAGCCTAGCGAATGACGCGGACACCGAAGGCGTGCAGCACCTCATCTCTGCGGCATCGTCCGATGATGGTGTGACCCGTCACACTGCGATTCGTGCACTCGGCATGCGGGGCATCTCGTCGCCTGTCTTTGACGCGATCGATCGTGAGCCTGATAGAGCCAGTGTGCTGCTCCGTGCTCTAGCCATGATCCATACCCCTGAAGTGGTCAACGGCGTGATCGAAAGGCTGGGCAAGACCACAGAATCGGAACTTCGACAATGCCTCTTAGCGACTCTCTGTCGTCTGCACTATCACGAAGGCGAATGGAATGGCGATTCCTGGGGAACCCGTCCGGACACACGTGGCCCCTATTATCAGCCAGAGCCTTGGAGCGAGACGCCTGTCATTGTGCGCGTTCTCAAAGAGACCCTGGCAAGTGCGGCTGCCGAGGAAGCCTCATTCCTCGTACAGGAAATGAGCCGCAATCGCATCCAATCGGATGACGCCATGCAACGGATGCTCACTTTGGCGAAACAAGATCCCAAGATCTTGCCAGAAGCCATCAAACAACTGGCCGCCTCCAAATCGATGCCTGCTGAGGCGATCCCTTTGTTAATCGAAGTGGCGAAAGATGGCCCCGAAGATTCCGTGGCCAATGCCCTCATCGCTCTAGCAAAGACAGAGAGCGCTGAAGGCTGTGCCGTCACTCTCACCGCTCTTTCGATGTTAAAGGAAAGAGTGAGTGCTCGTGAGGAAGCCATTTCCGTCGCGAAGAATCTTCCCGATCCTATCAAAGCGAAGCATGAGCTTAAGATCGCCAAACGGCAGCACGGCACCGCGCAGGAAGAATTCGCCGATGCCGTGAATGCCTTTGTCAGATCGCCGACGCTGGAGAATCATCATCTCTTCCTCGAAAAAGAAGCGGCGAAAGTCGGCCAACCATCTTCCCTGTGGGCGGACGCTGCGCTGCTCCGTCTGAGCGACCGCAAAGAAGGGAGTCCCGAAGCCAAAGAGCTATCTGCGAAAGCGTTAGAGACGGGATGGCTACAACCAGCTCGCCGGGCACAGATCATTTCAGCGGTCGCCGCTATCCGGCATCGCGCCTACGCTTCCAAGATTCAGGAAGCGTTGGAAGATCCGAATCCACAAGTCAGAGATGCTGCCGAAAGCGCCTCCAAAGTCGTTCGGAGCAGGCGTCGGCGCGACCGGACGCCGAAGATCGAGACCTTGAAACCCGAAGAAGCCATTGCCGAAGTGATAGAGAGGAAAGGCGATGTTCGGTTAGGCAAGGAAGTCTTCACTCGAGCAACGTGCAACGCCTGCCACACGGTGACCCAAGATGAAGCGCAGAAGGGCCCCTACCTTGGCAACATCGCCCAGACTTACAAACGCCCAGAACTGGCACAGAACATCCTCGAGCCGGGCAAGACCATCGCCCAAGGCTTCGCCAGTGAACTGATCACGATGCTTGATGGCACCCAACACCTCGGTTTCATCACGCTAGAGGGTGCTGAGGAAGTGAAGCTCCGAAACATCGCCGCCCAGGAATACGCGCTCAAGACCAGCGAGATCAAGGAACGGCAGAAGCTGCCTACGTCCATGATGCCCCCTGGACTCATGATGCCCTTCACCGTGCATGAGTTTGCGAGTCTGCTGGATTACTTGGAAGAGCTGGCTCCAAAGTAGCATGCGGACAGTAGTTCCTGATCCATCACGGCGATCAATCAAGATTAGGGGACGCGTCTAACAAAAAGTAATATGACACCTTGGAACCGCAGCGGGTGGTTTTGGGGTGGGGAGAGAGTTAGAATTAGAACCTTGCTTTTAGCCTATCCGTTAGAATATCAGAATGAAGGCAAATGGATTTGTGAAGTTTTTTTCGGCATTGGGTTGATGTTGGTGCATGTAAAAGCGTCGCCCTCTGGAACATCGTCCAGTTTTCGAGTTTACCGAAGAGCTTCTGAGATTTTCGAAAGCGTCAGATTTTGAGT